>JALFFX010000055.1 GCA_022777645.1 Erysipelotrichaceae bacterium
GATAACTGTCCATTTTGTGATAAATAGGGGGGGGGATATTATGAGTAAATATTCAAACACAGAATTGCTTATTCAAGCGTATGTTGAAAGCAAAAATGATAATTTAACATTTCAAGAAAGAAATCTAGTAGAACAAGCACACTTTGAAAATCAAAATTTGCAAATCATTATTCAAAAAAGAGTCGATATGGTCTTATTAGAAGAATGTGATGAATTAGACAGATACAACTACTTCATTTACAAACGAACTAAACAGAGAAGAAGTATGTTAACGCTACGTCAATTTCAATTACTAAAAAGGGAATTAGAAAATGACAAGTAAAGAAGCATTATATTTATTAATGACAAATCAAAAGAAAGTTAGAGATGATTTTAGATTTATTGATTTGAATACTCATGAGAAAGTATCTATTGAAGAATGTTATGACATTATTATAAAAGATTTAGAAGTGTTAGAAATCATAAAAAAGTGGTCTTTTATTCAAAAAAAATTACAAACATGGATATGGAACAGTTGCTCAATTTCTATGCAACATTCATACGCTAGGAATGAAAGAAGACTTTAAAAAAATACAGGATTGGCTAGAAAAATGAAATACATTAGAACACAAAACAGAATATATGAAATCATAGATGAAACTGAAAATAGTTTTGAATTATGTAGTCCATTTGAAAAGAAAATTGGTTGTAGTTGCATAATGATAAAAAGATTACTAGGCAGTAATGAAAAACATACTTATAGACTTGCTAACACTGTTGAAGAATTGTGCGATGAGTTTGTAGATGCAAGCGAATTAAAAACAACTAACACAGGTGGGTGGTTATATGATGAGTTTGATAGTAAAAATAAATGTCTTGTCTATTATGTTGAAGATGAAAGAAGAACGATACCATTAAATGAGTTTGATGATTTGTCTAAAATCTATGGTGCTATCTGGACTTCAAAAGGTCTTATCTATGTAGCAAAAATGAACGATAAAGGAGAGTTGGAATTGTTATGAAAGAATATAAGTTTATATATGATACATTTCCATGTGAGTTAACAAAAAAAGTAAATAAATATATCAAAAAAGGTTATTTACTTGAAAAATGGAAATTGAGTAATAATACGATAGTTGTTTTATTATCAAAGGAAATCAAAGATGAGTAAAGAATTAGAAGCATTAAACAAAATTGAGCCACTGTTTGATGAAGAAACTCAAAAGAAACTCAAAGTATTAGATATTATTAAAAAGAAAAGAGTGGATGTTCGCTATTTATTTCAATGTAAAAGTTTAAGAGATTACAACTTTATTTATAAAGGAACAAATCAAAGCGAATTATGTTTAACCAAAGAAGAATATAAATCATTGAAGGATGTGTTATTATGAAATACATTAGAACGCAAGACGGAAGAATATTTAACTTAGTTGCATATAAAGAAGATGGTGAAATAAATGGTGGTATAAAATACACAAGTAAATTGAATGGTAGTCATCTTTTCATTCAAAAGAACAATATCTTAAAACAAACAGATATGATTGAAGAATGTTTCGATGAGTTTGTTATTTATGATATTCATGAAAAGAAATGGTTGCATTTTATTGATTTAAAATCACTATTAAGTTATTGTGAAGAAAATGGCTTAGATAAAACTCAAATTAGAGGTGCTGTTTGGACTGAATGGGGTTTGAAATATGCAGCTAAAATGAACTCAAAGGGAGAACTTGAATTGTTATGAAAATCATAGGTATTTACCCAAACGGAATATATAACACAGTTGTCCAAAGCGGATGGGGAAGAGATTTAAGAGTCGAAAGACAATTTTGTTATGGCGATGGTTTTTCACGCTATAACATCGACGGAAGATTTTACTGGTATTACGATGAAGAACAAGTTTATCACATCGAAGATAGTAAAACTCGCAAGATTGTATATATTGTCATCGCTAGAAACCCACAAGAAGTTATAGATGAGTTCTTAAAGAGAAAAGGAGAATTAGAACTATTATGAGATACTTTATAAATGATACTCAAGTCGAACAAGACGAATTTATCAAAGAAATTACTGATGAACTAAATGATATATCATTAATGTATAGTCGAGAAGCAGCATTTCAACAATATATTAATGTGTTATCATCACTGCTTAAAGATAAGTATGTACAACTTGGTACAAAATTATTTAAAATAAAAATAAGATAATATATACATATATTAAAACAGAGCTGATGTAGATTAAAATGAGTTGTCTCTACACGATTGTTGATGCAACTACTCCTTGATACATAGCAAATAGTAATCTACAGTGGCTACTCAGAGTATAGCTTCTCCTTAAAGGGTTTGTATACTCACAGGCAACAATACATAATATAAACGTATATCAATTGTCCCAATACAACCAATTGCGCAATTTAATCAATTGTCAATCCTCTATCATCCAATCTATCACGTATTGTTGCCGCTTATATGGACGATATAGTCATATACTTGGTGCAACTCCAAGTTCGTCCTTAACCTTCCTTAGGGGGCCCCACCCTTCCTCAGTGGCTCCCTAATCCACTCCCATCATAATGACAATACCTCTACGCGGTTTGGGAGACTTAACACTAAAGTTGTCTATTGATGAAGGACAAAAACACTTCATCTTATTTATTCGGAGGTTAGTATATGGAAGAAAGCACACCGAGACCCAAAAAGACTGATAATAATGTAGAACCATTAACTACTAAAAAAGAAGTCTTAGAGGTCATTAGAAATGAATTAGAGCAACGTTTCAACAAATTAAGAGACGAAGCGCAAATGACTACAAATGTTTGGGATAGACATGACATTGAA
Source organism: Erysipelotrichaceae bacterium (assembly GCA_022777645.1). GTDB lineage: Bacteria > Bacillota_I > Bacilli_A > RFN20 > CAG-826 > Fiminaster. The sequence goes on from JALFFX010000055.1 coordinate 2,817, forward strand.
TGTGCGCTTAAAGAACTCAAATTCGTTTATGAGAATATCTTGAAATAAAGGAGGAAGGATATAATGGAAGACAAAAAATTAAGACCTGGTGACAAAGGATATAAAGGCGGTACATCATTTGCTGACGTGCATGCTTGTGGTCAAGACAAACGTGTATATTATGTGAAAGATGAAAATGGTAATATCGTTTCTGTACATGAACGTCCACTCATCTTTGGTATCTTTTAATGACACGCATTACTCCTGAACAAAGAGTCCAACAAGAAATTATTAGATGGCTCCATCCCTACTTATACGAGCAGGGGGGGCCTATTATTTTACATGTTCGTTCTGGCAACTCAGGTGAGCCCAAAGGTGCTGCTGACTTGTGGCTGTGCGTTAATGGAGCTCATGTCGAAGTAGAAGTTAAGGCACCTAACGGCAAGCGTTCAACTGACCAAGAACGTTGGGAGCGCATTTGCAAGCAGACGGGGGCCTCATACTTAGTGACTGACAATCTACCCGAGTTCGTCGCGTTTATCACACCATTTCTTACAAAATAAAAAAAAAGAGGGGGGGTCATTATATACCCTACCCTCACACACGCCCCCAGTTCAACCAAACAACTGGGGTTTTATTTTAGTCTTGGTCCAAATGAACAATCTAACATTGAGTCTTTAATTTCGTCACTGTTATCTTCGTCATTGTTAGTGTCATCTTCGTCTAACTCAGACTTTGACTTTTTCTTGCAGTAAACACCAATCCAGTTAATTAACTCATCACCTTGTTTAAGTTCAATATCTAGACGAGGAGATTTCCAGATTTTGAGCAGCTCTTTATCATCGTATTCGAGCTGTTCTTTTACAAACTTTTTATATGCACTATAAGCTTTATCAAAGTTGTTAAATGTTTTCAATTTTTTCCATACAAATTTATCAGCTTCGAATGTTCCAAGCCATAAATCAATTTTTGTAAAGTCTGCCATGATAGTTTCACCTCACAGTTTGATTATACACAAAATGCAAAAATATGTAAACAAAAAGGTTTTTCTCTATTTTGACTCACTTTTACTCTTTTCTAAAAATAAAGAAAAATACCAAAAATTATAATAAAAAGGAAAAAGAAATAAAATTTTGAAAATTGAATTATTAAGAAATTAAGTTAGTTCTCAGTCTTATGTATATATGTGTGCATGTATATATGTATATTTTATTGTAAGTATTTATCTTTAAAAATAAAAAATTTTGTTTATAGGAAATAACTTAATTTCTTAATAATTTTAACTAAAATCTCTTCGTCTATATATAATATAATATCTCTCTTCGTCCTCTAGTAAGTTGATGTAGTAAGTTTTTAGTAAGTCCTTCTGTGCCTTTGTGTGAGTTATATATAAATATATAAATGTCTAGTAAGTTTTTGTCATTGTAAAATTTTCCCGACTTTCTCGCGTTAAAAATCAGTTTTTATCTTTAAGTGTAAAATTAAGTTTTTTCAACGTCCCAAAACTGAAACTTACTAGAGCAACTTACTAGAATTTTTTGTCATACATTTCGTCCTCACTCTACACTTTACTTGTCGTGAAGTGAATAGTCTCCAACGCACTCACATGCGCTCACTCACATGTGCTTACACATGAGCAATATTATTGCTAAAATACACGCTTATGCATGAGCAATATTATTGCTAAAACACATATATAACTTTATTTAAAGATAAAAGTATCACATAATACTAAAATATGATACAATAACAACAAGGAGAGATGATTATGAGATTAACAAAAAGTAATGTTAAAAAATATTATTCAGAAAACAATGATGAATTGTTTGTTGAAGGAGTATCTTTGTGATGACTAAACGTGAGAAATTAGAACAAGTAAATCGTATTTTTGAAAAGCATAATTTCTATTTACTTTCAGATGTATCATTAAACGAAATTTCTGATAATTTTGGCAGCAGTGAGCATGACACTTATTATTGGCAAGATTTGTGTTATACGAAACATTATGGTAAAAATCATGAGTATATTTTATTTGTCTATATTTCAACTCAACAAAATAAAAAATATCACACAAATCTATGTTTGAGTAGTCGAAGTTGGTTTGGCTCAAATATCAAAACAAATATGTGTCGAATTTTACCAGATGATATTCAAACTGAGTATGATAAATATTTCTTACAAGCAAGAAGAGCTTATAATTCATTAGAACGTGCGCTTAGTAAAGTGAGTGCTGAAACGGACGATTAAACTATGACACAAGAAGATTTATTAAGAAAAATTTTAAATGATGATGTAGAGCAATTCTCAATACAAGAGATTTTTGAAATTTTTGTAATTATTTTTAATGGATTTGAGAAAAATAGTAGAACTGTCGAATCAATTAAATCAAAAATTACAAAGAATGAATGGAACTCATTTGTAAACGGATTGACTATCAGCTTATTTGCATCATTGTATGCATCTAAGTTAAGTGAAGAAGAAGCATTAAAATTAGGTGAAAAATTAGATGGTCTATTAAGTGTCATGGTCACTCAAAAGAAAATTAATCATGATGCATAAAGAAATGAGAGTATTAAAGTCTATCTTCGTTGCTATATTTTCATTGTGTGGCTTTATTTGTATTTTGCCTATCGCAATTTTATATTTTATGATAAAATTTATTTATACACCTATTGCTGATATATGGGAGAAAGAATAAATGAAAAAATACAAATGCGAGATATGGAAATATCATGTGAAAATTGATGAGTTTGAGTCAGATAATCCTGTGCTTGTCAATCATTGGTTTAATAAAAATTATAAACAAGCTGATGAGTGGGGAGAATGTACACATTATTTTTTCACAGATGGAATTGATGTTGAAGAATTAAGAGAAAAACAATATAAAGAAATGATGGATGCTAAAGCGACGAATGAGCAATTTACATTAGATGAAAAATTATTATTGTTAAAAATATTTATTGCACATTCAACATTATCGACTGAAGTGATTAATAATGAGCCTCAAATGAGATTACAAATGGACACATTGCTTAATACATTTAATGTTGGTGAGTTATATTTGGCAAAAATGACTAAATATATCATTAAAGAACAAATTAAATATAATGGTAAATGATTCTGAGTTGGAGTAATTGATGTATAAAATAATCATTGAACTGCAAAACAATACTGTTGAAATTCATTTCAACACTCGTGATGAAGCTGTAGAATATGCTTCACTTTATATTAAAAATTGTCAAAAAGATAATACTTATACAATAAAATTAAGAGAGGTAAAATAAAAAAAATGAGAAAAGAAGTAATTGATTTCAAAGGAAGAAAATTATTACTTAATGATGTTAATAAAATAGAACATACTTTTCCTGATGAAGGTAAAGCTGGTAAATTTATCATTAAGGCAATTTTAGCTGATAAAAATATCGTCATTTATCAAAGTGTTGGTACAGAAGATACATGGCACTATAATAAATTAGAAATAAGTTATGTGATGCATACATTAATAGAATATATTGAGTTAAGAGCTCAAAATGATACTGAGTTAGATTTACGTAAGACAATTGAGTTTTGCAGAACAGATTTATTTAAGTCATATGACAGAAAAGTCGGTGAATTAGAAGACACAATTGCAAAGTTAGAAAAGAAATTACAAGATGTTGCAAGTAAAATTGTAATTCCTGATGCACAAGAACATTCAGATGAAGTTGTTGATGCAGTTCAAGTTGAAAAAGAAAAACCATTAGCAGAATAAAATACATGAATTTGAAAATTAGTTATTTTAACAATATTAGAAATTTTAATAAATATGATATACCATTATCTACAGCTATGTGGGACCCTAAATGGTATACTCAACATATAGATAAAAATGAAGTTATTAATGGATTAAAATGTTCACCATTGGTATTTTCTTATAAAGAATATTCTCAATTGAAAAATGAATGTCAAAGACATTGTCAGCAAGTTCCATTTCATTGTGAATTTATGAGAAAATATCGAGAACATCTTAATAAAATAGATTTTGCTTCATTAATGATGTGGTTTGAGTCAGTTATAGAAAAAATTGCTGAATTAAATAATGATTTAAAAAATAAAGACAAATATCAAATTGTTCTTATAGTTCATGAAAAACCTGAGATACATTGTGCTGAAAGACCAATTTTACAAGAATGGTTTAAAGATAATAATATTGTTTTAGAAGAATATTGTTTATAATTATTAATGACAATTAACAATATTAAAAATATTGAGAAAATTATATAATTTTTTCAAAATCATGTTTATAATTAAAATATGATATTAGATGTGATTAAAAAATTTTTTCTTGGAAAACTATTTAAAAGAATTGTAAAAACTTGTTTATCAATAGTCATATGTGCACTAATCATTTTAGAAATCTTTTTTGCTATTTATTACAAAGATACAAAATTTGCAGATTTACCAGATAAAGTCAAATGGTTATTATTTTGGAAGTATTTCTTATGATAAAAGTTGTTACGCAAAATCACAATAATGAATATCTAATATCAACTATTAAAAAGGTTGCAAATGCAACTGAAGGTTATGACATACAGGGTTATGACACAGCATCAAAACAATATGTTTGGTTAGGAACATATATCAATGAATTAGTTGCTGAAAAAATATTCGCAATGTTAATTAAGCAACAACATGTTCAATTTGTTGGAGGTCCTTATTACAATATATTTGAGATGCCATATGATAGTGGTGAATATTTCATATTATAAAAGAGGTGATTAAAAATGAGTGGAAAGAAAGCAATCGAAGTACTTGAAAAAGTGTTTAGTGGAGTTGAAACTGAAGAAATGCCAAATGAAATTGAAATCAAAGAAGCAATCAGCTCACTAAAACAAGTAATTGAAAGTAAAAAAGTTAAAGGTTATACTATTGATGAGTTAGAAAAATATTATAAAGAAAAGAAAGCAAGACTCATCATGACACCAGATTTTTTGAGGGAGTTGAGACGAGATGATGAAAAAGTTAAATAAACAATTTACACTCACAGTAAATTATAACCCAGAAAATTCATTAAACATTTCTTATTGTGATGAGAAAAACATAATGATAGTTCAAACATTTCAATTAAAATCAAAATTAACTGAAAAATCATTAGTTAAATTGATTAAAAAAGTTCAAAAAGAATTGGAGGAAAAAGAAAATGAACAACAATAATAAATTAGCGCTTAATGCAATAAGAGCATATAAAGCAAAAGCACTCAAAGACTCTAAAGATGCTAAACCAGAAGGCGATAAAGTGAAAGCCTATAATAATGCATTAACTTATGCTAAGAAAGAAAATAAACCGTTCATTTATGGCTATACTAATCGTAATGGTAAATTCTTTGCAATTGATACACCAATGAAAGTTTCAGTAAGTCCTGCAGATGCTGAAAAAGAATTTAGAAAAAGATATAAAAATTGCAGTGTAGTTTATATTGCATATCCAGATAAAGAATTTATTAAAGATGAAAAAATTGATGTTGAAAAAGAACTTTTAGCAAATCATTTTGAAAAACGTAAATGCAAACCAGGTATCAATGGAAATGATATTTGTTACTATGATTACAAAGGAACGGGATATTTTCCAGAAGTTGTTGCTAGATTACAAAATAAATTAGGCAAATTTGACTATGTTGGTGAAACTAATAGAATTGTTGGTATTAAACACAAGCATAAATCATTAAAAGAAGATGCAGTTGAATTATCACTTGGTGAAAAATTAGCAAAAGCAGTTGCAAAAGCATTCAAAGGTCAATGTGGTCCTTTTGGTGGAGAAAATCCAACTAAATATGGAAATAAAGTCAGTTTATATTCTCAAGCTGGAGTCACTTGGTACATATTTAATGATGATGGCTCTGTTGATGTTGAACCAGATGATGAAACTATTAGTTTGGCTGAAGAAGATGGTGAAGAAATTACAACACATTATAATTCAGCAGATGAATTATTTAATGGTGAAGATGGTTGGTTCTATGATGCTCCATCAAGTTTAGAAAAACAATTTAGAGAAATTTTAAAAACACGTTCAAATGTTAAAGATGCAAATTTGTATATTTACCAATTCCCAGCAAGTATGACTAAAGAAGACATGAAAGAAGCTAAAAAATATGGTTTAGAAATTCTTGGTAAAGTCGGTGAAAATGGTTTTCAACCTGGTGACTGGATTATTCAAGGAACACTTAAACAACTTGAAAAATTCTGTGATGAGTCATTAGGTTATGTTATGCACCCAGACTATTTATATAAGTCTAAAGAATTTGATATTGAAGATGTATTAGTCAAAGATGAAGCACTTGGTGAAGTGCAAGTCGACGAATTTGCTGAAGAAGAACCAAATGTTTCTAAAAAAATTGAACATCAAGGTAAATGGACAAAGAATGAAATCAATGGTCAAGAAATGACAGTTGAACAATTCTTAGAAGAATATGATGCTGGAAATTTACCTATAGTAGATGCAATTTATCCAGAGTCAGGTGGTTTTAAAATATCAATTGAAGAAGTTAGAAAATTACCAAAAGATACTATGGGTAGATTCTTAATCTATGACGATGAAGTTGAAGTTGATGATGAATTTGGTCCATATATTAGTCATTTGTTATGGTTTCAAATTGAAGGCATTTAAAGATAAGCATTAATTTAAAGCATTAAAAAATATATAATCGTATTGAGAAATCAATGCGATTTTATTTTAAAAGGAGAGAATTTAAAAATATGAAAAAAGGCTATTATACTGTAGTGTATGATGAAAACACTAATATTTATGCTAGTAAAACATGTAGAACAAAATTAGGAAGATGGTTCTATATTAAATGTATTGAAAGAAAAGTAAAAAAGGAAACAGGTAAATGTTTGAAATTGGGGATATAGTATTTATTAAATCTCTTGAAAAAGAGGGAATGATATTGAATGTAGGGACTGACTTAGAAACAAATGAAACTAAGTACTGTGTTGTTGATACTGAAAAAGTAATATATTTTATTAAAAATAATGATATAATTAAAATAGATACTTTAGAAGAACGTTTAGAGGAATATGAAGAAGAAAACTCTAATCATTCACAAGCATAAATATTTAAGTAAAGGAAGGAAATAAATATGAAAAGAAAAATTAGTGATGCTACTAAAAAATTAATTGACTCTTCAAATGAGTTAAAAAAGAAAATTGATGACGCTTTAGAACAACATCCTGATTTAGTCGCTGGTAAAAAAGCATCAGTTGCTTATGATTTAGCAAAACATAAAAGTGAAATCAATGCAACAAAAAATTACAAACCTTTAAGAGATTTAGTTGTATCTATTTTAGAAAAATCGAGTCAACCAAAAGCAAAAAAGTATTTAGCAAAAATTGAATATGAATTTGATAAAAAAGTTGCTCGTGACCCAAGAGAAAATAGTTATAATGAACAATTTTGGTTTAATCAACTATTAGCATTTATTTACAACATTATATTAAAAGCTGATAATCTTGGTTCACCAGATGTTAAAGATGATGTTAACATTTTAAAATCATTGCAAAAACGTCACTATCAACAAATGCATGATTCATGTGTCATTGATGAGAAAAAATTTAAAGATGCTGAAGAAGGTTATGCTGAAAAAGTTTTTATTGATTTCGTAAAAGCATTTAAACAAACATTACCTAACTGGACATTATATCCTGATAAATGGATTCAAAAAGGTGAAAATTCATTATTAAAATTTGAAGTAATAATTTATGAAGAAGATGTTGCAGTTGAAGATATGGATAAAGAATTCAATGATAAAGAAGTAAGAAATGTAATTTATCAAACAGCTGAAGAAAATATAAAACAAATTTTACCTAGCAATGTTCAATATGAATTCAAATCATTACAAACAAATTTTAAAGCTGATGATGCAAGTTTTTTAAGACTTGATAATCATGATATTGAAATGGATAGAAATTTTCTTGCAACATCAGTAAAAAATGGTGATAAAATTGATATGTCATTTTTAGATGATAGACAAAAAGTAATTGTTATCAATATTCATGATGATGTTGAAGATAAAAATAAATTGTTTGGTTCAATTACAAGTCAATTATATAAACGAGGTGCTCATATTTTTGATAAAAAATCTGAAAGACCAAATAAGATATTGTATGCATACGAAGATATGCAATTATTTGAATTAAATTTCAATTTATTATTAAATGGAATTTCTCAATGGTCAGTTGCTAGTGAAAGAGAAAATAGAAAAATTATTGATTTAGATGCATATACAATAAGAGGAACATTTGACTCTATTAAAGATGATGTAGACCCAATGCTCATTCTTTGCAGATTACTTGGTGAAGCACATGATAAAGCTATGGAAGCTCTAGATTTAGCAAAAGATTTGATTGAAGAAGGTGAGTTACCATCTAACTTCGAATATGAATTAATTGATTTAAATGATGAACTTGATGAATTTGATTTTATGAGTGAAAATAACCCTGTTGATGCGTTTAAAGAAAAATTCGGCAAAAAAGAAGAATTTGATATTAATGATTCTGATTACGATTGGGATTATGAAGAAAATGATTAATCATTGACACTAAAACAGCAGTTAGTAGATATGATTATAATGAAGGTGACTTACAAGTCACCTTTTATTTTTAAAGATGATTGTTTACTTTATTAAAAAACAGTTTATAATTAATAATAGGAGTTATCTAAAGTAAAGAAATTAGAAATAATTATTGAGTTTGTAGCTTGCTACTTAGGAGATGATTATTGAAGGTTTCAAGAAATAGATAAATCTTAGAGCTCGAGAAAATGGTGGTTGCAAACGCCATTTTTTATTTGTTCTTTTTAAAGATAACAATGTATCTTTAACATAAAACAATATAAAATATAACATATATACAAGGAGAGATAATTATGAACGAATTAATTTTAGAAACTCAATCAAACGTAGAACGTCAAGAAGAAGCAATTAAAGAAAAACAAAGATTAGTCAAAGAAGTAGCACATCATTATCATATTGATAGAGATGTAATTTATGCTTATGCTGATTATTTGCATTATTCTGGAAATGCATGGGAAGAAGGAAATCCATTAAAACTTGTTTCAGGAGAACATGTCAAAGATAAAATATCACCTACATTTATTAAATTATTAAATATAATTAACGTATTAAGAGATGTTAGTGATTTAGAATTTTTAAGACCATATTTAACAGCATTAAGAGAACATGGTATTGATATTAAAATTGTTCCTCATGACTCATTAAGTGATAAAACTTTTTTAGAAGATAATATGGCTTTAATTGAAGAACAACAATGTATTATTTGTGAAGAATCAGATTTCTTAAAATATAAAGGTGAAGAAGCTGAAGAAAATCAATTTAGTACAAAGAATAAATTTAAAGAACTTACTGAGTCTTACTATAAAATTAATAATGGAATTAAATCTGAAAAAGTTATTAATAAATTAACAAAAGATATGTTTAAAAACCATATAAATAACAATGGTATTAGTGAAATTATTGGCGAACAAAAACATGAAGAGGAAGAATAATGTCTATTTATTCAAAATTATTTGAGTATCAGAAAAAGATAGTTGATAATAATATAAATAAAAATGCATATGGGCTATTTGTAGACATGGGATTAGGAAAAACTCCCATGTCTCTTGCTTTTGCTGAAAAGCATAATTGTACAAAAATATTAATTATTACAACTGCATCAAAAGCAACTGAAGATAAAACAGTTCATGGGTCATTTTTCTATTGGGCTGCTCAATCATCAATTAAATATAATTTGTATGATAAAAGATATAATTTTGACAATAAAGGAGCAAAAAAGTGGAGAGCACAAATTTCACCAGATACTGTTGACATATTTATGACTAATCATGAGTCAACATTTATCAGAGGTGGTGAAAATACTCGCAACACATCAATGCTAAATAAACAAGTATATGAATTTATAGAAAGTTGTCGAAATCAAAATGTTGCAATTATTGTCGATGAGTCTCACAAAATAAAAAGTAGAAGTTCAAGTAGAACAAAAGCTTTAATGAAAATTAAGTCACTCTGTGACACAATTAGCAAAAATACATATTTATATTTATTGACTGGGACTCCATTTACAAAAGGGTTTGAAGATTTATATACTCAATTAAATTTGCTTGGTTGGGATAAATCTTGGACAACATTTAAAGAAACATTTTGTGTTATGGGCAATATTCCATCATTAACATCTTGGCAACAACCAATTGTTGATTATAAGAATATACCATTATTATTTAATTTAGTGCACAATTATGCTGTGACAATAAAATCTGAAGAAGTGTTAGATTTACCAGAACAAATCTTTGTATATCATGAACTTCCATTAAATCAACAAATGTTATTGTTCACTTGTAAAAAGTTGCGTGCACAAATTATTAATAAAGAATTAAACGCACGTCATATAAATGAATTTGTCAAGCCTGGTGAAAAAGATGGAAAAGTCAATAATATGTTTTATGCAAATATTGCTTATCCAAACTTAAATTGGCTTGCAGATAGTGTGACAAAGTTTTATACTAGAGCAAGACAATTGAGTATTGGATTCCAAGGTAATAGTGAAAATGCAATGTGGTTTCAAAAAGCTCGTTTAGCTGAACTTGAAAAACTATTAACTGAACATGAAGACAATTATATTTTGTTCTATAATTACACACCAGAGTTTGTCGAAATATATGATATGTGTGAAAGATTAGGTTATAAAATTGATGTTTGTAATGGTTTGATTAAATCAGAAACATTTTATAACGAATATTGCAATTTGTCAGAAGGTCTTAAATTAGTTGAAAAGAAACGAATAATGTTAGTCAATTATGGTAGTGGGTCAGAAGGTAAAAATTGGCAAGAATATGATAAATGTATCTTGTTTAGTCTCCCAGTATTTAAAGATTGGCAACAAGGGTTAAAACGAATTCATAGACCAGGACAAAAAAATAATGTTATTTATCATGTGTTTTATGAAAATAATTGGCTTGATAGAAGAATGATGGAGTCATTAAAAGAAAAGAAAATATATGATGAAAACATGTTTATGAATGATTTAGCTCGAATTGATAATTTAATTGCTGAAGATTTACAAGTAAAGTAAAATATAATACAATAATATCATGTTAACTTTAACTGAATGTCCTTGCAAATGTTGTGTACCACCAAAACGTACACCAACATGTCATCCGAGCTGTAAAGTATATTTGACTTGGAAAAAAGAATTAAATGAGTTTAATAAAAAACTCAGAGAAAAACAAAGATATGAAACTATAGCAGATAATTATCATAGAGTTAAAAAAGGAAGAAATAGATAAAACTTCCTTTTTTTATTTAAAGATAATTGTGTATCTTTGTAAAAAATGTATTATAATTTTAAACAAGGAGAGATAACATGCCAGAAAAAGTCGATATTGAAAAGAAATTAGATAACATCGTTAAAGGTGTTGAAACAAATTACTGGAAAAACTTTACATTATCTGAATGGCGTTTAAAATTAGCATCTGAATGTCAAGTGTATGTTCATGATGAAAATTACCTTGCAAAAAGATTTGACCAAATAAACTATAAGTTTGTGTCACAAAAAACTGCAATGGAAATTTTAAAAGATAATTTATATGCTATTTTGCGTTATAAATATCTAACAAAATCAACAGATGAAGTTGAACAAAGAATTAAAGAAATTGTTCGCTCATTTTTAGATAATATTAAAACGTCATTAATTAGAATTAGTTTTAATCCTGATACTGAATGTAAATATGTTAGATGGTTGCCAGATGGTTGTGTTGCTTTCAGAAATGGTGTATTTGATTTTAGAGAAAATAAATGGTTATTTCAATATCAAAAAATTCGTATTGAAGAATTAAATAATAACATTTATATTTATGACCCAACTTATATCATTCAATGGTATATTAATATTGAATTTCAACCGTTAGATGGTATATCAGTCAACAATATGTCTCTTGAAGATTTTACATTATTTATGAAAGAATATGATAAAGTCTCAAGAAATTATTGTTTTGAATTAATGTATAACATGTCTCATGATTATGATAATAATTTTAGTAAATCACAATTTAAACATTTATGTGAAATACTTGGTTATTTGTGCAATCAGTCATTTTTACAATACTTTGTATTATTTATTGGTACTGGTCAAAATGGTAAAAACTCATTATTTGATGGATGTTTTCTATCAAGAGCAATTCCAATGGCTGCTAATAATGACTTAAATGCTATTGAAGAAGATAAGTTTGTGTCAGGCTCACTTGAAAATAAACCTTTTAACATATATTTAGAAACTGATGCAGAAACAATTACAAAATCTAAAAATTTAAAAGCAATTACAGGTTCAATGTATCAAACAATTGAGCACAAAGGTGAAGATAAAGTATCAGGTATTATTAATTGTAAATTTATTTGGGCAGGTAATGACCAAGATAAAATTAAGTTTAGTGATAATACAACAGGATTTCGACGCAGAATTAACATCTTTGAAACATATTACACATGGGATGCTAAAAAGAAATTCTTGTTAACTGGTGATTATTATGATACAACATTTTCACAAGATTTACATGAATTGAAAGATGATATACTAAACACAATTGTATTTATTTATTTCGCAATGTTTGGTATTAAATCTGCAACAAACAATTTTACAAAACAATTCTCATTTACAAGCAACGATTGGAAGATGCAATATGTTGACGCAGACTTTGATTTAAAGGAAAAATTAGATAGAATATCACTTGAAAAAATCAATGATTGGATGTCTAAAACTAGAAATCATGAAGCTGCAAAAACATTGTTCTATGATAAAACTCGTAAAAGATTATATGACTCAGCATCTATTAGAGAATTAGGAATTAATAATTTTGAAGAGTTTGTTGAAAAATTTATTAAAAATGATGAAGTGTTCTTACAATACTTTATTGATAATGATTACTGTTATATGTCTATTCGTCATATTCAAGAAATGAGTGGAACTGGTGATAAATATGAGCCAACTACATTCACTCAAAACTTAAAAAAGATTTATGGAGTAAGACGAACTGAAAATTTATTTAATAACAAACCTTATGTAAAAGTTAAGTTTGTTAATAATAAATTAAAAATTATGCAGTAAGGAAAGGAGAAACTATGGCAAAAGATGTATTCCCAGTTAGTTCTGAAGTAATTGCATCTGCATTAAAAGATGGAATTATTGTTAAAGATGCTTCAACTGGCACTTGGAAACCTTTTATTGGAATTGTTATTTTAGAATATATTGTTCAATTTGAACAATTTGCTCTATTATATACAGGCAGAAATCCTCAAGATGCAAAATTAGCATTTTTAGCAGAATATAAAAAATCTTGGGATTTGAAAAAACCATTGAAAAAAGAAGATTAATTATGCCAAGAACAAGAAAAACAAAAGCACAAAAATTAAGAGAAATGAGATTAAATTCTGTTCCCTTCAATGAATTGTCAGTTCTTGATAAAAGTTATTTAAAAAGATTAGATGAAGATAAAAGATATTCATTAGAAATCGACCCTTATAATTTATATGAATTCGACGATGTACATAAACAATTTATTTATTATTATGTACAACATCGAAATGTGCCACTTGCTGCAAAATTAGCAGGCATTAATGAAAACAAAGGAATTGAACTTTTTAGAGAACATGCTGTTAGAGAAGAGATAGATAGAATCAACATTGCAATGTATGCTAGAAATTTCTCAACAAAAATGTTGACATTAGAAGAAATTGGTGCATATCTTAGTGCAATTGCTACAGACCAAGTACCTGATGTTGATAAACTCTCAACAAAAGATAAAATACCAGTATTAAAAATGTTAGTTGACTTAAACGTTTTAAAGAAAGATGGATATGATAATCCTCAAGTAATTGAAGCAATTGAAATTGAAAAAGATGTAGAAAAATTATCTGTCAAAGCAATTAAAAATCTTATTGATGCAAGTTATGATACAACAGAAGCAGATAAAGATGATATTATTAAAAGTTTAAATGTTGATGCGTCATTATCTGAAGATGATATAACATTCTTAAAATCACTTTCAAAAGATGACTTATTAAAATTATTAAATGATTTATCAGATAAAAAAGAAAAAGGAGAAAATACAGATGGAAATGAAAACTAGAAGAAACTATCCTGAAAAACTCAAATCGCATAAAGAACATGCATTTGAATTATATGGAATGTCATTTGAAGATTTTGAATTATATTGTGATAAAACTGGAAAACCATCATATAGTAGACAATCAAAAACTGATTTCTTCAAAGCATGTAATGATTGTGAATTAGTTAAAAAAGATGGCAAATTATTTTTAAAAGGAAGAGAACTCTAATGCAAAAAGTAATTATTAAAATTTATATTAAGAAAAAAGTATCACCATTAGCAACAGTTGAAATTGAAGATGCAAAGAAATTTGATGAACTTTTTGATAATATTGAAAATGCAAAATCTGTTGTTAAGTTCGGTCAAATTATGTTCTTAAAAACTGAATTTAGATTTGCAACATTGACTTTTAAATAAGTGCATTGAAAAATGCACTTTTTCTTAAAGATAATTATTTATATTTAAAACAGTATGTTATACAATATAATCAACAAAGGAGTGTAATATTATGGATGTAGTATATTATGCAATAATTTATTTAAAAGATATGCAAGACGTTTTCACTGAAATACACATGAAACCGTTTGAGACAAAAGAAGAAGCTCAAAAATGTTGCAGCAAAGTGAATAACGTGTATGGTGAAAGAGTTCTTAAAACAAAAATTAGAAGAACTGACTTAGCAAAAACCGGTGAATTCTGGTTATAAATTATTTAGGAGAGATAATTAATGAAAAGTAAATTTATTACTCACATCGTTTTAGAAGGATGTGATGGAGTTGGTAAAGACTCAATTATGGCTGATTTATGGCCAAAGTATAATTTCAGATACAGAGTATTAATGAGAGGTGAACTTTCAGATTTTGTTTATTCAAGAAAATATAATCGCGAATTTATCTCAACACAAAGAGGTTTACCTTTTCTTTATGTTTTAATTACAAAAGATGTCAATGAAATTCGTAATCAAATTATCAAACGTGGTGAAGATGTTGAAAATGAATTGAAAAAATTAGCAGACCAAGAACTTTTTAAAACTTGTGCAAAAATCTTTGAACAAGATTATCATATCATAGTTGTTGATGTCACAGGATTGACAATTCAAGAAGGTTCTGAGAAGGTTTTTAATGAAACATTAAAATATATTAATAATTTAGATAAAGATGACGAGCCAAATGAGTTTAATAAAATGTATATCAAAGGTGCAAATAAACTTGGACTTAAATGGACAGTTAGAAATAATCAACCATTTTTAGATGGTGAAATGATTATGGCAGATGCACAATTACACAATGGTCGATTTGAAACATACGATAATCGTGATATGCCTCATAACTTAATTTTTAGTATCGGATATGATTATCAAAATGAAGATACAATTGATGAATTTATGTCAAGACCATATGATTTTGCTTATCCAATTAATAGTAAAATTTTAGTTCGTGGTGAAATATATGATTACATTGATAAACTCTGTCGAAACAATTTAACATTAGTCACAACTGACTCAAAGTATATTCCACCATTTGAAAACTTAATTAGAGTTGATAAAGTATTTGGCGATGATTATATCAAAATGTTAACACAAGCAAAAGCAACATTTTATTGTTCAAGAGATTTAGCATATCTTGAAATGATGACAGTAAGATGTTATGAAGCAGTAAGAGCAAATCAATTAATATTTGTTGATAGATTGACTGACCCTGAATGTAAAATTTTAAAAGCAATTCATGGGACAAGTTTAGATGACATTATATTGAGTAAATTATGGTGTACTGAAAATACATTGACAAATAATTATAAAGAAATTATTAAAAATAAAGAACTTGTTAAATTAATTTTGAAAAATCAAAGACAATGGTATCAAAATTTATGCAAAGAGTTATATAATAAAAAAGTTAAAAAATGGCGAAGAAAATAATAACTTACGCTGAAAAACAATATGAAGTTTTTAGAGCAATTATTAGAAATCTAACATTTAGTTTATAGATTTGAGAGTCTTATACTGAAAAAGCACACAAAAGTCTCAAAGATGACAAATTTAGTGTAAATGTCTTTTAAAAACAAGTTAGACTCTTATAACACATAAAGGAGTAATTTAAATAATATGGAAAATATTGTCTGGTCACATAGTAAACTAAACACATTATTAAATAATCCTGCAGAATATTATTTATATTATGTGCAAGGAATTCAACCAAAAATTGAAAAAACAGCACTCTCAATTGGAAGTGCTATTCACTGGGGTTTGGAAAATCAAACATCAGATTTACAACCTTATTATAATGAAAAAGGAAGTTTTGCTCAATGGAATAATTATACTGATGAGCAATGCTTAGCTGAATGTATTGTTGAAGCATTTTTAAAGAGACAGAAAGAAGTTATTGATGATATTCTTAAAGATGATGAAACATTAGAAATTTTAGATGTAATGTCTATTGAAAGAGAATTAAGACTCACTGGACATTTAGACTCTAAATTATATCCTGATGGACATGACTTCTTGGGCATTATAGACCTTTTAATTCTTACTAATAAAGGATTTATATTAATTGACTATAAAACATCATCTCGTGATGTTGAGTGGAAATCTTACAAAAGTCAATTATTCAAATATGATTTCTTATTACAATATAATTTTCCAGAAATTCCATTATATAAAGTTGGAATTATTAACTTAAAGAAAACTGGTATTAAGCGTAAAAAAGGTGAAAGTGATATTGCTTTCAGACAAAGAATTAGAGAACAATACATTGTTGATGACACATTAATCAATTGGCATTGTTATTCAAAAGCAGAGTTCTCTGTTGAAGAATTAAATCATTTTAAAGAAGATTTATCTGGAATGTTAGATGTTGGTAGAGGAATTGTTGAAAATCAATTATTTTATACAAATCTTAGCAACATTCAAGGTATGTATGGTGAGTCACAATATGCTGATATTTTCTATCATAGAGATGACGCTTGGTATAGTTATATTATTAAAGATACTATTTATGACTTAGATGAACAAGCAATGTTATCAAAACGCAATTGTGAAGACATTGACATGCTAGTTCTTACAAATAAAAATGTTTTAAATAAATATAATTTATTCAAATCAGCTGCTGATAAGATTTTCAGTATCAACAAATCAACAACAAAACAACAATTGTTTGATGAATTGAAAGAAAATTATATTTGTTCTGATAAATTATTAGAACAATACTTTATCACAATGGAACACGAAAACTAAAGAAAAACGTTTACATTTAAGTATGCATGATATATAATGTATAATGTAAATGTAATTGGTCTTAATTGTGATAAATTACATTTATGAAAGGAGAGATAGTATAATGGCAAAAAATCTAAGAGCATTAACTAATGAGGAATTAGAATATATTGTCAATAACTATATTTTCACTCTTCAAGGTGAATATATAGTTGTGCAAAGAAAAAATTATGGCTTGAAAACTTTGCATCCAATTGATAAACCATTCTCAATTAGTACGAAGATGAGACGTGTCACTATTAGTAAACAAGCAATTGATTTATGGATGACACAATTCAAACAAGTATACTCATTAATTGAAGTTCAAGCTGCTATTAACAGATTGACAGTCACATTCCAAGATTTGTCAACTGTTGAAATTGCTAAACAATTAAAAACATCGAGAGATGAAATTAAATTAGAAGAATAAAGGAGAAAGTAATTATGAGAAAAACTCTCAAAATGGTTCTTTATGGGGAACCTGGCGAAGGTAAATCAACATTTGTTAGTAAATCAAAAAACCCATTTTATATTTCTACTGATGGTAATTTTGAATGGTTAGATTTACCTGAACAAAACCATAAACAAATATTCAGTTTTACTGAATTTAAAAACATTGTTAAAGACATGATTGACAATCCTGCAAAATATGCTCAATTTGATGTTATTGCAGTTGACTTGATTGAAGATGTCTTTAAATGGTGTGAATTCGAATATTGCAAACGTAATAGAGTTGAACATGTTGGTGATATTGGCTATGGCAAAGGCTATGACATCAGCAGAAATGAATTCTATATTGAGATTTGTAAATTATTAGGATTAGACAAACATGTCGTCTTAATTGCACACGGTTTTACAAAGACTGAAACAAACAATCGTGGCGTTAACGTTACAAAATACTTACCATCTGATAGAATTCCTTCTAAAGTTTGGGATATGATTGAAGGTCGTGTAAGATATTTCTTAAGAGCATTTAGTCGTGATGAAGAAACAAGTGAAGGTAAGTTTGTTAAACGTAGATACTTATCATTGATTCCAAAACAAGGTGAATATGGTATTTCTAGAGGTTTAAATGAAGCTGAAGTTCCTGAAGATATTGATTTAGACTGGAATACATTTATCACAGTTATTGGTTTAGAAGATGATGCAACACCAGTTGTTGAAACACAAAAATCAAGAAAACCAAAAATTATTAAAACAGAACAAGTTAAAGAAGAACCAAAACTTAAAGCAGAACCAAAAGTTGAATCTGCACCTATTGTTGAAGAAAAACAAAAAGTTGTAGAAGAACCAAAAGTTGAATCTGCACCTGTTGTTGAATCTGCACCTGTTGTTAAAGAAGAACCAAAAGTTGTAGAAGAACCAAAAGTTGAAGAAAAACAAGCACCTATTGTTAAAGAAGAACCAAAAGTTGAACAAGTTAAAGAAGAGTCTATGGCTGAAAGAATTGCTCGTATTAAAGCTCAATTTGGTAAAAAATAAAGGAGATAATATATGTCAGAAATTAAAGATGTTGATATTCAAAATATCGCTAGTAGTTTAGATGCATTACTTGGCGCATCTAACTTATCAAAAGTCACTGCTGATGGAGCAGGGTTTGAAGATTTACCAGCAGGTTTCTACCTTACTGAAGTTGCAATGACAAACTTAAAACTTAATAAAAATGGTGACCCAATGGTGTCATTCCAACAAAAAATCGTAGATAATGGCTGGAAATATGACGAAGAAGCTGACAATTATGTTAGAGTTCCAGGCTCAAAAGGTAGAGTCATTTTCAAAAACTGGAATTTCGTCACAGAACAAGATGTCAAACGATTTGTTTCAGATATGCTAAAGTTTGAAAATCCTGAAAAACCAGGTGAACCATTACTTGAAATGTTAAAAGAAAATCCATCTGATGATATTATGGATTTCTTCAAAAATACTACTGCATTACTTGAAGTCATTAAGTTCTTAGCAGATTTCAAATGTAGAATATATGTTCAAGTATCTGAATATACTAAAAATGGTGAAAAAAGAACATCTCAAAATCTTGTTAAATGGGCTGCAATTGAAGAAATTAGCCAACAATTTGGAATTGCAATGTAATCATTTATGAGCGCGATAGATAGTTTAGAAAATATCGTAAATAATAAACATCTAACAGAGTTCCCATTCAAATATTGTTTAGCAAACAAGTTTAAAATACCATATACTGTCAAGGGCTCATTAGCCCGCCCAAATGAGTCAGGAGACTTCGTCAGTTTAGATGAATTAATAAACTGTGAGTCTCTTGACAAATATGAGGCAATAGGTATATCAATTCAGGCTTCAAAGATTTGTGCACTAGATATTGATAAATGTTTCAGTAAACCATTTGATATAAGTACAGGTGATGATAGAGCAAAAGATATTATTCAAATGTTTAAAAATATTGCTTATATTGAATTCAGTTTTAGTGGTAGAGGATTAAGAATATTATTTATTGGAAATGATATAGTAAATTACTCAGACATATATTATATTAAAAATACAAAAACAGGATGTGAGTATTATCAACCATCAAATCCTGCAAGATATGTGACATTGACTGGTAGAACAATTTATGATAATTCATTATATTTAATGAAAGACATGACTGTGTTATATCAATTTTTAAATAAATATATGTTAAAACCAGTTAAAACTGAACATAAAATAGTTAATAAAAATGATGAAAAATCATTGGAAAAATTAATGAAAATGGTTCGAAAACATTATAGTTTAAATCATACATTCCAAGAATTATGGTTCAATAAAGAACATTATTTAGTAAACAATTTATCACAAGAGTCAGATACAGATTTCAAATTATTATCTTATTTATATAGTCATATAACACAAGATGAATTGCTGCTAAGATTAGTATTTGAAGAAAGTCCTTATTTCAAAACAAAGGACCAAAAACATATGAAAAAGTGGACTGCTAGTGATTATAGATATTATAAATTTATGTATCAACACTTATAATAAAATGGAGAGATAATTATGTGCGACGAAGATTTAGATTTAATTAATGATGAGTCTCATTTAGAAGACTTAGAAAATGAAAGATATAATCGACCATCTTGGCAACAAACATTTATTGATGTCGCCAAAGTTGTTTCAAAACGCAGCAAAGACCCTCATACAAAAGTAGGTTGTGTTCTTGTTAAAAATAATTGTATTGTTGCAACAGGTTATAATGGTGACCCAAGAGAATTCAGATATGAGTTTAATTGGAATACTGAAGAAAAATATAATTATGTTGTTCATGCAGAAATGAACACAATCGCAAATGCTGTATATAATGGAGCAGGAAATAATATTAAAGATGGTGAAGTCTATTTGACATTATCACCTTGTAGTAAATGCATTTTATTGCTCATTCAATTCGGCATTAAAAAAGTTTATTATCTTGAAGAATATAAAGATTTTGAACTTACAAAGAAAATTGCAGATAATGCAAACATTCGATTAATAAAAATATAGGAGAGATAATTATGAGAATATTTGAAGGAAACACTATTGCTGAAGTATATGGTGATGCTGTAAAAAGTCTTTTAACTGCTGATGTAGTTGGAAGTACTAGAGAAATTAACAACTGTGTTCTTATAGTTCACAATCCAACATTAGAAAACATTTCATTTCCATATCGTAAACCTTTATCATTAAAATATTCAAATGCAGAATTAAGATGGTATTATTCAGCTGATAATTCTTGTCACACAATTGGTCAACATGCTAAAATGTGGTTATCATTATCAGATGATGGTGAAACAAACAATTCTGCATATGGTTATATTTTATTTAAGAAATATGGATTTAATCAATTAGAACAAATTATTGAATTATTGAAGAAAGATACAACTACTCGTAGAGCTGTATTGAATATATCAGACCCATCAATTAATCGTATTACTACAAAAGATATGCAATGCACAATTGCTCTTGATTTCTTAATTCGTAATGGTGAATTAGAAGAAACAGTTGTGATGCGTTCAAATGATGTGTTTTTCGGTTTTCCATATGATTATATATTCTTCGTTAGTTTAGGACAATATATTGCTAAAAGATTAGGACTTAAATTAGGTTTATATACACATCATGCAATATCATTTCATATGTATTTAAGAGATGTTGATAATTTTAATTACCAAAATTCAACAACATTTACAATTGACGCAGAATCTATTATTAAGGAGTGTTATGAATATGAAAAGAATAACACCAATTAAAGTTAGATATTTAGCAAATGAAATTCATGATTTATTCAATATTTGTTTAGATAATGCATTAGCATTATTAAATGATGATGAATTAGGAAGATGTTTTGATGATAATAATGAAATTGATATGAATTATATTGAAGTAAAAGTTATCAATCCAAATGCTACATTAAAGATATTATATGATGCAGCAACATTATTAGATAAAATGTCAAGTATTTATGATAAGGAGAGAACAGTAAATGAAAATTAAATTATTTGATAAAAATGTAAAAATACCTACTAAGTCACATTCTACTGACTGCGGATTAGATTTATATTTACCAGAAGGTTTTATCATTAAACCATTAGAAACTATATGTCTTGGACTTGGTATTGGTTTCTCAGTTCCAGAAGGAGCTGCAGGAATATTTGTTCCAAGAAGTAGTATTGCTAAAAAAGGTTTAGTAATTACACCTGCAATTACTGACTGTGGCTATAGTGGAGAAACACATTTGATTTTGACAAATTGTTCAAATAATACTTATACATTTAACAAAGATGATAGAGTTTGCTCATTTGTTTGTTTCAATATCATAAATCCACTTATCGAAATAGTTGATGAATTACCATCAAGTGAACGTGGTGACAAAGGTTTAGGTTCAACTGGTAATTAATTATGAAAATAATTATTTGGGATTTTGAAGTATTTAAACATGATGTCTTATTAGGGACAATTATTGTTGACGGACAAAATCAAACTGTTTATCAAACATGGGATGAAGATGAAATTAGAGCATTCTATCAAGAACATAAAAATGACATTTTTGTTGGACATAATTCTACATATTATGATGACCTTATATTAGAAGCAATTGTTCAGCATAAAAGTGCTTATGAAAAATCACAACAAATAATTAATGGTGGAATTAGACGTAAAGCAAAATTTCATTTATACTCATATGATTTAATGTCAGTAAGTAGAACACCATTTAGTTTAAAATTAACTGAATTGATTTGTGGTAAAAACATTCATACAACAGACGTTGATTTTAATTTAGATAGACAATTAACTGATGAAGAAAAAAAGTTGACTGAAAGTTATAATTTAGATGATTTAAAACAAACATTATATAACTTCAATATGTTCTTCAATCAGTTTAAATTAAGAATGCAAATTATTCAAAAATATAATTTAGATTTAATGCATAATTTGAGAGTCACAGGAACACAATTGGCAGCTAATGTTTTAGGCGCACACAATGACCCTTCATTAAAACATAAACCAATTCCTGCTGAAATATATCCGACATTAAGATTAGAAAATAAACGTCTTCGTGAATTTTATTTAAATGAAGAGTTTAGACAAGGTAAATCTGATATAATTAATGTCGCTGGAGCAGAATTGACAATTGCTGCTGGTGGAATTCATTCAGCAATTAAAAAATTTCATGCACCAAAGATATTTTATGCAGATGTATCTGGCTATTATAATCTTGTTATGATGAACCTTGATTTATTACCAAGAACAATGCCGACTGAATCAAAAGAAGCATATGAGTTTATGTATCATGAACAATTACGTTTAAAGAAACATCCGGAACTTGCTGATGAACGTTCAATGTATAAGACAATTTTGTTGTCAGTATTTGGAGCAATGAATAATGAATATACAGATTTCTATGACCCTTGGAAAGCATTATTAGTTACTATCAGCGGACAATTATTCTTAGTTGATTTATTAGAAAAAATGGAAGGACTTGTCACAGTTGTGCAAGCAAATACAGATGGTTTAATGCTAATACCAAATGACTGGAATGATGAACCAAAACTTATTAAAATAATTGAAGAATGGGAAGCACGTACAGGATTTGTTATTAAAAAGGAACATGTGTATAATTTATGGCAAAGAGATGTTAACTGTTATATTTGTCAAGATGAAAAAGGTGGAGTAATTTTTAAAGGTGATACATTCAGAAATTATGTTGTTGATGATGTTCAATATGCATCTTGTCGATTATTTGATTGTAAAGAACCACCAATTATTGCACAAGGAGTAGGAGATTATTTGTTATATGGTAAATTACCAGAAGATACAGTAAAAGAAAAAGCTCAAAACTTAATTTTATTCCAATATGCATGTAAAAAATTAAGTTATAATTATATGACTGAAGATAAGATATTGTTATATAAAACAGAAAGAGGTAAAATAAAAGAAGAGTTAATTTCATCTAAAGTAGTCAAACCATTAAATCGTGTATTTGCTGCTAAACCAGAATATGTTGAAGGTTTGCCAATAATCACAATTCTTACAAAACATAAAGATGCTAATGGTAAACATAGTACATCGAAAGTCGCAAACTTACCTGACTCAGTATTTATCTATAATGAAGATATAACAAATGCTTATGATAAATTAAAAGATAAAATAAATTGGCAATATTATATTGACCGTATTTACGAAAAAATATTAGATTTCATGCCGGAAGGAGATTAATTTATGGAAAAGAAATCAAAAACTTATTTACTTTACGAACTTAGAGATGGACTCAAAGATGGTAGAGAAAAAAATCAAGAACTACTTGCTATCGAAGATGATTTTATTGAAACAGTTAAAGCAACTGGTAAATTCGATAAATTTGCATTCATGTTTGATAATTGGCTAGTAGAAAAACAAAGACTTGAAGAAAGTATTAATAGAGTTCCAAAACGTATTGCTGCTTGTAATAAGTTAATTGAAATGCTTGAAAAGAACAACAGCAAGACACCAATGGTTGAGATGATTTTTAACTTAGTAATTGATGCTCTTGGAATTGCTGAAACAGAAGAAGAAACTCAAGAAGAACAAACAGCTGAAATTGAACTTGAACTTCCAAAGTTTGAAGAAAACAACTAATTAATAATAATAAAACTCACAATTGATTATATTGTGAGTTTTTATTATGCGATAATTTTGACATCATCTTTATTTCAAATTATAAATCACCATAATAATTTATTGCAGTTCTTAAACAAGATACAAAACCATCATCAATAGTTTTTATTTTACCAATTTGTTTTTCATCATAACGGACATTTTCAATGTCAGCGATTGTTTGCTTACAATGTTGATTTATTACAACATATTGTGAGCCAAATGCTTTATTTAATAACATTGTTGACTCTTCATAACTATCTGGAGTATAACGTTCAATAATAATATCATTATCAGCATCATACATTCCTGTCATACTCTCAATTTTACTTGAGTCAATATATACATTCTTATCAGGTGTAAATTCTTTCATCATCTTTAAAGCATCTTTAATATTGGCTCTAAATTTAGTCTCACGAATAACTTGAATTTGCGGATAAAGACCATATTTAACACCAATGTCTAAAACTTTCCAAGTATCACCTGTTCTAGCAAAGAAAGTTGTACTATAATCATAATCTAATTTATCTTCAGTAACAATATTAAGGTCTGTGAATGCTTTACCATAAGCAGCATATTTTTGTCCTTGGAAAACATATAATATAAGCATAGTAAATGCATCGACAATATCATCATGTTGAACAAATGGAAAAGCAATTAGACGTTGCTTAAGATTTTGCATGTTTTCTGTAAGAATATATTTATTTTGAGTTGCGTCCCATTTAGTTCTAACAAATACAACATTACCTGACTGTACATAATCTGATGCATATTGCATACGCTCAGACTTGTCCATATTACCTGGGTTCCAAGCTCTCATACCTGGAACATCATCTTGTAATTCTGTCATTAATGGTGACCCATTTGCTTTATCTTCAATTATATTTATTATTCCTTCATAAACATTTTCTAGTGACATCAAATATTGCTTAGAACGTGTAAAATTTTGTTTTGCTTCTAAACAATCGACAATATAAATTGTTTTATTAATCTTATATGCAAGTAAAGAACCCAAAAAGTCATTTTTTGATTTGTCTTTGACAGGGAAATCATGAGAACCATATATTACTGTTGCAACATTTTCATCAATTCGATTATTATGTGTGTCCCACCCTGGAACATTAATACAATCTTCTTCTTTTATCATATCTTCCTTGATAATAGTTTGGTCAGATGCAATTGGATTTTGTAAATATTGTGTTTCCCATACTGTTGGTCCAACAAGTGCTTTGATACGAGAATAATCACCAAAACGTTCAGGCCATAAATAATCATCTTGTTTATATTCAATAATATCACCTGATATAGGACATATTAAATAAGTGTGCTTTTTAAATTGTGCAGGTAAAACAACAAATATAAATTGTGATGCTAACACTTCATCATTTTTAATACGTCCAGTGACATCGTTTGGAGCCAATCTTTGTTGAATATTGAGAATAATATATTTATCAGGATTATTAACACGAGAAGGCAATGTATTACGGAAGAACGACCAAGCATTATTCATTTCTTCTTTATCTTTTCTTGCTGCTTCAGCATTTGTCAAGTCGTCACATATAAGAATATCTGCGCCATAACCTGTCATAGCATCTCTGTTCATAGAATATAATTCTGCAGCACGATTGTCAACAAGTTTAAATGCTGAGTTTGTGACCAATTGTATGTCAGGGAAAAAGAATTTAAAACGCTCACTGTTTAATACACGTTGACGAGCAATATTCATTTCACCTGCTAAACCTTGAGTGTGAGATATTGATGCTAACTTGATAGGGTCATTTAGCCACATCCATACACCACCGAGAACATTAAATGTTTTTGATTTTGTATGACGAGGAGGTAAGTTGATATTACCATTTTGTTTATTTTGACGAACATCAATTATTTCTATATCATCCCATGTTTCATCGCCGACTGGCTCAGGCAAAATGATTTCTTTTTCAGGTCCATCATAACCTAACCAAGGTCGACAAAGATATTGAAAAAATTCACAGTAAAATTGAATTATCTTACCATCAATAAATGGAGCAGGGTCAGCTTCACACCAAAAATCTTTTACAAATGAATAAAAGTCTTTTTGATAGAGTTGACGATATAGAATTTTTTGAGTTTGCGATAGTGTTTTGTAATTATATAACATTTATCTCTCCAATATTTTATTATATCAAAAATTAACTATAAATTAAATATATCATCAGTTATTTCTGATATTAAAATAAGGCATTTTTAGATGCAGAACTATTCAGCTAGTTATATCTAACATTATTACAGACTGTTAATATTTCATTAGAAGATTTTAATAAATTAAAAGTGTATAAATGTAATTATACACAATTATTAAGTTTAAATATCATTGAGCAGATAGTGTAGTTTATGATAAACATTTTTGAAGTCGTCAGGTGTGACATATACCTTTTCTGGCTTAATCATGACGCATCGCTCCTTTCGTTATCGTGTTCTTTGATTTCTATTTTATGATTAGTTTCTTCAAACTCATCTTGATTTCTTGAATAAGGAATAATCGCTTCTTCGTATTCAACCCCCGTTGCGATTTCTCTTACATAAAAGTTGCTATCGCTATAAATCTTTTTAAGTGTTTTTCCATCAAGTTCATTGATAAAAGTTTCACATACTAACATATAACTATTCTCCTAATTCACTTAAACCTTTAATCTTACTTGCATAAGTCGACCAGTTTGTGGCTGTTTTATAACTTTCTACTAAATTATCAGGTACATAGATAAACCCTTCAGTGGTACTTGTCTTGATTGGCGTATAGCTAAAGACATTTGAACTTCCCAACGTTGCAACTTCATTTGCTCTTAAAATCAAGGTTGTTAATTTTTCACAATAATAAAATACTTCACTTCCTCCAACACGTTTTGCTTTTGGCAAATCAACAGTTTTTAAATTTAAGCATTTATTAAAAGCCCAACCACCGATTTGCGTTACTTCTGGAAAAACTACTGTTGTTAATTTTTCATCCCCATCAAATGTATTGTTTCCAATAGTTTTTAATTGTGGGAGATTTATTGTTACCAAATGTCTGCAATAACGAAATTCACTATTAGAGGTTGAAGTTAATAACGGAAAATCTATTGTAGTCATTTGTCCTGCATTAAATGCATAGCCGCCAACTTTGGTTGCTTTGGGGAAAATAGCTTTTTCCCCTCTATAGCCATTAAATGCATAACTCTCAATTGTAGTCACTTCTGGAAAATTATATGATGTTAATTTATAACAATTAGAAAAGGCCCAATCACCAATAGTTGTAATATTGGTTGGAGAAAAATTTGCGATTGCTAAATTTTCACATTGATAGAAAGCATAAATAGGAATAGTAGAAATATTTGGAAGATTAACGGTTGTTAAGTTATTACATCGATAGAATGAATAAGGTCTAATACTTGCCACATTACTTGTTATTTCGGTTATGCTTCCGTCAATAAGTGCGTCAATATTGCCACCACCTATTTCAATACTGTCTATTTCGTTTGCCATATTTATTGGCTGTATCGTTCCGGTTGTGCCTTTTTTAGAACGGATAGAATTAGCAATATCACTAAATACTGCGTTTAGATTTATTTCGCTTGCCATATTAGAACTCCTTCGTCAAAACATTCGCAATTGCTTGTTGAATAGCATTATCTACATAAGTAATATCAGCTTTTGTTTCTTGCAAATGCTTTATGTTATCAGCATTTGCTTTTCCTTTATTACCAGGATATGCAGTTGAACCTGTTTCTCCAAGTATAAGTTGTTTAGAATCATTAATTAGTGTACATTTAACAATTGCTGATTTATGTCTTAAATAGCCTGTAGAAAATGATATAGAAGTAAAATAAATTGAATCATTAAGATATAAAATACCTTGAGTATTTGAATGTTCAACATCAAATGTTTCACCTTCTGGGAAATCAATTCCAACACTTGCTTCTTCAGGGGTATAAGAAATGTTACTTGTGTACAAATATTCACCATCAATAGTATATACAGCAATTAAAGGATACATAATTCCATTACTTGTGTAGTTAGCAAATACACAGTTATCACTAATAGTCATACGAGTAAAGCTTACACCGTCAATTATTTTTAATTTGAATGTACCAAGTAATGTGTTATTAGTTGTTGCACTAGCATCATTAGCATAAATGTAAACTGTATCAGTACCATCATATGGTTTTACATATAAACGATTTAAATTTTTAGAATAGACTACATCTTGAAGTGGAGTAGTTGAATTAATTTCTGCAAATTTAAATCCAGTATATACTTCCCAATTAGCACCAAAGGTACCATCTGCATTAATCGTGACTGATTTTTCAACACCACCATTTTGGAAAATAATTAATTTACCATCTTTAACGGTTAAACCACAACATTGTTCAAGTGTTGCTGATTCATTTAATTCTTTAGTAGCAATTAAATTACCATTTAAATCATATGAACAGGCAACAATATCTCTTTCTTGTTCTGCCCACTTTGATATGATTCCAAAAATATATTTTCCATCACTTGCAAGAGATTGCATATATGGATAGCCAGGCACTTCTTGAGTGTAGTTTCTAAATTTTGTTGGAGTGTTTGTTGTAAGAACTTTACTATTACCAACTTCAATATATGTAGACCCAGTCCATCTATAAAGTTTATTATCATCTACTGTAACATAAAATGTACTTGCAGAACCTACTGTAGGAAGATTTAAAAATGAAGATACTTCTAAAAAAACATTCATTTTAGTTTTTAAACCATCATCAACATATTTTTTACTTGTAGCACAATCATCTGTGGCAGGAGCTAAAGGAACAACAACATTTCCATCCCCTGTTCTTTGAACTATACCATTATATCCAACTTGTTTTTGAAGAGGATAAATTTTATCAGCACCATTATAAACACCATAAAGATAATCTCCTTGATGGGAAACTACACGATTAACTTTACCATTTAATGCATGATTTACATATGTTTTTTCAGCATAATTACTTAGGTCAACAATGCTACTTAATTTATCCCATTTCCAATCTGTTTCATCTTCATTCCAAATGATAGCAACATTATCTCCTTGTGTTACTTGAACTGAACCTTTTGTCAATGTTCCTGTACCTGATATATCATAAACATAGCCATTCATTTCTTTTGTAATGGTTAAACTATTTAAGATATCAACTGTTACTGTTCCTTGTGGTTTATAAACTCTTGAAATAGCAGAAGCAATAGAATTATCTACATAAGTTTTTTCAGCATAGTAATTTGCAATATTTTTTCCGTTGCCGTCTCTAGTAGCAGCTTCAACTTTAATAGGATTACCATTTGGGTCTCTTAAAACAGTATATATAGCCATTATGCATCAACCTCCTCTACAACGATTTCATCATTTTTGCGAGCACAATAGATGATTCTATCTTCAAGTTCAATTTTTTTCATAAATCTCTCCTTTTTAATCAGTTTCTTCGATTGTTTCTGTTGATGCTTGAAATAAATTAACAGTAGCAACTGTTGCATTACTAGCATTTTTTAATGTAATAGTTAAATAACCATTTGATACAGAAGCACTTCCAGATGCAATTACTGTTTTATAAACTGCAGATGCTAAAGGAATTAATGTATCACTATTTGAAATATCAGTTGTCGTTGCAGTCACAGTAGTCGGAATGCGATAATCATAAATGTTGTAAGTAGTACCAGATTTAACTACTTGAATAACATAATCATTCATAATACTTTTTCTCCTAACTTCTTATTTTTATTTTATAATAAATTTTATCAAAATGCATCAATTATTCTTGCCATACATTAAATGTAATATCAGCATCATTATTTGCAAAGCACATAAAGTAATATAAACCATCACTCATTCCTGCAAACACTGCAATTGCTAAATTTTTATCATCGTCATTTGTTAAAATCATTGGTAAATGAAAATTGATACTACCAGTTTGAGATGATAAAGGTTGTAATGTAAATACTGATGTGCAACTAAGTGTTACTGTTCCAACGTTTCTCATATTTAACTTTAATGCTCCTTCAACATTTGTTTTGAAAAATTTTGCAAATTCTACTAATTTAATACTCATATATTATTTTTCTTCACGAAATACTTTAATAATATGTTCAGCACCAAATGTATCACTACCTTCGTCTTCAGGATGTGTTTCAACAATAATTTCAACATCTAATCCTTTTTTATTAAAGAATTTTTCAATTTCATTATCTAACCAGATGTGTTCTTTCCAGTCCATCATATCAACGTCAATTGAGAGATAATCTTCTCCATCAACTTTGTTGTTAACAAAGTATACATTTTCACTGAAATCAGTATTTAATGAACGTAAATGTTTTTCTAATTCTTTAGCAAAATCTTTCAATTCTTCATTAACTTTTATATATTTACTTGTATCTTTTAAATATTTCTTTGGAAGTAAAATACACATTACAACATTATTTTCCCATTCAAGTATTTCTGTAAAGCCATCTTGTTTAAGCGCTTTAGCAATATCTTCAAAAATATGGTCTTCATAATATTTTGGTTCTATACCAAGCTCTTCAGCAACACTTTGCATTTCGTAATTCATGTCATCTTCATAATTGATTGTATATTCTTCATTTGCATCAAAAATTTCTAACATATCTTTATCAATACGATATTTGAAATCAAATAATGAGTCATATTCTTCACCATCAATTATACTTTTTTCATTGAGTTTTGTGAGTAATGCTTCTAAATGAGGGAATTTACCACTAAATTGAGCATCTTGTACTAAATTTTCATTTAATTGTTTATTTTTCATAATACTATCCTTCTTTCTTCTTCTAGAATTATGTATACTTTGAGGCAATGAATAATTACCAGATAACACATCATCAGCAGTTAATGATTTAAACACATGTCTGCAATATGGTCTTGTGCTTAAAAATGTAGGTTCACCTATAATATCTTGCACAGTTTGAATGTTGTGTTCTTTTATATATTTTTCAATTGCTTCAATTTTCTTTTTTTCTTTTGTCGGATTATATGCTGATTTCCATTTTGCATCAACATATATTTTCCCTTGTTTACTGATATGGTCATCTGCACTATCATCATGTTTACTACAAGCAAAGAAAATTTTTGGATTACCATAATTACGATATTTTTTAATTTCTTCTTCAGTCATCTTTGTAATAACTTCATCAGTTAAACTATCTTTGAATGACATTTCTTCACTTTCAACAATTAGTTTAAGAGTTTTTAATTTATCAAGATAACCTTTATGTCTAAATTCTTTAAAAATTTGATTTTCTTTACTATATTCACCTTCAGTATCTAAACCTGAACGTCTAAATGAATATATTTTATCAATTAATTTATTAATGCTTTCTAGAGAAGGTTTATTTAAAATGCTGTTATATTCCTTAACTAATTCATTAACTTCATTAGAAACGTCAATTTGAATGATTTCTTCCTTACTTGGCTCTTTTATCCAACCTGTATATATAGAATATATACCTTTTGAAAATAAATCAGATGTATCATTTTGTACATATACTTCTACATTAATATTATTAAATTTAATATCATATGCATCATTAAACATAGATTTATATGCATCATAAATTTTCATCATGTTTTCATCTGACTCATCAACAATGATATGAACATCAAAATCTGACTTTGATGTATAATTATATGATGCATTGCTGCCGATGACAATTACATCACTTATTGTAATATCAATATCTGCATCAGCTAACCATTCTTTATATTTTTCAACAATTAACTCAATATGCTCTTTAATTTCAGGTTTTAATGTACCATCTTCATTCCACAATTTTGGATTGAGAGTTTTTCTAATTGCATCATGAACACTGACTGAATCATGCAATTCTTCATAACAATCTAATAAGAATTCTCTAAATGATGGTTTGTATTTCTTTCCATTTGCATTTATTTCTTTTAATTCATTAATCAGTGCGATATTTAATCTATATAAATCATCAGCAAATTCTTTTATTTCATCAACTGGTCGATATTCGATTAAACCTAAACCATTAGCATAAAATTGTTTTGCTGTTTTATTATATTCAATATTATTTTTAACTTCTTCATTTAATTGTTTAACAGCTGATGAAATAAATCTTACTAAATTCCAACCAAAGTTTGTAAGATTATTTACTTTATTACTTGTTTCTGTATTTTCTTCAGATGAATCCCAATCAAGACGTAAAATTCTTTTTAATTGATTTAACTCATAATCATGTATTACATCTTCAATTTTACTATCTGTTGTTCGTTTTTCAAGTTGTTGTTTAAAATATTGAACCCAATAAAAATTACTAAAACCTGATACTTTGAAAAAATTATCATTCACATCAGCTTTAAGTATTCTTTTTAAAAAAGATGCTTTTTCTTCAGGTAAATCTAAAAAACAAACATGATGATTTCTATCAACTAATTCATCATGATAACCATATTGTTTATAAAGTTTGGCAAATTGAACCATTCCAAACTGATAATTATTTACTAAACATACAACTTTCATATTAATCGTAATTCCCACTTCCTGGAACAGGATTACTTGTGACAACAAACATTGATGCAAGAGATTTTGTTGCTAATAAATTCATTAAATCTCTACCAAATGCACTTTGGTTCCACCATACTTTATCATCACCAGAAATCATGCTTCTATCTAAATCATATGTTTTGCTAAATCCACCAACACTAGCAGATGTCATAATGCCACCAGTCGTAGGACTGCCACCAGCAATATCTGCTAAGCTTGTTGCACCAGATTTTACTTTTGCTTGAGCTTGACCAATTATCCATGCATAATGAGCAATTGCTAAACTCATTGCATATTTCCAGTCAACACCAAAAATAGAATAGAAAATTTTATTATTTGCAATTGGATATAAATTATTAAAAAGTGTATCTATATTAGAGACATTTGTAAATTGAGGCATCCAAAACAAAAAATCTTCTTTTGTGAATTCAGGATTTTCTCTATCAATAAGTGTTCCTAAAATAGCCATTCGAATTAACCTCTAGAGACTCTTTCTTTTAATTCCTTTAATTCTTTTAAATGCTCTTCTTCTTCACCTTTAATATGTTCGTAAATACCAACAGCTTCTTCAGATTGAGCTTCTTTAATTGCTTTGTCATAAGCTTCAATTGCTTCTACTTCATCTTCAATAAGAGCATCTAATGTAGTAGTATCTGCATCATTCATGCAAGAGTCAAACATAACTTTTTCATGAATTTTTTCTTCATCATCATTTTCTTCTTTTTCCCAAAGTAAACCAATAGGACCAAAATTACTGATTCCTTCATAAATTTCTTTGACTTTATCAGACTTTTGTAACTTTTTAATCATCATTTCTTTTGAAGTCTTAACTTCATCAAATTTAACATATTGAAGTTCATCATTATTTGTAATAACATATAACTTTTCCATAAATAAATACCTCATATTAATTATATAACAAAATTTTTATAAGAATATAAAAAAAGAATTAGTTTTGAGCTAATTCTTTCTTTTTATAATTATTCAACAACAGTTGGTCTAATAACTTTGACTTTTTGTTTAACCATTAAATCTTTAAAGTAAAGTTTAGCTTCTCTTTCTCCTAAGACTGATGTATCATACTCAACTTTTGTTGGATGTGAAATTGCAATATCACCATTTTCAAATTCAATAATCATATCAACTTCATCACATTTGATTTCTTTACCGAATTCAACTTCAATTGGTAATACTCTTGAAATTTTAATTGGTTGATTTTCTGTTGGTAGAACTGGCATTTGTTTTAATGAAACATTTTCAGAAACTTGAATTTTAACTGATTCTTTGATTTCTTTTTTGTCATCGACTTTTTCTGCATGAGATGAATGCATTCTATCAGAACATTTCATACCTTTTCTAGAAGTATAATTCAATGTTGACATAAATTAATCTCCTTATTCATAATAGAATATTTGACCACATGTGAATGTCCAGTCTTGAAGTTGAGCTGTATCACCAAATGTAATATCAGCCATCTTTTTAATATAGCAGTCATTACATGTAGCAATAATGTTTGTACCTGATAAATTATCAACATATGCTGATGTGACTTGTAATTTTAAACCAGGAACATTTTCTTGAATAGACTCAAATATTGAACAAATTTGAGCTAATCTAATAACCATATCTGAGACTTGTCTAATTTGAACTTTACATTCACCAGTTTTATCATTATTTTTGTTATGAACCCATGAACCAGTGTAGTCACCTTCAGTTTCCCAAGCATCTTTATTACGAGTAAGAGAAATTTCTCCTAAGAAACTGCCGACTCCACCAGCTTCAATACCTGCTCCACCAATTGAGAATTGTTGTCCTCTGATTGACTCAGGAATATATTGATTATCTGGTATTGTTATTGTAAGAATATAATCCGTTAACGAATATCTATTAGTAGCCATATATCAACCCTCCTTAGAAAACCTTTCCAACAATTTCGATTGTTCTAATTGAATAACTATCAGCAATTACTAAATAAATTGATGGTAGCATATGATTTTGCAAATCTTCAGTAGATAATGAAGTAAATGGTAAAATTTTGAATAAATAACCTTGTGTCACTGGAGTATTTTTGCTGACAATTAAGTATCTACCTGTTGAGTCATATAAATCTTCAGTTGACCAGATTTTTTCTGTTGATAAATAACCAAATGCTTTATATCTTTGTAATTCATCAGACATTGCTGCTGAAACTAAACTTAAACCAACTTGATTATATCTTAGTTTATTTCTCAAAACACCAAGAATTCTATCAGTGACAGTTTGAGTGAGAACAATTCTAATAAAGTCATTTACTAAATCTGTTCCATTAGTCATATTGCCACCGTATTCCATAATACCATAAGATGATAAGTTAATATCACAATTGATATTGACTTTTTTAAGATTTTCAAATACACTATTATCATCAACAATTGGTGAAGTAAGAACACCTGTATTTTCAGTGATACCATCACTTAATGTAGGTTTAAACATTGAAACAGTTTCTGGTGTGTAGCAATAATCTGCAATTGTTCCTCTATAAACGTTAATTTGTGATAAGTAAGCCAACACAGTCATTTCAATACCTTGAGGACCATATTTAACAATAATGTTTGATAAATTTGCAACACTATTTAATGGATTTTCATAATCATCATTACCAACATATTTCATTATGTAATATGTTTTGTTTTCACTATATTCTGTAGCTAGTTTATATTCATTTGTATTATCTTTTAAATAACCAACTGAAATTGTTTTTGTTTGAGCAGTCGCTGTATAGAATGCACCAGCATTAATATCTTCTTGAGATGAAGGTTGAACAGCTGGACGAACAGCTTTACATGCTTTAGCACTGACTGTTAAACTATGTAAATATGTGACTAATTTCTTTTCACTAATTCCACTAAATAAAGAATTGTTATTCATCTTTGTTGCAACAATTTGCATAACAACATTTGAACATGTAGATGCAATAACAATTTCATCAGTTGGTAATTCAGCAATTGCTTCAACAATGGCTGTAGCATCTGATTCATTATTACCTGTAGCAGAAATTTTAACATAGTGAATTTGTTGTCCACCATTGTTAAAGAATGCTAACACGTATGTATAAAGAACACTAGATGTAGAACCACCTTGGCTTGTAAAATCACTAATACTTGTGAAATAAGTATCAGTTCCATTTTCAAAATCAGTTATATTTGAATTACAGTCAATAAGAACGCCAATATTTCTAGAACCACTGACAGACGCACTTGTATAATGACTAATGTTAACATTTACGAAATTTTTAGAACTGAGTGCCATAATTGTTTTCTTCCTTTCATATTAATTATAATCTATATTTTTTAAATATATAAATTTATTGTATTTTTGTAATTACAAATTCAACATCTTTTAATTGATATTTTTCATCAAAATAACCAGCTGATGTTGTTTTTTTAAAATTATGACGACATTGCAATTGTAAAGTTAAATCACAACGAGGCCATAATGTATTATTAATAAATTCCTTTTGGTCTATAGGAAATTCAATACCTTTAATATATACTCCTGCATTTCTTAATGTAGTAGCAACTTCACTTGTTTTAAATAATGCTCTAATTTGTTGAGCACACATATGACACATATTACCATATATTTTTAATATAAAGTTATATGTTGCAAGTGAAGTCATAGTATCATCTTCTTCTGGAATAATGACGTTGTTTTCATTTTCTTGTTCAACAACATCAAATGTCATAAACACATCAGTTAATTTAATTGAAAATACATCAGTATTATTAAGAATTTCAGTTAAATCTGCTCCACGAACTGAAGCAGCATTTAAAATTCTATCACCTGAAATGCCTGTTTGTTCAATTAATTGTTCACGAACACGTATAATTAATGTATCATAATCAATTGAAGTAATCATATAATTTTCTCACCATTAAGATATGCAATATAATCTTGAAAGTTTTTGTACTGTGCCAAATTGACCATTGTACATGTTCCTCTTCTAACTCCCCAACCATCATAAGGATGTACTCCATCAACATGTAAGAAATTACCTGTTTCATCTTGGAAAAAATCTCCAATATTAACACGATATTCTGCTTTACAATACCATTCATATTTTAATGATTGAGTATTTCCATCTTTTGATTGATTTAATGTAGAGTCTTGAGGCTGTAATGACATCATTATTTTTCTTTTGTCAAATGTATGAATTAAACGACCAAGACTATCAGCTTTTTTACCAACTTCAACATACCAGTCATATTCAAAATGAAATTCAGCAATTGCTTCATCAAAATATGTTGGGTCTATAATGCGTCTAATATCTGACATAATAACTCCTTAAATAACAATATCTTCTATAACGTACCAGTCTCTGTCACGTTTTGTGACCCACCAGTCGAATTTATCTGGGTCATTTTTATGCATATTGTAGAAATCAATAACTTCTTTACGAGTTTTGAATTTTTCAGTATGAGGGTTTCCTTGTGAATCATCTTCACTATACCATAAAGCTTCATATGCACAGAAATCATCATCTTTTAAAGTTTTAATCATTTCAACAACAGCTTTTTTGATTTCTTTTTTAGAAACATTATCACAATCTTCGACTTCAATTGTGTAATTACCATGTTTAAATTTCATACTTCAATTTCCTTTCAATTAAATAAAGGGCGAACAAGCCGAATTGTTTTGAATTAATTCAGCTAATTCAGCCCTTCAGTGTATACTTAACTTAAATTACTTTGGAGAGATAATTAAGTCGATACCTAATTATTAATTTCTTAGTTTGTGAAATCGTAGTATCTTACGATGCCAGCATCATTTGAGCTCTCATTGTATGGTAATTGAACTTGAGAAACTTGACCAACGAAGATAGAAGTATAAGCAGCTTTATCAACGTTTGGTAATGTGACATAGTGTTGAATTGGATATGGCATATCCATTCTGACGTAATCTTTTTCTTTACGATAAGCAACTACTCTACCTTTGCTATTAGTACCAATTGCATTTAAGTCTGGTCTACCAACAATTGTGAGTTTGAATTTTTCTCCACCTTGTGCTTTTGCTAAGTTATGTTCCTTAATGAAATCAAATAAGGAATTGCTGTACAATGCACTAAATCTGGAAACTAAGTCTGACATCATCCATGTTGGAACAAGGAGTGTGTCTGGTAATAAATTGACGTTCATGTTGCTATCATTTAAGACATCTAAGAAGATACCATTAATAAATGCAACAACGACATCATCATTATATCCTTCAAAACCAGAACCAGTTGTAGCGGAGTTCGTGATTGAAGTGACTTTAACTTTTGTTGAGTTGAATAAACCTGTGTCACCATTAATACCTAAATAAGCAACGTTTTGGCAGAAGTAATCCCAACCAGCTCTAATACCATCTTGATAAATTTGTTCGATGGATTTAGAAAGAGCAGCTTTCTTCATTTTTTCTAATTCTACAAATCTTAAATCATAAGCGATTTCATATGTGTAGACTTTTGCGGTATTTTGTGTCATACCAGCATTGACTCTTGGAATAAGGTTTCCACCATTTCCGAAGAGATTTCTTGTATCATTCATAATACCAGCCCAGTTGACTGTGTAGTATTCAATGAAATCTACAAATCCACCACCAGTTTCGATTGGGACATCTTGAGCATAAGTGAAGAAGACTTTTGGCTCATATGTCTTTTGGTGTAATTTTGCTAATTTTGTTTGTAAGAAGGTGAAGTTAGCATCGAAAACTTTGGTGTCATTAACGAACATTCTCTTTTGCATGCCAGTTAATGGGACAGCTTTTCCTCTATGTTTACGAGCGATAGAGTCAGAAAATCTGTATTTTGTTTCACTAGATGTAAATACGTTATTCATCATTCATTCCTCCTTATTTAATCAAGATTTCAGCTAATTTAGCTGTTCCTTGTAATTCAGTGACTCCTGTGAATTCCCAACCAAGTGCAATATTGCTTGAACTTACAGTTGTTAATTTACCAGCAGCGGTAACATATACTGGAGCACCTTCAACAGCAGCTGCTAAATCAGCAGCACTGTCTAATTCAACTGCCACGAAACCACGAACAATTAAATTGAATTGTTCACCAGCTTTTGTTGCGACTGAACCAGTTGCAGCTGGATAGGTATCAGGGACTTTAACGTTTGTGGCTAACAAGACACCAGCAACTTGTGAAGCAACAGTTAAACTTGCAGCAACTTTATATAAGCTGTGACTTGTGCCATGCATCATAACATCACCGTTATGAGCAGTTCCGGATTCCAAAGTAGCTGGCGCAACATCATATTTGTCACTAACAGTAGGATAGCCAGCCATTAATTTTTGAATTCCGTTTTTTCCAAGAATTAAACTCATGATTTGTTTCTCCTTTTCTTCCTATTTTCTGAGTTGATTTTTGTAAAATTTATCAAATGAGTCATCAATGTCTTCTTCATCATCGCTCTCATTTAATACATCATTGTTTTGCTCGATTTCTTCAACAGAGTCTTCAAGTGCAATATCTTCTTCATCTTCGATTTCTTCGTCTGTGAGTCCATCTTCAGCATCTTCGTCTTCGTCGCCTTCATCGACATCGACTTCTTCTGAACTTTCTTCCATTACAATTCCTTTATTTTTTTCTTCATCTTCAATTGCTTCATCAACATCAACTTCGTCTTTTTCGACTTCTTCATCGACATCGACTTCTTCTTTAGCATCTTCAGACTTTGCTAATTTTAATAAATCAGGAATAAGTGGAATAAATTCTTTGAGAATTTGAATTTCTTCTTCAGATAATTCTTTATCTTTTTTCGCAGCATCATCGATATTTTCTTCAGTAACACATGTACAATCTTCTAAGTTTTTACCGCATTTTTGACAAAGTTCATCTTTTTCTTCATCAAATTCAAACTTTTTAAGTTTTTCACTATCAATGATACGTGTCTTTTTTGTTGAATTATTTATAATTTTAAATCTCATAATTTACAAAACCATTTCCTTTCATAAATTATTATAATCTATATTTTTTATAAATATACAAATAATTTTCATTTTTTATACATTAATTAACTTTAATTAATTTACATTTCACATATTTTTGTAATTTTTTTAAATCATATAAATATCTGTTCTCGTCGTCCTGATTTAATAGGGTACCAAGATTATTCACATTGTGAATTGTAGCAATGAAAACAGCTTTTACATAATATTCTATTTCAATAACAAACTCTGTAAGTTTGCTTTGAATTTCATTTTCACTAATATCTCTCTCAAGTATGTCTGTGATAATTATATCTAATACACTATCTAATCGATCGTTTATATATATTAAACATTTATCTAATATATGTCGTCCTGGCAACATCATTGTACCTGTTTCAGTAAAGTACATTATATCTGCTATAGACATTTGAGTCGTTGATGTAGTTTCATCTGTATTTAAGACATCTACATCAACGACCTTTGTTCCATCTTCCTGGAAAATTCCAAACTCTATACGGAACTTATTTAATATATTTAATTTATCAATATTAATGAAATTGTCCATTAATTATTTTTCTTCAATCTTGGTTTTTATTGCTTCTTTTTGAGCAGCTGTTAAAACCATAACAGATTCGATTAATTCAATCATTTCATCGGCTTTTGCGCTTTTACCTTTGAATAGAGATAACACTTTAACAAATAATGCTCTTCCACCTAAATCACGATAGATAGGATAGAGTAATTGAGTGCAACTCCACACTGCAGAAAAATTACCAAGCAATAATTTCCAATCAGAAAAACCTAAATGAAAAATTCCATGATAAGCGCAAACAACACCTGCTGAAAATAATGGCACTAAAATTACATAAATATGACTCATGATTTTAGAAAGTTTTGCTTTCTTTTCATCATTAGCATTTTTGTTAGGAATAACTTTTGTGAAAATTTTAATAATTCCAATAAGAACCATAATAATTAATGCCATGAGAACAATTGGCAATGCATATTTACTTAAAACTTCTTCAAATGTCATAACTTTTCACCTTCCTTATATTGCTTTTAATAACGCGCTAATTAGACTTAAAATTTTACATAGAAAACTGGCGCCATTTTCTATAACCCCAATTTTTTTGACTCTTCAGGTAATAGAGTTTCAATTACTTCTTTCTTGTCTGCGAGTGCAGCCTTGAGTTCAGCAATTTTAGCGTCTAACTCTTCAATTAAAGCTTTTTGAGGTGCGATAGATGCTTCTTTCTTTTCTTTAACAGTATCAATTAAAGCTTGTAAACCATCAATTTGTTTTTGATAATTTAAGATTTGACCTTCAAATTGACATTCTGTGTTTTTGATGCTAGCTTCAGCAACTGCTTTTTCTTTTTTAACTGCATCAACATCAGCGATGACTTTTTCGACTTCTTCCTTTAAGTCGGAAACTTCAACTTCTTTGACCTCATAGACAACGCCGTCGATAACTTTGTATGCCATAATTTCTTCCTCCTTCCTTGATTACCAGTCAATTATACCATATTTGTTTAAGAAGAACTTGATTACTAAGAAAATAACTCCTATTAATGCAAGTATCGCAACAAATATAATAACTTTACGTGCAGATTTAGTAAATGCAGCAAATCTTTCAGTTATAGCATTTACACAATCCATTGTGACATTTATTACACCAGTGATAAAACCAACAACTGTGTAATAAACAATTAATAATGGTATCAATATGAACATTAATGCTTTAAGCATTTTGTTAGGTAAAGGTTTTTTCAAACCAATTAAATCAGCAATGCCTTCATATATACCATAATTAGCATTTTGTAATTGTTTTTCTGTTTCAGAACTTTTAACTTGTTCTTGTTTTAATGAAGTATCAGCAGCAGTTTTTAATTCATCTTTTTTCTTTTCAGTAATATTTTCTACTAATTCTTCATCTTCAACAGCACGACTTGTAGCAGCTAAACCAACTAAATCTTTAGCTTGTTCAGTGACTGATTTACTTCTATCAAGTTCAAAATGAATGTCAGTTTTAGGGACATCGATAATGTGATGTTCTTTATCATCACTTGATGTAGTAGCTGGAACAGAAGTACTTGTGTCTTTTTCAACAGTGTCTTTTTCAACAGTGTCTTCTATCAATACTTCTTGTTTAACAATTTTTTCTTCTTCAGTCATATTTTACCTTCCTTAGAGTATTATATAATTTCACCCTTTTCTTCTGCTATATTTAATTGTTCTTTAATTTCTTTTCTGAGTCGACCTTTTGACTTAGATTTTTCTTCCTCATTTTCTGAGTCTTCAGTATCTTCTCTATTTAATCTTTTCAATGCATTTTGTAATTTATGCATTGCTTTTTGATAAAAGTGTTGTGAATGTTCTTCATTAGATACAGAGTCTTTCCATTGTCTAATATCACCTAAACTTAAATTTGAGTCATGCCATACTTCAATATAATTTGTATTAGAATTTTTAATAGTCATTTGATTATCTACTTTAATTCCTAATTTTTCTAATGCAGAAATTAATCTTATTATATTTGCTTTTGCCATATAAGGTGTGACTTCTTCAGCATATCTGATAACAATATTTTGTCCTCTTGTACCGAAATCAATTTTTACATCTTCTCCCAATATATCATGAATTGATTCTATAATACGTGGGTCGAGTGCAGCTGCGTCACCTGTGTATTCCTTTTTAACTATATTATTTAGATATTCACGCTTCCAAGTTTCAACAGCAGCAATTAAATCTTCATATGTTTTGAAATTTCTACTAAATATTCTTTCTTGGTCACTTCCATCTCTATTTTCTTCAATAATAGAAACATATAAATCTCTTGGTTGTTCAATACTTCCATGACCATAAATGAATATTGTAATTACTTTTCCATTTGGAGCAATTCTTACTGAGTTAATTGACTCTCCGCGTTTTTTCATTCTTAATACTAACTCTTCAATATCTAAATCTTGCAAATGACCATTAAACATTTCTTTAGATAAAGAATCGTTTACTATTTCTTTTTTATATTCAGGTGATAATCTACCTGTATCATATGAATTAAGATATGCAATTAGATAACCGCCCTGACCTTTCACTCCATAAATATCAGCTGATGTGTACTCGTTTTCTTTATCTTCACTTTCTGTTTTTTCAAGAATTTCTTTT
This sequence comes from Erysipelotrichaceae bacterium, assembly GCA_022777645.1. Taxonomy (GTDB): domain Bacteria; phylum Bacillota_I; class Bacilli_A; order RFN20; family CAG-826; genus Fiminaster. The sequence continues at coordinate 45,976 of JALFFX010000055.1, forward strand.
GCTTTCTTTTCAGCTTCTTCATATGTTGCAAATTCATTATCAGAATCTGATTTAAACCAGTCGTCGTTTCTATAAGAAGTTGCATTATATATTATTCCATCACGTTTAACAAGTCTATGATGTTCAACTCTAAGATGGAAATAATCATATTCTTCAGATTTAGGGTCTTTAACAATCACTCTATTTGTCATTTTATCTTTAATAGAGTCTTTCACTTCTGATTTTGTGATTATAGCCCATTCAATATTTTCTTCATCTTTTTTAAACAACACAGTTTTACCTGTTTCAAGACTTTCAGCATAAATCACATTATTGACAATTTTACTAACTTTATATTGTTTACCTTGTTTACCAAACTCTTGAATTAATGTTCCTTTTGAAACAGAATCTCTCATTTCAATTGTCATTGGTTTAGTATCACCAATTTCACCTAAAGGAGAAGTGAAACTTTTCTTATAAACAATATATGGTTCAAATTCTTTAACAATTGTTGTATAGATTTTTTCACCATTTGCTTTAACAAATTCTTTTTCTTCAGGAGTTAATTGTCTATTAAATCTGTTAACTAAATCATGGAGAATAAGTTGGTTAATCCACTTTTTAGCAGTATCAGGTAATTCATAATCACTATTTGCTTGTGTAAAACAAATATCATTCATAGCATGTAATAGTTTTTCAGAATCGAATGATGCTTTTTTATCTTTAATTGATTCAATGCCCCATTCTTTCTTTTCTTTTTTACTATCTTGAATGCGAGCAATGCCTGCTCTTCCTTGTTCACATAATGCAACATGGTTTCCACGAATATTAATTTGTGAATAATTTCCTTTTCCATCATCTTCAATATCACAATCATATCCACATGATAAATCAGTTCTTACACCATTTTCAATATCTTCAATTGTTGGTTGGTCAGTAATCAATAAATCACCCAACATGACATCTTGACCTTCTGATTTTCCACGATGAATATTAAATGTATGACCAACAGCTAAATCAGCATAATTTTCTGGTCCAACATCAACATCAGGATGCTCAACACAAATTGGTTTATTCTCAAATGATGCCATTGTTAAATCATCAAATACTTCAGTTGCTTTTCTATCAACATCAACAATTTCATCTGACTCTTTATCTGGGAAAATTTCAGATAATAAATATTGTTGTTTGCCTGTACGAGATAAAACTGCATCTTTACAAATAAGATACCCTTCAGGTGTTTTATATTTATGTTCGCTTAATTTAATAGTCGCTAACATTTTCATAAACTTTCTCCTTTTTAATAAAAATTATTTTTTTTTTAACAAAAATATTATAAATCATATTTTTTGCAAATTGACAAAATTAATTTCTTTGATTTAATGTTAATCGTAATAATTCATCAGAAGTATATGTTGTAACGACAGTAAAATCTAATAAATAGTTATGATTTGATATTGTACTATTATAATAACCAATATTTGTGACATCAGGAACAGATGCTATCATTGAAATTGCAATCGCATCTAAAATACCTTTGTTTCTAATTTTATCAAAAATTGGTAAACCATAATCTGGACGATACCATAATTCTTTTTTAACCACAGAAATTCTTTGTGTAATATTATCTCTAACTCCACGTTGTCTTTCTGAATAATTGATATTTTGTTCAAACTTATAATAATTTAAGTTTGCATTCCAATCGCCAGGTTTTCTTAATGTTAATACATATTTACCTGTTGAGAAATTATAAGCATACCAAGTATTAGATGTCCAGTCATCTGAGTATCTCACTTGTTCTCTTAAACTTAAATCTGGGTCTGGTAAAATTCTAGTATTTAAAATTTCAACATAACCAGAATAAATTTCATCAGAAAAACGAATTTGATTTTCTGATACTGTAATAATATCTGAGTTTAAATATACTTTATTTTCAGACACAACAGCATCGTCATAATCTAATGTTAATTGATGATTGACAATCAAGTTATCTTTTAAAAATGCTTTTAAATAAATATATCGATTTGTAAAATCAAATCCATTTGTTGCTTTATTTGTATCAATAATAAAGTCAATAACTTCACCATCTTCAGTAGTATAAGATACAATTTTATTTTGTAAATCTATATACAATATAGCAAATTTTCCATTAGTATCTTGTTTTGTTCTATATTCATATGTTGTTTCTGTTTCACTGTATTTGAAAAAGCCAGTCACGCGACAGTAAATATCATCTGATTTAGTAGTTATATCATTTTTTTCAATAAATGTTAAAGTTGCTTCATTTTCTTCAATAATTCCACCACTACCAAACCAAACTACATTTTTATGTAATTTATTGTTTTCATCTGTATATTCATATAACTTTCTACATCTCATATATTATTATCCCCATAAATAATAGCTAACAGGAGTTTCAGGTTCTTCAGGAGTAGCAAATTTTGCATCATCAAACATTGATAAATTGTCAATGTTTTGAATCGTTCTTTGATAAGAAATACCAAGAGACTCAATTGTTAAAAGTCCATTTAAAAACAAATATCTCATAGTTGGTGTAAATACTGGTGAAGCACCATTTGACCAATAAATTGTAACTGTAGCAGAATCAACATTTTGTTGTTCAGTCAAATTATATTGTGTGACATAATATAAATTTATTTCATCTGCATTTTTTGAATTTTCAGCACCATATAAAGCAGCAAGTTCTTCACGAGTTCCATTAAAATATTGCTTACGAATTTGCATTTTAATATATGTTAAAAATTCTTTATTATTCAATGTCACGAATTTTTTAGAAATTAAATCATCTTCTGTTGTAGGTGATGTATTAATATAATTTCCATTTTCATCAAGAGCAGAACATTTAATTGTTATATTTCTTGTACAGTTAAAAATTGCACCAACTTTATCTAACATTTCAATAGGAACAAAATAATTTCCATTACCATCTTTTATCGCACCCTTAGTTTTTGAAGATACATTGTCAGCATCTTTAAGATAATACGTATAATAATCTTTATCTGGATTGACAACATTTAAGATGTCATAATATTCAAAAAGTTTATTATAAAAAGTATCAATTGATGTAAGTATGTTCCAAAAAATTCTCATTCTATCTTCAAAGCCATGAGACTCATTCATAAATAGGCTCATGCGTTGTAAATAGTATTCAAGTTCAAGTAATTCTTTTTTAGCAATCATTTTAATCAGCTACCTTAATATAAATATAACCTGTTGAATAAATATTACCTGATGTTTCAGGAGTTTCAAAATAAATATCTGACTCAGTAAATTGTAAGTATGTGTTCTTTAAATTTAGCAATGTATCTGTTGCACCTTTGATAGAAGTGCCAATTGCAAAAAATGTTGACATAGCATTTTTATTAATATCAGCTTTTTGAACAACTGAGCTGATAGATGTTGCATTCAAATCTTCACCAAGACTAATATTATTTAAGTAATACAATAAATCATTAACAATTGACTTTTCAACATCTGACTCAGCATGATGTAAAGTTCCATTTGTTCTATTTGTTGCAAAGTTGAATGAGTTATTAACTAACATTAATTGTACTTTAATGCCATATTTCACTGTTGTTTTACCATCAGTTTTTTCATCATATTGTAAGAATGTATAAGGTGTGCACTTTTTCCAATAAATATTATAAGTAAGATTTGACGCTTTATTAATTTGATAATTAACAACTTCACCTGTAATTTGATTTTTCTCACAAACATTTGTATTGTCTGTAAATGTTTCAACAGTTGCATTTTCTTGTAATTGATAATATTGTCCAAATGTTGTTGACCAGTTATCTGGTTGTGATGTTGTTAGAATATAAACATTATTGACTGAGTCATAACTGTAGATTGTATTAGCAGACCAAGTTGAACTTGTATTTGCTGTTGCAGTTAATTGAGTATATTTTGAATAATTTTGTATCCAGTCAGCTGGTTGAGTTAAAATTTTTGTATATGATAAACCAGCATAAGGAATAGTTGGAATTCCTGGAGTCATTTTATTATAAATTAATGAACCTAAAATTGATTTATCAATATGAGCATTTTCATCATATCTAACACAAATATAAGTACAATGTTGAGGAACAACAGTTCCATCATCCATAATTTCATCAGTTGTTGATTTATTATCATAAGCCCAAACATCTTTAATTCCTTCGATATTAAGAATTGCACCTTCAAGTCCAGATAAAACTGTTGTAGCTTGATTGCCCATTGACTGAATTCTTCTACTGCGTAAACTTTCATCAGTTTCACGAACATTACCTACAACAGCATCAGTTTGTTGATATACTTTCCATTTACCATATTCAACTGTTTGATTAATAAATCCTGAATTATCTTCATTTAAACTATTCCAGTCAACTTTTGAAATATCAGTACCATTACCTATTGCAATATTTGCACCAAGTTCTTGACATTCAACATCTGTTAATAATTGAATTGCTCCATCTCCTTCAGCATCCCATGAAATAACATTATTTGGTGAAATAACTGAACCATCTGCTTGATTAATACCTGGGTTTTTCCATAACCATTCTTTACCTGCTTTATCAATAAATGAGATAAATTTTACATTTGTTTGAGCAACACCAGAAATGTTTTTGACATATAACTGAGCAGTTGATGCAGTTTCATTGATACGAGAGATATTATTATATGAGCAAAGAATGTCTAAAAAGGAGCCTGTCGCAGATGCTGGGTCAAGCATATCATATGAATATTGAATAACTTGACACATATTATTGATAATTAAAGCAATACTATTAATCCATTGACCATCAGCATTTGCTGAATTAACATCAATGTCATTACCGTAAATTCTCTTCATTTGTTTAATAAGAGTGTCACGAATATCTGCGAAAGATGCGACCTGAATGCCGCCTTGTGTAATTTTTATAAAACTGCTAATATCAACATTTTGCTCAAATATTGCCATAAATTTATCTCCTTACTATTTTAATTCTATATCATTTATTAATGATTTGAAATAAATTAATCAACATGTGATGCCATTAATGGTATTACAATACCATATTTTAATGAATGTGTAAGTGGGTCATTAGTCATTTTTGGTTTATAATCAATAGCATTTAAACTTGAAATAAAATTCAAATCACAAAACACAATTAATACAATATCATTTACTGCATATTTATGTTTTTTATCAAAATAATATGCTTGTATCGCATATTCTTGTTGATTATAATTTAATGGAAAAGGTTTGACTCTAAGACAACCATAAATACTACCTTCTGTTCCTGCTTCTAATACAATTTCTTGAACATATGCTAAAGTTGCAACATGTGTATCTAACATTGTTTTTTCTTTCATCACATTTAATACATCTAATAATGATGATGCTTTTGAAACTTTTCCTTCTAAATTTTCTCTCATACTAATAATTTAATCCTAATGTTGATTTAATAATACTTACTGCTCTTGCAATAATTTTTAATTCAAATGTTTCTCCTCTGTTTTCAAATGCATAATCAATTTGTCTAATCATATATGCACCAAGGTTTGGAGTATCTGTATTTACGAAAGTTGTATCAATATAATTTGAACTAAAATTTGTTTGTGCACCTTGAAGTGAATTTTCACTCATATTAAGTAATGAATTATCAATAATGATAATATCACCTGTCTTAAAACAAAATGTTGGTATTAAATATATCTCAACACCATCTTTTGTAAGACGAGGATTTCCTTTTTTAAAACTAATTGTTTGTGAATTAATTCTAATTTGTCGTTTATCATTTATATTGCTCACATTAACTATTCCACCATCTATAGATGCATCTGCATTTACTGTAAAATCTGATGTTTGATTAGCAAGTGTTTCAGCTAATGTTGCAGGCGTTCCCCAGTTAGCACTCACTTCTGTTAAAAATTGATGTCTTAAGCTTTCATTAAGATGGCTTGAGTCAATTCCAGAAGTTAAGCATATATAATTTAAGGCTGCATATAAATTAATGCCTGAGTTAAGGTTAAAATTAATTCTACTTTGTGAATAACCAGCAACTAATGTTGATGCAAATATAATATGACATTTATGGTCACGTCTCATTTGTATCTCATTAGAAATATATGCGATTTCACCACTAAAATAACATTGTAATTGTTGAGTCATATAACCAGCCCAGATTTCAATTTTATAATATTGTCCTAAAATAATTTGTGAAATTGTTGAATAAGTTAAGTTACTAATTTCACAAACACCATTATCTTCTAATGCTGTTAGTTTCTTTACACCTTTAACACTTATATTTAATTGGTCTGGAATAAATTCAGTTTCTAATATTGTATTACCATTTTCACGATATTGATAATTTGTAATTTTACTACTACCAAAAATTAGAGGTTTAACTTTATACAACTTACTATAAAGTCGAACTTCTAATTGTCTCATCCAACAAAAATTGTTGACATTTTTTCCTAAATTAGTAATATTATTAGCCATTAATTGTATCCTGCATCTTGAATTACTTTGTTGATAGCATCATATACTTTTTTGATATTTTTCGAAATATCACCTTTGCTTACCCAAATTGTATAAGATGATAATTTTTTACGAACTGCATTAACTTCATCTTCTGTTCCATTATAAGAACTAGAAAGTGCTGGGTTCATTAAATATACTTCATATTGTTTTGTAGAGTCTTTAAACCACATGTTTTGATTTCTATCCATATCTGTAAAAGCAGCAACTGGACACCATTTTTCTTTTTGACCTGTGCCAATTGAACTACCGTCTAATGTTGTGACTTTTGATTCCCAACCATAACCATTAACATTATTTTGCTCAAAATTAATTACATAATAGTTACCTGCAATATTAAGAACAACTTGATGAGGCTTATCTTCTTGAATATTATAAATTGTGATATTACTATTAATATTATTAACAACAATTTCAATATCATCTAAAAAGTTCATTAATCTAATTGTATCTTGTTTCGCACTACCATTAATTAATTTGAATGCTTTACGTTTCTTTTCTTCTTCTTTTCGTCTATTGAAAATTGCAGAAATAGAACAAATAATTGCACCAACAATAACTACTGCAGCAGCTACAATTGTACCAACTGGAAAAATTGCTGCGACTGCTGATGTCAACGAAGCAGCAACACCAATAACTGATACAGCATAAATTGTACCAACTAATACTGCAGCAGCTACTACAATAATTGCTTGTGCAACTGCAATATCTTTCATATCTTTTAAATATTCAACAGATGCTGCTAAGAAGTCATTTTCAATATAACCACTATCATACAATGCTTTTGTGACAGTTTGAGCAAGTGCACCATTATCGGCAAGAACTGAACCAAGACTTGAACCAACTGGATTTGATACTAAAGGTAAACCTAAATCAATGCGTTCAGCTTCTTGTAAATTTACATATTCTTGTTGTTCAACCATAATTATTTGATAGAACTTAAATGTAAATTTAAGTGAATTTTGACGTTCAACCCAAGTGATTCCTTGTAAAGCCATATTTTTACGAATTTTAAATCTTGTTGAAGCATTAATAATTTTATCATTATCTAAACCATTAACATTATTCTTTTGAAGTGCATCACTATCAATTGTAATTAATGTACATAAGATACCTTCATCTTTAATTTTTTCAAAAGCATGTTGAATGTTTGTAATTCTATCACCCATTTGAATAAAATCATAAGAATTGTCGCCCCAGTTCATACCATTTAAACTGAATGTGCCTGAAACACTATACTCAGTTGGAAGACGATACATATGGTCACTAACAGTATCACCAGATTGCATAGGTTGACGTGCAATTTCTGCATTTGTTGAAACTTGTCTATCATCGATATTGTCTAAAAGTAAATATCTGTTTGGCTCAAAATTTCCACCAACAGAGTCATATTGGTTAAAATTACATCCGATGATTAATCTATAAGCTCCCATATTTTCTCCTTCCTATTCTGTTGCACTGACAATTTGTTTTGCTAAATCTGACCACATTTTGTCTTGAGATGTCATTGCAGCGTTTGAACCATTATTAGTCACATTAGCATTAATGTTAACATTATTAATTCTTGAATTATCAGTATTTACTGAATTTGAATTCCAAGTATCTGACCCAAATGCAGAATTTCCATTTGATTGACCAAAACTAATAAGATTAATAATATTCATAATTAATTGAGCAATTCCTTTAATGAAATTGAAGATGCCTTTGATACAAGCCATAATAACATCTTTGTTTTCAGCAACCCATTGTAAGAATTCCATTGCAATTTCTTGTTTAAATTGCTCAAATTCTAATTGCATTTCTTGAACACTTGCAAGAACACCAGAAGACTGCATCTCTTCATACCAAGCTGAATATCTTTCCATATAACCCAACAAACGCTCACGTTGCTCACTATTCATATACATTAAATCTTCATCAGATTGTATATTTAATAATGATTTTGCTTGTGTGAACCCATACGCTTGTGAGTCATTCATACCATATTTTAATTTAGTATCACGCGCACTTGCATTTGTAATAAGTGAACTAGATGAAAATGAAGCAGCGCCTGTTTTCATATTTAAAATTGCTTTAGTTGCATCAACAACACCTGAAGCAAAATCTTTAATTGGCTTTACAAGAGTCCTCATTGCTTTGCCAACCATTTTAATTGCTTCGGCTGCAACTACGGCTTTACCAGTAGTTTTAGCTTGACTATCTTTAAGACCTTCACTTTCTTTTTGAAGAGCTACAAGTTCACCTTTTTTCTTATTTATTTGTCTTGTTTTAGCACCTTTTTTACCACCAGTCAAACCTTCACGTTCAGCTTCTAATTGAGCAATTTCTGCTTGTTTTGACTCTTGAGCAGCAGCATTAACTGCTATTGCATCAGAAATTTCAATTTGTTTATTAGCAAATAATCCATTCTTAAATAAATTAAATGCTTTAAATTGTTTCATATTTTTGACGCCAAGTGCACCTTGACTCCAAGCATCACGAATGTGTTGTGTTTCTTGTTGATAAGGTAAAGCTTGCAATTTTCTTTGAGCCTCAATTGCTTTTCTTTGAGCTTCTTTAACTTTTAAAATACTATCTTCAATTTTCTTTTGTTTAGCTAATTGAGCATTTAATTTATCTTGTTGCTTTTCAGCTTTAACAAGTTCTTTAACTACATCTTTAAAATTTGCAGAACTTGCGTCTAACCTTTTTAATCGATTTTGTAATTCACGAACTTCTGCATTAACTTTCTCAAGATTAGTTCTAAATGTAATGTTTTTAGTTAAACTTGTAGACATATTTTATCTTTTTCTTTCTTCTTTTAAATTTTCTGTTATCTCATATTTATTGTATAAATTAACCATACAAATCTCATATAAGTCAAGAAACTCATCAATTGTATATGCATCTTTTAACTCACGATAAGTTGCATATTTATTTGTGACTAATACATAAATTGCATCATGTACACGAGAACACTTATGTATATAACTTGCACTTCCTCCAACGCCTAACAGAGTGTTCTCTTCATTTATTCGTTGGATACGGGAAAAAGTTTTGTAATAACCTCTGATAAGAACCACATAAACAATTCATTTAATGCAACAAAATTTTTATCAATTCCAAGAGGTTGATATACTTCTCTTCCTTTTACTTTAACTGGTAACCATTTATCACCAACTTTAACTTCTAAATTTTCTAATGCAAATAACAATGTAGTTTTTGTCATAGCATAATTTTCTAAGTTAACTTGATAACTGATAGCTAACATATCGACAGGACTAACAGCTGCGACTCTAAAAGTCGTATCTTTCATGCTATTAATTGTAAATTCACGATGTGTGTAATTTGTTTCTTCCATTTTATTTATCTCTCCTTCTAATATATTTTATTATAAAATCAAATGATTTTGAATAAAACATTAAAAATCATATGTTAAAAAAAATAACATACAATGAAACGATTGATATGTTATTTTAAAAAGCTTGTTTTAGTTCTAATTTAATATCTATCGTATTGAAATATATTAATCAGAAGATAATTTTCTATAATACAAACGTCCAGATACTGATGCTGGAGTGAAAAATTTAATAGAACTAATTCCACCATAATCATGTTTAATTTCAAATCTCCAAGCATCTGATGTAGATTTTAAATATATTTTTGCAGTGCGTTCTTCTCCAGGTTCTGCTCGTTTAATACCTAAAAATACAAGACCAAAGTTAACTATAACACTAGTATCTGACGACATAAACGTCATGAAATAAAAGTTATTAACAGCAATAGCATTTGACGGTATAGATGTACCATTAGCATTGTAATTAATACTAATACCAGTTATGTTATCTATTGAAGTAGTTTTATTAAATTTACTACAATTATCAGCGTTACGCACTGTTGCTTTATTATAAGAAGTTCCAGCAACAAGTTGACCATCTGAATTAACATACACAGGTTGTGTTAATGAGCCAATTGCAGGATGAGATGAGCTATTTCCTATCTTACTTGCATATTCAACATCATTGACAATTATTGACTCACCAAGAACTGTGTTATTTTTATTCAATAATTTAATTGTATTGGTTCCATTACCGCTTAATGATGCACCATATGATGCTTTAATATTATTACCATCTTCATCTGATGTAGCATTATTAGCATTATCAGCAGTGCCATGTAAACTTGAAATATACGCATTTGAAACATGAGCTGATGCTGAACCAATTGTTGTTGCATAAATTGTTGTGCTGTTAAGTGTTGTAATATAACCTGTTGTAAACTTATTTGAACTGCTGCCAAGATTTATACCATAAAAATTAGTTGATTGAATGCTTGTAAAATTAGAAAGTGTACTACTTAATGTAATATCTTTTGTTGTACCTTGTGTTTGTAAAGTTGTTGTACCTATTGTCGTATTACTTGGGTCTTTAATGTTCAATGTAATAGCACTAGACAATTGATTAGCATTTTGAACAATTGTATTTGTAATATATTGACTCATTGCACTATCTAATTTTGAACGTAATGCTGTATTATATATTGTTGATGGACTAATTGATAAATCTGAGTCTGTGATTTTATTTGAATTCTTCAACACTTCCATAAATGTATATGGGAGAATTGAAGAATTACGTAAGCCAGTGTTCATATGACTTGCGTAAATAATAGTACCAGCACTAAAACCATCTTGCTCAGACTCTTGTGTTGTTGTCCAAGTTTGGAAAGAATCAGTACCTTGTTTACCAAAAATCTTCAAATTGTTTTGAATTTTATTTGCCATAATGAACACCTCTTACGTTATATTCTTTTAATTATTCTGCACCTGGACGATTTTTGTCAGCTTCTAAAATTTTAGCATTTCTCTCAATGTCAGCATTATATTTAGCTTTTGCATTAGTGAGTTTTCTGCTCATTTCTTCAGCTTTTTCTAACCATTCAGATGGGACACCAGATGCATCAGTTTCTACGCCGATTGTAAATTTATTTGTTTTAGCAAAACTTTTCACAGCGTCCCATTCTTTAATTTCAAGTGGGTACCAACCAACACCTGGAACAATATCAACTTTCATATTCATCCATGCAGGTTTGACATTGAGTCTATCCTTAACTGGCGAATACTTATTTGTCGCATCAATTAACATGATGCTTGGAATTACACCAATGACTGTTGGTGTGTTGTTAGAAATTTGAATGAACTTTGTTGTACTCATGTAATTATCTCTCCTTTCATCAAATTTTCATTTTTATCATATCTATGAAATATGCATTTAATTCAGGTCCAAGTATCTTACACATTGGTGAGTTTTTTCAACAATGTTTTGGTTAACTAATACTGAATTTTGCATATTCATAGTTGTGACCGGAATTTGTTTATATCGATAAGGTAATACTTTTCTTTACTCTTCTTCAGCTCCTCTAGCTACTTCTGTCGACTCAGTTCTTTCAACTGGCTCAACATTACTTGCTGGCTCAATTTCTTCGGCTGTATTATCTCCTTCTTCTCTGTTATCAACATTCTCTTCTATATCAGTGTTTGTCTCGACTCCTGAACTTTCTATACTCTCAGTCTCACTCACAAACGGATTATTTGAAAATGTTGGTCTATTAATCTTAGCAGTTGGATGTTTCTTGCCAATTACATCAATTGAGTCAAGTATAGTTTGTTCTTCTTCTAATTTAAGTACACCTAACATGTTATCATCTATATTGATGTCGATTGCATCATTGTTAATATAATTCTTAATCGACATAGCATATTGATATTTACTAATAATACCATTATTGACTAACTCATTCAACATAGTTGATAATTCTCTAATTGATGTGACTTTGTCCTTGTTCTCTTCGTCTTTAACGAGTGAGATGAAGTCAAAGTCAGGTGAACCTTTAACATCATATACGATGAACAAAATCTTTAAGAACTTATTGAGCACTGGTCTGAAGAACTCATTGCATCTGTTCTTGATTGTTATTGCATATCTCTTTAATGCGTCAGTTTCTTGACTAAGTCCACCTTTAAGGTCACCATAAAGTATGCCTTGCATTTCTAATGCTGCACTTATCAACCACATATTTTTTTCCATTAAATCAGATAAGCCACTCAATCCACTCATTGTAAATTGATTATACTCGTCATCTTTATCAAGGAATGTTAATGAATTATATGTTCTACCATAATTAACCATTGCAAGTCTTTGTTCAAGTTGTTTCATTGAACCTTTGTCCATACCCATGAAGATACTTCTCATACCTTTCATCTTAACAACTTCTATTAACGACTTGTTAACTAAACTTGTAATTGAACTTTTTAACTGGTCATCTCTAGCTAACTCATTCAATATATGTGCACCTTCAGCATAACCCCAACCTTGCAAATAACCCATCTTCAATAATCTTGGCGCATTACGATGCTCATATCTTAAAACAAAACTGTGATGGACAGTCCAAGACTTACCATTAGCAAATGTCACTTCATATGAGTAAGGTTTGCCATAATCTATGTCCTTCATGCTACTAACTGTTCTTGTAGATTGTGAACAACCATACCATCTATCAGTAACATAAATCTTAAAACGTTTACCTTTAATCATTGCAGGACTTAATGGCTTTGCATAATCCTCAACCTTAAATCCTTCAAACATTATGACACCAATTGCACCACCAAATAAAGCTCCCCACTTTAACAAATTGATAAGCTCTGATTTATACTTCTCATATGCTTTGTATATTTCTGTATAATCTTCATTACCATGTAAAGTAAAGCCACAGTTAACCTCATCTTGTGCTGGCTTATCAATTGCTCTACGAAATACCCATGAATCATTATATATTGCTAACCATAATGTATAATTGAGTGTATCATTGCTAAAGCCATAGTTTGTAAATGACTGTACTTTATCATTAGTGCCAATTGCTGCTAATGAATTGCCATAACTATCTTTGAGTGTTGTTGCTGCATGATTAACAGGCTTACTTTTTGCTGCAATGCTATCATATCTTTCTGCAGTATCTTCAATTGACTCTCTAAGTGTTGGAACTTGAGATGCACGACTTGCTTCACCTATTGTTGAAGCAAATATACTTTGCACTTGTCCGAACTCAGAGTCTGAAAGACCTGTAGATAAATTAGTTGTTGTCTTAATACTTTTCTCCATGTTTTAATTATATAATCATTAAATCAAAATGTAAATTAAATAAAGAATGCTGACGATGTTTCACAATAATCAACTGTTAAAATACTCTTAAACTATCAAAAGCTCTATCTTCTATGCAACCATAACACAACAATAACGATAATGCTTTTAACTGTGCATCAGTTAAACGTGTCACATTGTGTATATTGTTATACCACACATAAATAATGCCTAACTCACTCATCATCTTATCATAACAATCTGCATCATGTCTAAAGTGCTCAACACAATATTCTCGTGTCCAACCTTTTAACTTACAATATTCTAATAAGCATTTTTCTGAGTGTGAAGGAATAGCATACTCAATTGTGCCATCAGGCCAGATTATCACTTCGCAATAATTGACAAACACTTGACTATGCACCTTATAACTAAAAGGCATATAAAGATATTTGTTGCTCAAATGATGTGGTGACTTGCCATTGTTGCGATATTCAGCAATTTCAAGCAATTGTTGATGTTCAATACTATTGTCATGCATAATACTTAACTATCTCACCATCATTTGTTAATACTATAACACGAAATGCTTGTGTAAACCTTTGCACTATTTTTGCAACTTTTAGTGTATCACTTGTAGTTAATGCTTTCTTATACTTAGTTGTAATTGACATATATTTATCGACCCAATATTGACGTTTATCTCGACGATTAATAACAACTATTTGCATAATTATCTTTCCTTATGCATTAAACTGCTTGCACTCTCATCCCAGTTAGATGAATGTTTGTTTTCAAACTTATTAGCATCTGCCCAAGCATCACTACTATTAGAATACCACTTTGTAGTGTATTGATGCCATTTTCCATCACCAGTATATGGTGATTCTAAATATCTAATTCTTACTGCCCACACTCTCATACATTCTTCTTATTTGCCTAAGTATTTGTCTACCAGCGTGCTTATCACTTGGCGTATTGCTAACAACCATCATGCCAACAGGCATTACGATTTTCGAATGATTACTACCTTTGTTTACAATGAAGCCGACATTCTCTAACCTTTGTATGACATGCACACTTAAACCTTTATAATCAATAAATATGTCTATGAGTTCGCACCATATCTTATTTAATTCATTTGATGTAGTAGCTAATCTGCACATTCATTGATACTCCTTTTAAGTTCTTCCAATTGTTTTTTCTTACTTTCAATATCATATTCGATACTTATTGCTTCGAAGATGTTATCAGCTTTACCTAACACTGCTTCATAAACATCTAACATATCTTCTAAGTATTGAGTGTCTGCTTCTCTATTTTGATATTGATACTCAAATTCAGCATCCCATTCATAATTCATAAACCTGAGCAACCAAGTTTGTTGGTCTTCAGTCATTTCAATCTTAACTTTATTTTTCATATGACTCCTCGCTTGTGCCATCAGCATAGTAGATGTTAATGCGTTGCCAACCATTGTGTTGTAATGTTCGTGTACAAGCACATTCTTTATCTATACTAATAATGACATTTTCACCATTTGCATTTTTGCCTACAAGTGGCTCTTCAATATAACCATACTTTTGTAATAGTTCATTGTACATATATCTATCCTCCACATTATTATTGTATCACATTCATGGTTAAAGATACGTATTTATCTTTAATGACTATTTATCACTTCCTACTTTAAACCAATACTTGTGCATTGTGACTTTACTTGCATCCCAAATATCTCTAACTTTACCGTCAACAATACAGCTGAGATGATGTGTGCCTGCAACAATTACAAATGTGCCTTTTGTGATTTGTTCTTCTATCATCCACTCTTTAACTGTCATCTTACGATTGTTAACATCTCTTGGCTCTTTGCATCTGATGAAACCATGTGTCTCTAAGTATTTCTCATATACATGCCAGTCAATGAGAACAAAACCTTTTTTAATTCCAACTTCAGTGAGTTCACGTACTGTTTGTTCCCAGCTTTGTCCAGTTGCTAGAGCGATCGCTCTAATAACACAATCACCGCCATATTTATCTTTTGGATTCACATTAGTATATTCATAGAAATCTGTGTTTTGAAACCTAAGCTCTTTTTTCATTAATCATCAATCTCCTTCACATTATTATTGTATAATAAAAGAGTGCATAAGCACTCAGTTATCTTTAATAATAAATAATGGTCTTTTTTTTTTTATATTTCCCCAATATATTATACTACATTTTGACTTAAATCTAACTAGTTATCTTTAAAATCATATGTAGTTAATTATTATTTAAATTAATGAATTTTGAAAACTTGATTTGCATCTGCTTTCATTATATCTCTAGTATGTTTATCAAGATTTGTTATTTCATCAATATTTTTATCTGGAAAATAAGAACATTCTTCACCTAATGCTGCTTGCACATATACTGAAAATGGAAATGTCAGCATATGTTTAGAAACATTATTATCAATTAAATTTTTGGTAATCCATCTATCAGCCAAATATCCTTCATCAAAACTTTCAGGCCAATCATGATTAATATGATATACTTCAACATTTGAAAAATCTGATGCAATTTTTTCAACAGGTATTTGTAAATATAATGCTAAACATTTTCTAATATCTTCATTTGAATGAAAACAATCATAAAAATATTCATTTTCTAAAAAACCTTTTTTAATTCCTTCATAATTTTTATTACTGTCAAATTCATCAATATTATTGATTGCTGGTTCCCATTTTAAGTTAATAGTATCTTTAAATTTTCTAATACTATCAATGATTTTCTTTTTTTCATTTTTATTCATATTAATTACTCCATTTCTATATATATAATATAACATCAATATTGTTTTATAAAATTATTTTTTTTTCATTTTCAATTTCTTCAAACTCACTTATAAGAAATTTTCTAAAATCTTCATCTAAAAGTATATCTTCATCAGAACATCTTCTAATATTTTTAAATTCACAATATATATCAACGATGTCTTGATGTTTTTCTTTTAACATGAGTTGAATATATTGTAGCATTTGTAATTCTTTATGTGAGAGTGTTTGTGTAGTAAATTTCAATTTCATTTTACATCATTCCTTATTTGCATTTATATTATACTATAAAACAATACAAATCTAACTAGTTATCTTTAAGTAAAATAATACTCTTTTTTTTTTTTTATATATTTCCCCAGTATATTATACCACATTTTTACTTAAAGATACATAATTATCTTTAAGTAAAATTCTTTTTTTTTTTAATATTCTCCAAATATATTATACCATATTTTTACTTAAATGTAATCAGTTATCTTTAATGATAAATAATGGATTTTTTTTTATATATTTCCCTAGTATATTATACTATATTTTTACTTAAAAGTAATTAGTTATCTTTAATGATAAATAATCCATTCCAGTCTTCGTCTGCGTATGATTCAAATGTATCATGTTCAACAAGAAACTCTGCTGTTGAGATGATGACTTGAGCATACATGTTATCATGTGAATATTCAGCTGCTGGAGTTTCGCTGCCATCGGCTTCCAATGTTGCAGCATCGTAGCAATAATCTAAGAAGTCATCATCATAGTGTCCGTGTAAGTATGAATATTCAATGATGATATTATAATAAGTTTTGAGAGTGCATGTCTCAAGATTAAGTTCATATCTCATAATCAGTCCTCATCATCGACGCCGAAGTATCTGTTTTCAAGTTCGTTAACTAAGAGTTCAGTATAAGCTTTTTCATCTTCTTCTCCGAAACAATTATCTAAGCCAACTCCCAACACAGCTAATAAAACTTCCTTTAATTGATAATTGCTCATATCTGTGTAATTGTCAGCAATGAAGTCATATAACACGCCTGCGCCTTCTGATGTCGCTTTCACTAATTCCTTTTCTAAGTTTTTCATCAATATTTCCTCCATCCTTTACATATATATTATACTATAAGTTGAAGTAAAGATATATACTTATCTTTACTTAACAACTTCAATTAACTCAAGTCCTAAACGTTTATCCCAGTAGTGAGCTGCATTGACAACAGTTGATGGCACTTTTCTATGTGAGTATAATCCTGCGTCATGTGTTTCTTTTTCTGAGTAATGTTCAATGAATGATTGTTCTAAATCTTTGTATGATTCATCAGATTCAAAATCTTCCATACATTGCTCCCACGTTTCTCCATCAGGCCAGATGTAGAGCCAATCTGAGTAATAAGCTTCTTCATCATTCATGTATATCATGATTTGTCCAAGCAACCAAGCCTTTTCACCATTATCTAATTTTAACCATTCTTCGTGTGTCATTGAGATGTTCCTCCATCCTTTACATATATATTATATAATATTTATAAGTAAAGATATATACTTATCTTTACTTAATACCATACCATAAAATATTACCACGATCTTTCAAACAATCATAAGCTTTATAAGCATCTTGTGCAGTAATTCCATCATGCATATAAGCACTTTCAACTTTGCACTTTCTTGACCATTCTAAGCCTTCTGTATAATCGTCTTTAATTTCTTGTTTGATGATTTGTTTCACCTTATTTGCAAACCATTCTTTGATTTGTTGTTCATCCATATTACAGAACTTATTGCAGCGTGGTCTGTTAAAGTCCACATCACCCCAAGCTTTACTAATATATATGACAACATCATCACCTTCGAGGTCACAGCATTCAAATAACCAATAACCTCTCATTGCAAATGAGTTTTCCCACATGCCATCACTAAGTTGACCTTCAACACTTTGAATTATTGATAACATTTTTGTTCCCTTTAAGCCGGTGTGTATTTTTCTACAATTTGCTTTAATTTTTTCTGACCACATTTTATGTATCCTCCATCCTTTACATATATATTATAATATTTTTTATCTTAAAGATATATGATTATCTTTAAGTAAAATAATGGTCTTTTTTTTTTTTTTTTTTTTAACAATTCCCCATTATATTATACCATATTTTTTCTCAAAGATACATAATTATCTTTAGGAGAAGAGAATATCACCCGAGTTGGATGATATTCTCAAGATGTTTAGCGAAGAAATCTGTGATGTTATAATTTTTATTATTTGCCTCATATTCACCTTTCTCAATTTCTTCACCTTGAGCATTGAAGTAAGTGACGTGTGTGATTTGTTTATTATTTTTAGTTATACGAGCAACAACATAATCATCACCTTGCTTATTAGTTTTTACTTCGATGTTTGTAAACCTTACAACACCTTTGGAAACTTTACGTCCATTATTAGTAATAGTCTCCCACATCATTGAAATATATGTGCCTTTTTTATATGTGGCCATAATACTTTCGAACTCTTTTCTTGTCATAACATTTGTTCCTCCATCCTTGACATATATATTGTATAACATATATGCTTAAAAGTAATTAGTTATCTTTAAATACAAATATTCACTTATTTAAAGATAACAATGTACATATTAAGAATTTAGAGTTATTATATTTATGAACAAAAATTGTGATGTGTATTGACATTACGCTCCTTTGTGACTGGTAGTTATATCTCGCCAATATAACTACTTTTTTTATTGCTTAAAGATAACTAATTACATTTGAAAAATAACGTTATATAATAATAATGTCAATGATGGAGGAACATAAATGACAAACTTAAATGAAAATACAAAAGCAGCTCAATCAATGATTAGCCGCTACATCAATACTACTAAAGGTAGTAGTATTTATAATGCATATTGCAAACCTTCAGCAGCAAAAGTTGAGGCGTGCAATAAGATTAAAAAGGAAATGAATGAGGTAGGGGGGTATGGCTTCCGTATCACAAAAGCAGGGTCTAGCTTCTTTAGCTGTGCTTATCTTGTCAATCATATTGCTGATGGTGAAACTAAAGCAACTAAATATTTAATTTATCATACAGTGAATAATGTATATCGTATAAAATACGATGCTCAAAGATAAACAAGTCGTTAAACTTAAAAATATGATACAATATATTTGTCAATGAGGAGGAATGATTGGATGGAACAAATTGACAACTTAATTGAATTAAAAAACAAACGTGAAATTGCATTTGAAGCATTTGAAGCAAATGAAAAAATTGTCATTGATGAACTGACAAAAATATTAAATGAAAAATGCTGTCCTGAAGGAGTCGAATTAGTAGTCGACTTAAAAATGCAAGTATGTCGCAGATATGATGAACAATATGGTCAATATTATTTCAATGGTGATATAGGCTTCAAGACAGATGATGAGGAGCGTCTTGCAAAAGGATGGAAAACAGACTTTGGCTCAGACTTTGATATTCGCATTTATCAAAATGGGGGTATTGAGATTAACAAAGGAACGTGCGGCTCATATCGTCGTCAAGATAAGTTTCAAGTCGCTAGAGATTTATGCTTAGCTAAGATTTGGGAAAATGAAGAAGCATTGGTCAATTGTATGAATTATCATTTCAAATATGACCTTTATAAGACACTTAAAGATATTGATAACAAAATTATACAAATTGAACAACAACAAAGATGTGATAATGCTTTAAAGGCATTAGGGGGGGCGGTTTATCTCTACACAGAAAATGTCTACAATAAATATGAATATGTCGGCGATAAATATGAAATTGCTAAAGCACACAGTCCAAGTGATATTTTCAAAATTGAAAAAATTACAGATAAAAATGTGCTTGGATACTATGTTGATTTTCCGTGGAAAAAGAAACGTCTTGACCGTAATATAATTATGACCAAAATTATGAATAATTATTTAAAGACATCTGTTGAATTACCAACTGCATTCATAGTATCAAATGACGAGGAGGCGGGTAAATAACTACCCCCCCCCTCCTTTCTTAAAGATAACTAATTACATTTAAACATATTTGTGATACAATATAATTGTAAAATGGAAGGAAGATAATTATGATTTACACACCAGATGATATGAGGGAAATTATCAGTGACAATGTTGCTGATTTACAAATTGAAAGATTAAGTGATAATTTTCAATCATTAATGGACTACATTGATTTAGATACATTAGTTGCTTGGTTCGTAGAATGTATGTGCGAAAACGATCCTCATTACTACATGGAAAATGAAAATGATGCAGATGCAGTTTGTGATTGGTATCAAAAACACTGTTAATAGGGGGGTA
The DNA here is from genome assembly GCA_022777645.1 of Erysipelotrichaceae bacterium. Classification (GTDB taxonomy): domain Bacteria; phylum Bacillota_I; class Bacilli_A; order RFN20; family CAG-826; genus Fiminaster. The sequence continues at coordinate 66,720 of JALFFX010000055.1, forward strand.
TGACAATATGAAGGTGTATATATTGACAGAAACTAGTTCAGGTGAAGTACCTATTGAATTAGATGATATTCAAAGAGTATTTGCAGATAAAGATAAAGCAATTAAAGCACTTAATGAATCATATGTAAAATTATTTGATGACTTACATAACTATAATATCGATGCTTATCAAAAATCATTTGATTTTTACTCAATCTCAATCGAGACTGATAAAGGAATATCTTATTATAGAGGATATATCTTTGAAAAGGAAGTTGAATAATAGGGGGGTATTATAGAATTATACTATTTGCAATGATTTGCTTAAAGATAAGTAATTACATTTATGTAATTATATGATACAATATATTTATAAACAAGATAGAGGAAGGATTATAATTATGTTTTACAAAAAAGTTGACAAACAATCAAACAAAGAGATGTTCAATTTCTTACACAATCATTTTGAGTATGATACACTCAACAGTTGGAATCGCTTACACTCAATAGCAAATAATGTTAAATTATATAATTTGCCTGTAGATTATTCAGATGCTTTAGAAGCACTTAAAGAAGATGACTATTGTTCAATTAACGCATGCATTGAAGAGTTCAATGAAAATCATCCTGGCTATAAGGTCGGTTTTAATGGACGCTCAGGAGGTTATTTAGTCTTATATAGTAATAAACACAATGGTCATGCTCTTGATTCTTATTCACCATGCCAATATAACACATATGATGACTGGAAGACTGATGTTAAAGAAGCATACGGTTCATTAAAAGCATATGAATCAACTCTTAAAGCAGATGTTGAATTAGTACAAGACTTCGATACTTTATGTGATGAACTTGTTGAAGTGCTCAAAGAATTAATCAAAGAAATGCATCATCGTCGTCAACACACAGTTGAATGGCATGCTGTTAAAAGACATGAGCATTATGTATATGATACTATTACTGATTTACATTATCATAAGGAATATATGTTGCAACAAGGTGCTACAATCTTTGATGAAAATGATGAAGATTTATATGTTGAATATGAAGTTAACAAAGATTATGAAGGCACAGTTGTCATTGAAATTAATGATAAATAGGGGGGGTATTATAGATATTATGACAAGCACATTAAAAATATATAAAAATAATGATTTAGTTAATACTCTAAATGTTGAGGGCGAAGAGGCTTATAAGCAATTAAGCATCATCTTATTAAGAGATAAAATATGCGGTATAAAAAGCGATGTATCATATTATTATGATGAAAATGGCTATTTAGTGGTTGCTCTTACATTGAAAATAAAAGATTATACATATTATTATGTATATAATGGTTTAGATACAGTTATCTAAAGGAGAAAAGCAAGCCGAAGCAACAAAAAGAATGTTGGCAAATTCAAAAATAGTTTTAAATCAAGCATTGGAAACTTGGAGAAATTGTCTTGAAAATGCAAGAACAAGAGAGCTTATCGGTCGAGTTCTTACAGGCATTAGGGGGGCGACAACGCTTAAAACACTAACTTAAAGAAGAGTTCGATATATTAAATGGGGGGTATTAAAATGAGACTAACCGACAAAGATAAAATTAAAGAATTAGAAACTTTGCAAAATAATAATGTTCTTATGACTGATAACAATTATAAAGAACTCAAGCTTGGTAAATTAGAGAATATTGAAGATGAGTTAGGCATTGAGCTAATCACATTATTTAAGGCACAAACACAAGGGTTTTATATCATAAATGTATTAAATGAAATTGAAAAAGTAAAATTAAGTGAGTGGAGATTTAATTTAATAAAAAAAGAAGTTCACAGAATTAAATGGAATAAGCACTTATCATTTACTGATTACGGCAAAACTTGGGCGTTAACAAAGGAGGAATTAGAAAATGACAATTGAAGAAATTAAAGAAGAAATTGAAAATATTGAAAATCAATTATTTTATCTCGCAATGAAAGATTGTTGGGACAGTAGTGATTACGAAGATGAAAGAGAACTTATTGAGAAGAAAAACAAACTTAAAGAACAATTAAATGAATTAGAAAAATGAAAAAATTAACATTAGCATTATTAGCGACATTATCTTTAAGAGGATGTAAAGATTTAAACTATAACTATAAAAAAGTTCATGTTTTTAATGATTATCATTGCTATGAAATTGATAGCTGGAAAGATTGTGCGGGAGACCAAATACTAGTAGAAATTAGAGGTTATGGTAAAGTTTTATTTCACACTAATCAAATAGCACTAATAGAAGATAACTGTCCATTTTGTGATAAATAGGGGGGGGGATATTATGAGTAAATATTCAAACACAGAATTGCTTATTCAAGCGTATGTTGAAAGCAAAAATGATAATTTAACATTTCAAGAAAGAAATCTAGTAGAACAAGCACA
>JALFFX010000058.1 GCA_022777645.1 Erysipelotrichaceae bacterium
GTTGGTCCATTAGCCCATGAAGAAATTAAAAATGCCAAAGTAAGAATCATGGCGAATATTGTTTTAACTAAAAATACCGAACATGTTCTTTGCAAATTATTAATAACTCTTCGTCCTTCTTTAACTACACTTGGAAGAGAAGAGAAATTTGAATCAAGTGAAACAAGATGAGATACAGCTTTCGCAGCATCGCTTCCACTAGCCATTGCAATTGAACAATCTGCAACTTTAAGGGCTAAAATATCATTAACCCCATCTCCAGTCATCGCAACGGTGTGACCATTTTCTTGTAAAGAAGTAATAATTGCTTCTTTTTGTTCTGGCGAAACACGGCCAAAAACGGTTGTCTCGTTAGCGATCCTTTTAACTTCAACGATATCTTTATTTTCTAAAGAAACATAATTTTCTGTTCCTATAACACCAACTCGTTTCGCAATTTCTGAAACACTGACAGGATTATCACCGGAAATGATTTTGATTTTAACACCATTATTTTCAAACCATTTTATTGTCTCGATTGCATCATCTTTAATATGTTCTTCAAGAACAATTAACGCAACCGGTGTTAAACCTTTTAATTCTTCTTCGATATTTATTCCTTTTTTAGAATAGGCAAGCAACAATACGCGATATCCATCTTTTTCATATTTATTTGCTTCTTCAATTATTTTTTTATCATCAATATTTAAAAATTCTTTTGCTCCTAAAACATAACATCTACCATCGCTTAAAGACACTGATGAATATTTTCTTTTGCTATTAAATGGGATTGATGAAGTATATTTTTTTATTTGAGCATTAGCAAAAGATTTTCTAATGGCTTCTGCTGTTGGATTATCATCTTTTGTAGCGTCCACCAATGTGAATAAAATGTCTTTGATTTCTTCTTCAACTTCTTTCGCAAATGGAACAATGTATTTGACCATCATTTTGCCATCAGTGATCGTGCCAGTTTTATCAAGGCACAATGTATCGACGCGAGCTAATGTTTCAATTGAATATAATTCTTGAACGTATGTTCTTTTTTTACTGAGTTTAATAACACCAACCGCTAAAGTTAAAGATGTTAACAAAAATAGACCAGTTGGAATCATCGCTACCATTGAACCCGAAAATCTTAAAGTCGCTTCTTTAAAGTTTTCACGGAAATCACCATTGATCAACAAAGTAACAATCATGGCGATGCCTAATGTAATAACAACCGCCCCAATAAATTTAAACAAGCGATGAATGGTTGCTAAAATTTCTGATTTCGGACGTTTAAAACCTGATGCTTTTGCTTGAAGTCTTTCGGCATAACTATCTTTACCAATAGATTCTATTTGGCATTTCGCGTTACCGCTTGTAACAAACGAACCAGAAAAAATCTTATCTCCACATTTTTTAACAATATTAACTGATTCACCAGTTAGCAAAGATTCATTGACTTCAAGTGTTCCATCAACCACAATTGCATCAGCAATAATTTGATTGCCGTTTGAGAAAATAACAATATCATCAAGAACAACTTCTTTTGATGCTACTTCAATTACTTTGCCATTTCTAACTACTCTAATTCGTGGATCGGAGATGAGTTTTAATTTATCAATTTGCTTTCTAGCCCTAATATCTTGGATTAATCCGATGATAATATTGGCAGATAAAATATAAATAAAAATGAAATCGCTAAATCCACCACCGGCGATAAGAATTAATGCGGCAATTGCAAAAAGCAATAGATTGAAAAAATTAAAGACATTATCAAAAATAATCTTGAAATATGATTTTGGTACTTTTTTTGCGACCTTATTAACAAGATTTTGTTTTTTCCTTAAAGATACTTGTTCATCGCTAAGACCAATGCTTGGTGATGGATTATATCTTTCAACATCTGTTAAATCGTCAATTTTTTTCATATTTTATATTAAGTACTAATATAAGTATAAAGAAAATATATACAATGTAAAAGAATTATTTTTTCTCTCTTTTTGCTTTGAAATAATCTTTTATAATCTTGGCACATTCATCTTCTAATACACCAGGTGTAACTTCTATTTGATGATTGAGTCTTTCATTATTTGTGATGTTTAATACTGATCCGCACGCTCCAGCTTTTTTATCATAAGCGCCAAAAACAATTCTATCGATTCTTGACCACACTAAAGCGCCAGCGCACATTGAACAAGGTTCGACAGTGACATACATTGTCGCATTAATACTTCGCCATGACTTATCTTTTTTATTTGCTTTGCGAAGTGCATTTATTTCGGCATGACAAGTAACATCCTTATTTTTTTCACGTGTGTTATGAGCGCGAGCAATAATCTTGTTGTCACGCACAATAATCGCGCCAACTGGCACTTCATCTATTAATAAGCACTTTTTTGCTTCTTTAAGCGCTTCGTTCATAAAATAAATATCGTCTTTGATTTTCATAAGATAAAAATAAACCACCGCACATAATTTTAATACTTAAGGCTGCTATATTCCTATCCTGACCTGGTTCGCATCAAATTATCGCGATGGCTTTATTATGTTAACACAAAATATAAAATTTCTATAGATAAAACCAATCTATGATTTTGTTAATTCTTTTAAAAGAGAGATTAAACATTGCTTATATAGTTTTTTGGCGTTTTTCATTGAATAATCAATATCATAACCTTTCGATATAGCAATTTGCTTGATAATTCCTAGCTCTTTTAAGTCATTTTCTTTTATATCATCATCGATTGATCCGGCAATGGCGATAATTGGGACATTATGTTTTTTGGCAATTTGAGCAATTCCAAAAATTGTTTTTCCATATAATGTTTGTTTATCAATTTTCCCTTCGCCAGTAAAAATATAATCTGCATCTTCTACTTCTTTTTCAAAATTAAATAATTTTAAAATTGTGTCAATTCCTGGTTGAATCAAAGCATTGAAAAATACATATGCGCCTGCACCAAATGCTCCTGCTGCGCCACCAGATTGAAGAGAAGAAACATCAATATTTGTTTTTTCTTTTATTAATTTTGATAAATGAATTAATCCATCATTTAATTGTTTAATCATGTTATCATCCGCGCCTTTTTGACGAGCATAAACATAAGCTGCTCCGTTAAGTCCAAATGTCGGATTATTAACATCGCTCAAACATATTATTTCAACATCTTTTAATAATTCTTTTGTTTTTGAAATGTCAAAATCAGCAATATCTATAAGCGTGCCACCCGTTGGAATAAATTCGCGTTTATTTTTATCAAAAAATTTTGAACCAAGCGCACATGCTGCTCCAGTTGCCATATCATTTGTAGAGCTTCCACCTAACCCGATATATATTTTCTTTATTCCCTTTTTGATAGCGTCATAAATTTGTTCACCAATACCGTATGTTGATGTTTTTGACGGATCTTTTTTATCTCCGACTTGTGTCAATGCACTTGAAGATACAATTTCGATAATTGCTTCATTTTTATCATTGATAAAATAATGGGCATCGATAATATTGAAAAATGAATCATGAACTTTTAATGAAACAATTTTCCCTTTTTGAAATGAAGCAAAAGAAGAAACGGTTCCTTCGCCTCCATCTGCAACTGGGAAAGAACTTATTTTTATTTCTTTATAATATTCATCTTTAACATTATTAAAAATATCAACTATTTCAGAGCTTGATAATGAACCTTTAAAAGAGTCAGATATAACAACGATTTTCATCTTTACCATATTATACAATTCAAAAACAGAAGATGTTGTATAATATTTTTAAAGAAAGGGATATCTACTATGGAAGAAAAACGAAATTTTTTCAAAAGAAATTTTAAGGCATTCATAGTTCTTGCTTGCTCAATTGTTACAACATTCTTATCAATGGGTATTGCTCATGGCATCCAAACAGGTTTTGGCAGTATTGATGTGACAGTTGGCAAGTTTTTAATTTCTGATGTCACAAGGACTGATAACCAGGTTGCAGCAGGTGAAAATGGTTATTATGTTCCATCAGAAGATGCCGAAATCACTTATAAGCTTTATCGTCCAAAAGAAGCAACCAAAGACAATAAAGCTGAAGCGGTATTAATGCTTCATGGTTATCAAAATGACCACGAAACATCAGCCGCATACGCGATTGAACTTGCTCGTCGCGGAGCAGTTGTCCTTGCAATTGACGAATACGGACATGGCGGCACAAATGTCGGAATTGCAGAACGCGGTTATGTTTCTCACAAGGTAACTGTAAATTATGCTGATGGTGTAGAAATTAAAGACATGGGTGGTCAAACCCGTTATAAAGTTTTACTCAATTTCTCAAATCTTTCATTCTTTAATTCTGAATTCACAAAATCTGCTGACGGATTATCACTTAAAGATACATCAATGGGTGGTATCGCAGCTTATGCATATTTATCAACATTAGAATTTGTCAATCCATCAATGATGGCGGTATCAGGCCATTCAATGGGTACTTGGGCATCATGGACTGTTTCGGCATTATATTCTGGAACACCAATTGCTCCACGCGCAACTGTATTACAATGTGGTGAATTATTCTATAAATCTGCTTACGATTCAGACCACATTAGTTTCAATAATGTCTTGCTTTTGCAAGCAAAATGGGATGAATTCAACTATTTTAGAGATTATGAAAAGCACACAGTTGATGACTCATTCCTTGATTCTCCACTTCGAAAAGAATTCTTGACTGGTTCAAAAGATAGTGAAAGAGTTGCTTGGGACACAACATATCAAGATAGCGATGCTGAATGGGCTGACGGTAAAGCACGTCGCATGGAACTTTTATATACAAACCATCGTTTAACAACTCATGACGGACACGGCATGCGCGTTGCTCTTGAATGGTTCACAAAAGCGTTCTCGACAACTCCTAGCGTCGGTGATACTTCTCATATGAAAGCTTCCCCGTTAGCGAGTAACAACCACGTATATATGATCAAAGAATGTTTGGTTTTATTGGCAACATTATCTGCAATCGTGTCAATGTTCCCGGTCTTCTTACTTGTATGCGAGATACCGTTCTTTAGACGCGTAAGAGGTAAAATTCCAACTCGTGAAGAAAAAGCTAAATCAGGTTGGAAGTGGTGGAAAGGCGCCCTTATCACAATGGGTGTTGCTGCCGTTACGTATCCATTCTGCACCCAACTTGGTCATGGTTTGTTCCCATTCCCAGAATCAGTGTTTAGAATGACCATTGGTAATGGTTTCTTTGTTTGGTATTTGATATGCATCATTATTATGGTTTGCACAACTCTTATTCCATATCTTATTCATAAAAAGAAAAACAAACCGAATCCAGATGCAGTTGATATGGGTTTAGCAAGAGAAGACAACCCTCACAAGATTGACTGGGCATTATTTGGCAAATCTGTGCTTGTCGCTCTTATTATGATCTTGTTTATGTATTCACAAGTCGTAATTTGCGAGAAAGCATTTATGCTTGATTTCCGCTTTATCTGGCCGTTCTTTAAAGGCTTTGACTGGACTAGATTATTACAATTTATGGTTTATATTCCAATGTTTATGTTATTCTATGTCCTCAACAATTCAAAAATCTTTGCATCGCTTCGCCATAAAAATGCAGACGCTCCTGGATTTAAAGGCTTCTTGTCTGCCTGGTGGCGCAATGCTTTGTGCATGTGCGGTGGAATATTAATTCTTATGTTGATTGAATATATTCCATTCTTTATCGGAGTAGGACCAGGTGTTGACTTATTGTTCTCACCAACATTTGGTGGACCATTTATGTCACTTATGATTGTCTTTGTTCCACAAGTAATTGTGTTTAGTGTTATCTCAACATATTGTTATCGCAAAACTGGAAGTGTTTATTTAGGCGCGACTATAATTGCAATACTCGCCTGCTGGATCGTTACTGGCGGTTCTGCAATGTTATAATTTAGCAAAGCAAAATAAAAGGATTGTCTTTTATAATGAGGGCAATCCTTTTTTCATAAATATATTTTTATTTTTTTATTGGCTTGATGTATTCGAGTCCACCCATATATGGTCGGAGAACCTCAGGTATTTTAATGCTTCCATCTTCTTGTTGCATTTGTTCAACAAGTGCAGGGAAGATACGTGATGTAGCAAGACCAGAACCGTTTAATGTATGAGCGAATTTGACTTTATTTGTCTTTTTATCACGGTATCTAATCATGCCGCGACGAGCTTGATAATCGTGGGCTGTGGAAACAGATGATACTTCTTTAAAAATACCAACGCTTGGGATATAGATTTCAATATCATATGTTCTTGCCATTGATGCGGAAATATCTTCAGCAGCAAGTTTTGATACACGGAATGTCAAACCAAGTTTTTGAACTAATGAGCAAGCTTTTCTCACCAATTCTTCAAAAGCTGGCATGTCTCCTTCTTCGGTTGTGTATTGGAACATTTCAATTTTGTTAAATTGATAGCCACGAATCATTCCTCTTTCTTCAGTGCGATATGCACCTGCTTCTTTTCGATAACATGGTGTATAAGCGAAATATTTTTTCGGCAATTCATCTTCTGATAATATTTCATCTCTGTGGAAATTAACCAACGCAGTTTCGGCGGTTGGAAGAATAAATTTCTTTGGAGAAACACCTTCTAAAGAGAATACATCGTCAATAAATTTTGGGAATTGGCCCGCCACGAATCCTGATTCATAATTCAAGATATGTGGAGGAAGCATAAATGTATAACCATCTTTAAGATGCTCGGAGATAAAGAAATTTAATAAAGCCCATTCTAATTGAGCGCCAAGACCGGTATAAACCCAAGTGCCATGTCCTGACATTTTTGCTGCTCTTTCATAATCGATTAAGCCACAAGATTCACATAATTCAACGTGATTTTTTGGTTTGAAGTTAAATTTTTGTGGTTCACCATATTCATATATGGTTTTATTGTTTTCTTTTCCACCAGGAAGAAGATCATCGTCTGGAATATTTGGAAGAGGCATTAAAAATGTTTTAATTTCTTCTTCTAATTTCGCTAATTCTTCTTCATCTTTTGCGACTTCGTTCATGATTTCTTTAACGTGTGCAAAAATAGCATTAACATCGCCACCGGCTTTTTTAACTTGTGGTACTGACGCTGATAATTTATTTCTTTCTGCTTTTGCAGCTTCAACTTTAAGCAATAATTGTTTACGGCGTTCCACCATGTTCAAAAATGGTGTGAAATCAACGTGACAGCCTTTTTTAGCTAATTTTTCCGCTATTAAGGTTGGGTTTTCAATAATAATTTTTTGATCAATCATTTCTTTAACTCCTTATCTAGATTAATCTAGAATATATTTCAATTAAATGTTCTCCGAGATTTTTAAGAGAATTATTTTTAGCAAATTCATATGCTTCATCAACATGTGATTCGATTTTATTTTCTAACAAATTTGTAATCGTGTTTGCTACATCTTTTTCATCTTCGCATACGTACGCGCGAACATTATTTAAGATTTCTTCATTTTCATTAGTAGGAGACAACGCGATTACTTGCGATTTGCTAGCCGCTGCATCAAGTAATCCAATTGGCGAATGAGACGAATTATCGAGTGATAAATATATCGAAGATTGTTTCATCATTGAACAATATATCTCATCGCTCATAATTGGACACAATTTAAGATTTGAAGGAATCTTTTTAAATGTCTTGATGAGGCGCGATAATTTCGCTTTCCCAAAATATAAGAAACGATATTTTGGACATAAAGAGGCGATTTTAATAATTTGTTTTATTGTCTTTGGATTATCATAACTTCCGACTGTCGCGATTATCTTTTGCTCTTTTTCAATTTGGAAATAATTATAGACAATGTCTTCTTCGATTTCAGAATTGAAAATAAATCTTGATAAGTTGACGCCGGGAGAAACGATTTCAACATCGACTTTCACCCCGTCGCGTTGGAGAAGCGATCTAGAAAATTCATCGCTTACCAACACAACATCGCATTTATTTAATATTTTTAATGCTTTTGGTGATAAAGTCTTTATGCCGTTTTTGTCTTGCAATATTCTTGCGGCATTATCGTTTTCACAATATAAAGCCGAGAATACAATAGGAATATTTGCCTCTTTTGCATCGATGATTTTTGCTTCATCATCGAGCGACATAAAATGGACAATATCATATGTGTCTAATAAATTTTTCGCGTATGGAATATTGTGAAGTTCAAGCGCGCCTTTGATATTTTTTCTCAGGCGCATCCCTTCAAAATTATCATTCTCGATTGTTGGTTGAAAATAGACACAGATTTTCATAAATTATTCGTTTTCTGCAGGGGTTTTTGCTTCTTCAGTTACTTCTTCATTATCGCTTTTAGCGACTTCTTCTTCACCGCTTATATCCTCATGAGGAATGATGGTAATTGAAGAAACGCGTTGTTTTTCATCATCGAGGCGGATGACTTTGACACCTTGAGTATTTCTGCCAACAATCTTGATTTGTTCAAGTGGCATACGAATAACGGTGCCACCATTGGTGATCATCATAAGATCTTCATCACCCTTAACAGCGCGCATTGCAACAATACGGCCATTTTTGCTGGTGACATTTAATGTGATAACACCTTTGGTGCCACGATGAGATTCACGGTAGTCATCAAGTGGTGACATTTTGCCATAGCCATATAAAGTGACGACAAGAATATTCTCGCCTTCAAGTGATGTTGTTAAGCCAATAACTGATGATCCATCGCTTAAATCCATACCTTTAACACCAGCGGCTGTTCTACCAATTGGACGAACATCAGCTTCGTTAAATTTAACCATCTTACCTTTGCTAGATGCTAAACAAATCAAAGCTTCACCGTTTGTGCGTTTGACATCGAGAAGCATATCGCCTTCTTTAAGAAGGATGGCAATTTTACCATTTTTACGAATTGATTCGAATTCGCTTAAAGCGGTACGTTTAACAACGCCTTCTTTAGTTGCAAAGAATAAGAAGTGTTCTGGATGATAATCATCAAGTGGAAGAATAGAAACAATCTTTTCACCTTTTTCTAAATTGAGAAGGTTTTGGATTGGTAAACCTTTTGAGGTTCTGCTTTCTTCTGGAATCATATAACCTCTAAGGCGATAGACACGACCTAAATTTGAGAAGAAGAGCACATCTGTGTGGGTGTGGGTGTGAATCATTAAATTGACAGAATCTTCTCCGTTTGTGGACATACCTCTAACACCACGACCACCACGATGTTGAGTTCTAAATGTTTCGGTTGTCATTCTCTTGACATAATTGTTTGTTGTTAAAACAATAACGATGTCTTTTTGAGGAATTAAATCTTCGTCTTCGATTGTGGCAGCGTCATCACTAATTTCAGTCATTCTTTCATCTGAATATTTTTCTTTTAATTCAAGGAGTTCACTGACGACAACTTCGACAACGTTTTCTCTTGAAGAAAGAATGTGATTATATTTTTCGATATTAGCAAGAAGTGCAGCTTTTTCAGCTTCAAGTTTGCCTTCTTCAAGACCTGTTAATCTTCTCAAGGTCATGGCAAGAATGGCTTGGGCTTGAACTTCGCTAAATTCATATTTTTTCATTAAAGTATTAAGAGCGTCTTCTGGTGTAGATGCAGCGCGAATATCTTTAACGATTTCATCGATGTGTTCGGTTGCTCTTAAAAGACCTGAAACAATATGAAGTCTTGCTTCATCTTGTGCTAAAAGATATTTGGTTCTTCTTTCAACAACATTGACTTGGAAATCAAGATAGTGAAGCAAAATTTCATTGATCGGAAGAACTTTTGGTTGACCATCAACAAGTGAGAGCATAATGACACCCATGCTTGTTTGAAGTTGGGTCAATTTATAAAGTTGATTTAAAACAACTTCCGGAATTGAGTCATGACGAACATCGATGACAATTCTAACTTTGCCTTTTGATGATTCATCGCGAATATCAGTAATACCTTCAACGACTTTATCGCGAACTAAATGGGCGATACTTGTCACCAAATTAGCTTTGTTAACTTGGTATGGAATTTCACTGATAATGATTTGCTTTTTACCAGAATGTTCGTTTTCTTTAATTTCGGCGCGTGAACGAATAACAATCGATCCTGTTCCGGTTTCATATGCTTCTTTAATACCAGAACGACCTAAAATTATTGCCCCAGTTGAAAAGTCTGGACCATATAAATAATTGGTCATGATTTCAAGTGGAGTTAAATTTGGATTTTTCGCTAAAGCGACAACTGCATCAATTGTTTCGCCAAGGTTATGAGTTGGAATGTATGTTGCCATACCAACAGCAATACCGTTTGATCCGTTGACAATGAGGTTTGGAAAACGTGATGGAAGAACAGATGGTTCTTGTTCGGTGCCATCGTAGTTATCAACAAAATCAACTGTGTCACATTTGATATCTCTTACCATTTCCATGGCAAGTTTTGTCATACGTGCTTCAGTATAACGATAAGCAGCAGGTTCATCGCCATCGACTGAACCGAAGTTACCGTGACCATCAACGAGTGTATATCTCATTGAGAATGGTTGAGCCATTCTGACTAATGTGGAATAAATTGCTTGGTCGCCATGTGGGTGGAATTTACCCATAACATCACCAACGATACGAGCACATTTCTTATATGGTGAACCCGGAGTAATACCGCTTATATACATATCATAAATGACGCGTCTATGAACTGGTTTACAACCGTCGCGAATATCAGGGATTGCACGAGCAACGATAACTGACATTGCGTAATCAAGGAAGCTGCTTTGAACTTCTTTGCTTAAATCTGTATCGCGAAGTCCTGGAACAATGCCTTCTTCGATTTTTTCGAGTTCAGCATCATCAACTTCTTTTTCGACTTCTTCGTTTAATTTCTTTTCGTCTGCCATTTGACTATCTCCTTTCGTTAGATATCTAAGTTCTTAACGAACTTGGCGTTTTTGTGGATGAATTCTTTACGAGGGAGAACTTCATCACCCATTAAATCGGTGAATACGCGATCTGCTTCAATAGCGTCGCTTAATTTTACTCTAAGCATTTTACGTGCTTTTGGATCCATGGTTGTTTCCCAAAGTTGTTCAGCGTCCATTTCACCAAGACCTTTATAACGTTGGAATGGATAGCCAGGTTTAAGGTCGAGTTGTTTTTTAATAACTTCGAGTTGTTCATCGTTATAGGCGTAATATTGTTTACCATGATATTCAACCTTGTATAGTGGAGGTTGAGCAATATAGACATAACCGCCTTCGATCAATTCTTTCATATAACGATAGAAGAATGTTAAAAGGAGGATGCGGATGTGACTGCCGTCAACATCAGCATCGGTCATGATAACGATTTTGTGATATCTGATTTTTTCAACATTGAATTCTGGATCAACACCTGCTCCAATTGCGGTAATCATGTTACCAATTTCGGCATTAGCAAAAGCTTTATCAATTGTGGCTTTTTCAACGTTTAATATTTTTCCACGAAGCGGAAGAATGGCTTGAGTATTTCTATCACGGCCATTTTTAGCACTACCACCAGCGGAGTTACCTTCGACGATATATAATTCACAAACACTTGGATCTTTGCTTGAACAATCTGCCAATTTTCCTGGAAGAGTAGTGAGTTCAAGACCAGTATTACGTCTAACGCTTTCGCGAGCATTACGAGCAGCAATACGTGCTTTGGCAGCAGTTTGAAGTTTGTTCATGATGATGTTGGCGACATCTGGGTTTTCTAACAAGTATTTCTTTAAATGCTCGCCAACAATTTGTGAAACGATTTTACGAACTTCACTGTTACCTAATTTGGTTTTGGTTTGTCCTTCGTATTGTGGATTTGGGTGTTTGATGGAAATGATGCAAGTTAATCCTTCGAGCAAGTCACTTGTTTCAAAGTCGTCTTGGTCGTCTTTGAGGACCTTTTTGCTTCTTGCATAATCATTTAATACACGTCTAATTGCAAGACGGAAACCTTCTTCGTGAGTTCCGCCTTCATGAGTGTGAATGTTATTACAGAAGGAAAATACTGTTGGGTTGTATGATTCGTTATATTGCATTGCAACTTCACATTTGATGTGGTTTTTGCTTTCACCATCATCTTCATATAATCCACGCCCTTCGCAATAAATAACGTCGCTCATGATTGGACCTTTATTGAGGTTAATATCTTTAACATATTGAATGATACCGCCTTCATAACAATATGTTTCGGTTTTACGAACATCACCGCGATCATCATTTACAATGATTTTGACACCTTTGTTGAGGTAAGCCATTTGTTTTAAGTGGTCACAAATGACATCAAAATTGTAAACAGTTGTTTCGGTGAAAATAGTGTTGTCTGGTTTAAATGTGACAGTTGTTCCTCTTTCGTTTGTATCGCCGATGCGTTTTAAATGATCAAGAGGTTTTCCGCCACGACCGAACTTGATGTAGTAAACACCACCATCTTTTTTAACAGTGACTTCAAGCCATTCGGACAATGCGTTAACAACAGAGGCACCAACACCGTGTAATCCACCTGAAACTTTATATCCGCCAGTTCCGCCGAATTTTCCGCCAGCGTGAAGAATGGTAAATACTGTTTCAACACCTGATAAGCCAGATTTAGCAACAACGTCGACAGGAATACCACGACCGTTATCAACAACTGTGATTGTATCGCCTTTGTTAATTGTGACTTCGATGCAATCGCAATAGCCCGCTAAAGCTTCGTCAATTGAGTTGTCGACAATTTCCCAAACAAGATGATGCAAACCGGCAGATGCGGTTGTGCCGATGTACATACCCGGTCTTTTTCTTACGGCTTCAAGACCTTCAAGAACTTGAATGTTTGTTGCGGTATAATTCTCGTTCGCACGGTCTTCATTTTCGTCAACTGGAGTATCAACTTCGATTGTTGGATCGAGTTCGCCATCGACGAGTTTTTCTTTATTTTCTTCCATTAAGCATGCCTCCTTGTAACTGTATGCTCTTTAACTTCGTATATAGAAGCGTTTTTGATTTCAAGATGAGTTGTGGTGATGAATACTTGTTCAAAGTTCGATAAGAACTCAAGCAAGCTTTGCTGATGAGCTTTATCAAGTTCGGACATTGCATCATCAAGGACAACAATGGGGCGAGCCTCCTTATCATCGATTAAGAAATAAGGGGCTAATTTAAGGGCAAGAACACAAATCCTGTTCTCACCTCTACTTCCATGAGTGGCAATATCTTTGCCATTTAGCAGCATCGATATATCCTCACGATGAATTCCTATTTGAGTCGCTTTGTGCTTAATATCGCTTTCTAGGCTTTTCTCATAGGCTTTTAAAGCGGTTTTCTTGTAATCCTTGTCAGGAACCACAAACGGATGATAACAAAGGATTACGTCGCTTTTTTCGTTGCTTAATTTCGCAACAATTCTTGATAAGATTCGATTGATTTCGTTGATGTAGACGTTGCGGTAGTTCGCAATTGTTTCCGATGCATCAACAATTCGTTTTGTGATTACCTCAAGTTGAATCTTATCGATTGTGTCACGCTTCAATATGGCGTTTCTTTCTTTTAGTAATCTTTCATAGGCAATTAGGTTATCAAGATAAATCGGTGATTTCTTTGAAATGCTAACGTCGATGAAGTTTCGTCTCGCTATCGGAGAGCCAGAGAACAAGAATGTGTCTTTAGGTTCAAATAGCAAGACATTGATGAGAGAGGATAGTTCCGAAATTTTCCTCACTGGGTTTTTGTTGCACGTCACCTTTTTTATGGAAGGGGTTAAAAGGGCCGTTATTTCTTTTGTTATGTTATCTTGTCCCACCCAAGCATCAATCGTTGCGAATTGGCGTGATTTTGTGATTAAATCGCAATTCTCGTTTGTGCGGAACGACTTGGCTAGTGACAAGAAGTGGATAGCTTCAACTATATTTGTTTTTCCTTGGGCGTTTTCACCGATTATGATGTTTAGGCCTTTTTGGAATTCAAGTGACAGGTAATTGTATCCACGGAAATTTCTTAAGACGAGTTTTGATACAAACATTATTGGATAATTCGATATTTGTTACCAAGTATCTCAACCACATCGCCGCCACGAAGTTTGCGACCCCTTCTATTGTCGCTTTCGTTGTTAATCATCACCTCGTGTTGGAGAAGAAATGATTTGGCTTCTCCGCCTGAATAAATGATGTCGGCAAATTTCAAAAATTGTCCGAGCGTGATATACTCAGATTCTATTTTGATTTCGGTAACTTTTTTATTCATAAAAAGATGTGTTTTCGCCTCGATATCAATTTTAACATATATAAAAATAAAAGGGAATAATAAATTCCCTTGTTAATTAATATGTGTTTTTTCCTTGTTTTTAGCCCTACCAGCGGTTGTAAGGTGTTAAGAGATAGTCAACGCTTGCATCCTTGACGTTTCGCACGACAAATGGCGAACCGTTGCTGATGAATGAGAAGGTGACATCTTCGCTTCCGAGTGCTCTAATAGCATCTGAAACATGTTGAGGATTGATCTTGATTTCAAAGTTATTTCCAGAGAAATGGAATGTTGAAATTTTAGCGTTAGCAGAACCTGTTTCTGGAGACCTGGACATAAGTTCAAGTTCGTCTTCGTTAACAATCAATGTAACTGTTTGGCCAAAAGAACTAACACGATCTAAAGCGTTCAAGAATTCACGAGCGTTAACTGCGAGTGTGTAATTGAATGTAAGCGGAATAATGTTTTTAGCGCTTGCGTATGGAGCATTAATTAAGCGAGTAGAAATCAAAGTGTTTCCAAAGGAAAACATTGCTTTTCTATCAGCGATATAAACTGTTACCATGTCAGCATCTTCAAATGATTTTGTAATATCGACTAGCTTTTTAGCTGGGATTGTAACATTGAAATGAACTTGAGCATTTAAATCAACTGTCTTTTTAGCAAAACGAGCGGTATCAGTTGCAATAGCAGTTAGCTTTGATCCGTTTGCTTCGAGGTTGACACCGGTGAAAATTGGTCTTGTTTCTTTGTTAGAGGCAGAAAACGCCGTTTGTTCGACAAGACCTGATAAAACATTCGCGGCAATATCAAAAGTCTCGCCTACAGGGCTTAAATCAATATCTGGATATTCTTCTGCTCTGATGATATTTGGTTTAATTACTGTTCCATCATAAGTAATTTTGAAAAACGAATTATCAATCAATTCGAAGTCAATAAACTCACTTTCAGATTTACGAATATTGTCGAAAAGCAATTTGCAATTAATAAGTGCACTTCCTGGTTTAGCGTTTTTAATTGTTTCTACTCCATCAACCATGTAAGGCACAGTTGTGCGAATTGTGATATTGCTATCGCTTCCTAATAATTCGAGACCTTTTTCATTTAAAGTCATTTTTACATTTTGAAAAATTGGAAGTTCGGCTTTTTGAGGAACAGCCTTGGAAACCATATTTAACCCTTTGAGAAGTTGTTCGCGATTAACAGTAAATCTCATTTTATTTATTTCTCCTATTTTTTATTATTATTAACATTGTGGATATTGTGGAAAACTCTTTTTTTATCAACTTCAATGATATCATTGTTTTCCAGAAATGCATTACTTTTATTTTATAAAGTTATGATTTTAGTCTCTTTTTTATCTCCGTTAACGCCTCTTGGAGGAGTGGTTTGTTTTTCACATCTTTCTCCACTTTTTCCACACCGTTCATAACAGTGGAATGATCTTTGCCTCCAAATATAAGACCGATTTTGGTGTAAGGGACATTTAACATTGTGCGTATTAAATACATAGATATATGTCTCGCCAACGCGATTTGTCCTTGACGTGAACTTCCGGTTATTTGTTGAGGTGTTAAGTTATAGAAATCAGCGACAACACTTAAGATTTTTTGCTCACTCAACTTTTGTTTTTCGGCACGGATATCAAGAAGCGGTTGAAGTGCTTCTAAAGTTATTTCCATATTGATATGTTTAGTTGGCTTAAACGCGGTGGTGTAATACACCAATTTGTGTAACGCTTCATCAATATTGCGAATATTTTTTGAGAATTTTTGACCGATAAATTCGATGACATCTTCATCAAATGCATTTATATCGATCGGTCCTGCGCTTATTTTTGATTTTAAAATAGATACACATGTTTGGACGTCAGGTGCTCCAATAGATATTGATAAACCGCCTGCGAATCTTGATTTCAATCTTTCATCAAAACCTTTGAGTTCACTAGGGTGTTTATCACTAGTGATAACAATTTGTTTTCCATTCGAGTACATCTTTTGGAACACTTGGAATAAGAAGTCGGTTGTTTTCTCTTTTCCACCAAGCATTTGCACATCATCGATAAGCAACAAATCGTGGCTGATAATAAAATCGCGGAGCTTTGAATATTCTTTTTCACCACTTGAGGCGGAAAAATACTCTTCAAGGAAGTCTGTTGCACTGCAATAAAGTGCTTTTTTGTTACCACTTACTTGCTTTGTATAATTTGCAATCGCAGAAAGCAAATGCGTCTTTCCTAAACCAGATTCTGAATAGATAAACAAAGGATTGTAATCTCTGCTTCCAGGATATTTTGCAATTAAAATTGCAGCTTGCTTTGCTTCGATGTTACAAGGTCCTGTAATAAAGTTATCAAAATTGAGCGAATCATTAACGGTTGAATAACGAAAATATTTTGGCTGTTCTTCGACCTCTTTTGGCGTTGATTTTAAATTTTCTGCATTCTCAAATTTGATATCAACTCTTTGCCCTGTTATTTCTCGCACCGATGATTGAATAACATCGAGATATTTGTTTGTTAAAAGTGTAGCAGCAAGAGAAGATGTTACAGCTACGACCATTTTATTTCCCTCAAACGAGAAAATTTTAGAGTCGGATAAGAACGCATCAAAAATACGGCGATCATCAATTTTTGATTCAAGATTATTAAGAACCTTTGACCATAAATGAATTGATTCTGACACTGTTTCCATAATTAAATAAATCCTTATTAATTGTAAGCCAAGTATACTCTTAAAAAACTAATAAATAAATACCAAAAAATCAAAAAAATTTTTATCCACAACAAGCCAGAAAATTAGTTTCGATTTTATCGATATTTTTTAGATTTTTCCACAAATCCACAAAATTATTATTTTTTATTGTGGAAAAGTGTGGATAACTTTTGATGATTTTCAACAATTAGAGTAATATTCCCACACGATAACGCAAATAAATTATCTCGAATTTATCGACACAATTTTTAAAATTTTAAGAAATTCACATCATCAAATTCACAGTGTGTGGAAAATCAATATTTTTGTTAACATTAGCAATTTTTTGACTCGGATTATAAAAAGCAAAAATGTGGAAAATAATCCAAACATTAATCTAATTAGAGAAAAAATATGTGGTTATCTTTGTTTTTGGTTTATTTAAACAATCTTAAATTCATCAAAAAACAAACAACAAAAATACTATGAAAAACCTATAAAATTTGTTTTTATATTTTTAATAACTCTTTGACTATTTTCGCGTATACATATATAATGCTTACACACGTAATATTTTAGAGGAGAAAACGTATGAAAAGAACTTATCAACCAAGTAAAACACACAGACGTAATGTTCACGGCTTCCGCGCCAGAATGTCAACTAAAAACGGTCGTAAAGTTTTAGCTGCTCGTCGCGCTAAAGGAAGAGCAAAATTAACTGCTTAATTTGTTCATGAAAATAAAGAATCGTATTAAATCACACCAAGAATTCCAATCCACCATTAAAAATGGAAAATCAATCCGCAACGATTCCTTTATTGTTTATTTTTTGAAAAATGAGTATGGATATCCACGTGTTGGCATATCCATCCCCACCAAAAGTGGTCACGCTGTTACTAGAAACAAGATGAAACGTCAAATTCGAGCAGTTCTATCACACGAATTGAATTTAAACCTTGGCTTCGATTTAATTTTTATCACTCGAAGAAGCTACGATATCAACAATTTTTCTAAAACATCGCAAGATATCGTTATGTTATTAAACAAAGTAGGAAATAAATAGTGAAAAAGAAAACAAAATTTGCTTTTGCTGGTCTTGCATTCACTTTTGTGGCATTAACTGCAACCAGCTGTACATCTAACTTTTGTTCAAACAAAGAAAAAAGCAGAATTTTATTTGCAATTGAACCTGGTGTTTCAACATATTATGCATCTTTAGAAGAATGCAACAACGCAAAAAAAGGTGAAGATTACACTTACTATATCGAACAAGTATTTCCAGGAAATCCTAATCTTTGGAGATCGGTTGAAGTAAGCCCAAAACAACAATATACAAAATCTAACCAATTAGCAGCTATCAACTCTGCTGCACACTCAGGCGGATATGTTGTTCCAACTCCAGAATTTTATTCTCGACTTGATACAAAAGTACTTGAAATGGCAATCAATGCTCACAACTCAAATCTTTCGCTTGAAAATCGATTCGATATATTAACAATAACCAAAGAAAACGCTGAAAGCGTATTAGTTGAATATGGCTATTTAAAATATTATGGTACCGATGATTCTTTGTGGGGAAACTACAACAATTTAGTCGGTGTCATCGCTACCGAAATTGGTGTCGACCATGTTCCAAACGCTGATTATATGAGATATTACAAATCAACTCTTGAATCAGCTATTTCTGCCAACAAATCATGCATTGCCACAGTTGGTGATAATTATGGTGCATATGGACAAGATAAAATCTCTGTTTATATCGACGCAAAAGGTTGGGGTTATGCATGGTCAAAAGGTTTGATCGAAGGATTGATCGTTTATCCTGTCGCATGGTTAGTCGATACATTCACAAATCTTTTTGCTGGAGGAACATCTGCTGATAAACTTGCAGCAGGTTGGCCACAACTTCTCGCTCTTGTCGTTGTTACAATTATTGTTAGATTGGTAATCATTGCTGTTACATTCAAATCAACTGCTAGCCAACAAAAGATACAAGCATTGCAACCAGAACTTGCTAAAATTCAAGCAAAATACCCAAATTCCAATACCAATCAAGCTGAAAAGCAACGTTTGGCAGAGGAACAAATGAAACTTTATAAAAAACATAAAATCAATCCGTTATCACAACTTTTGATTATGTTTATCCAATTCCCAATATTCATTGGTGTTTGGGGTGCTATGACAGGTTCAGCTGTCCTTTCTTCAGGATCGTTCCTTAATTTGAGACTTTCCTCTTCTATTTTAGAAGCTTTGCAAAATTTCAGCGCTCTTCCAAGCAATGATACAGGTTGGTGGACCGCCCTTGTCTTATTTATTTTGATGTCTGTCGCACAATTCTTATCAATGAAAATTCCACAATGGATTGCGAAAGCAAGAACCAAAAAAGTGGCAAGACTTGGTGTTAATCCAGCTCAAAACCAACAAAACAAAACAATGAATATTGTTAGCTATGTAATGCTCATCATGATTGTCTTTATGGGCTTTACCCTTCCAGCTGCTATGGGTGTTTATTGGCTTATCGGTGCTCTTATTTCCCTTGCTCAATCACTTATTACCCAAGCAATTCTTAATCGAAAAAAACATAATAAATAATAGGAGTTTAATATGAAAATTTATACAGGCAAAACTGTTGAAGAAGCAGTAAAACTTGCTTCTAACGAACTCGGTATTAGTGAAGATGATTTAATTTTCTCAGTCGAAGAAGAGAAAAAAGGATTGTTTTCAAAAAAAGCCACAATCAAAGTATTTGAATTAACCGATGTTATTGAATTTACCGAACAATACATCAAAGATGTTGTTGAATCTCTTGGTGTTGGTGGTGTTACCACAAATACATCATTAGAAGATGATATTATTCATGTTGAAATCAGTAGTGACCATAACCCAATCTTAATTGGTAAAAATGGTATTACCCTTCAATCATTAAATGAGATTGTTCGCGTTGCAGTCGGAGGAAAATTCCGTCGCAGATACCGCATTCTTCTCGATATTGGTGATTATAAAGATCACAAATATTCTCGCGTTGCATTTATTGCTAGAAAAACCGCAAAAGAAGTTCAAAAAACCCATCAAGATGCTGTTTTAGATCCAATGCCAAGCGATGAAAGAAGAGTTGTTCACAACGCTTTAGCAAATTTCTCACACATCCAAACCGAATCTTCCGGTGTTGGACATCATCGCGCTGTTACTATCAAATACGTTGAAGATTAATAGAGTTTTATAACTCTATTTTTCATTGTGATTATGTTTGAAACGATTGTTGCTCTTGCTACGCCAAGTTTAAAAAGCGCTCTTGCGATTATTCGCCTCTCTGGCGGCGACGCTTTTAATATTGTCAATCAAATATTCACCAAAGATATCTTAAAAAATAAAAAAAGAGACATTCATTTTGGCTATATTAAAGATGAAGAAAAAACAATCGATCAAGTAGTTATCTTAACCTATGTTGCGCCACATAGTTTTACCGGCGAAGATTGTCTTGAAATTATTTGCCATGGCTCGATGGTTATCGCTAATGAAATTATCAATTTACTTATTTCAAAAGGCGCAAGATATGCTACGAACGGAGAATTTTCTTCACGTGCCTTTTTGAATAACAAAATCGATCTTGTGCAAGCTGAAGCAATAAATGATATGATTAACGCTTCAACAAGTGAAGCAAAAGATTTATCTTTGCTTGCGCTTAAAGGAGAAAACTCAAAATTATTTATTCCAATTCAAAAAAAGATTGCTGATCTTCTTTCACAACTCGAAGTGAATATTGATTTTCCTGAATATGAAGATATTGAAGAAATATCAAAAGAAGAAGTAATTAAATATGCTCAAGAAATTATCGATGAATTAGAGCCACTTATCAAAAAAGGTGAACACGATAAAATTTATCGCGAAGGTGTAAAAATTGCTTTAGTGGGTAAGCCAAATGTTGGAAAATCTTCGCTTCTTAACGCCTTAATTTCTGAAGAAAAAGCTATTGTCACCCCAATCGCCGGAACAACTCGCGACATTGTTGAAGGAGAATGCAATATATCAGGTGTTTTATTCCGCTTTTTCGATACCGCAGGTGTGCATGAAAGCGATGATTTAATTGAACAAATTGGAATCAACAAAGCTCTTGATACAATTAAAAATTGCGATTTAGTCATCTATATTGTTGATGAAGATAAATATGATGAAGAAATGCTTAACCTTATCAAAGACAAAAAGCATATTATTGTCCATAACAAAATGGATTTAACAAATACAAGAAATAAAAACGAAATATATGTTTCTGCTTTAAATAAAAACATTAATAGTTTGATAGGAGAAATCAAAAAAGTGATGGAGATTGATGAAATCAATATCAAACCTTCATTTAACAATTCTCGTCAAATTGGTTTACTTAAAGCGATTGTTATCAATTTAAAGCAAGCTTTAAATGATGCAAAAGAAGGGTTATCAACCGATTTAATAAGCGCTTCAATCCTTTTGGCGTACAACGCCTCTCTTGATTTGCTTGGCAAAAATAA
>JALFFX010000036.1 GCA_022777645.1 Erysipelotrichaceae bacterium
TTTAAATCAAGATGAAATCTTGACAATAATGGAAGGATTTTTAAAGAAAGTATTTAAAGAAACTATCAATGTTGATATTGAAACACCACTTCGCCGCATGGATTATAGCGAAGCGGTGAATGTTTATGGAAGCGATAAGCCAGATACAAGATTTGGAATGCATTTAATTGATGTTAAAGATCTTTTAGCAAAATCTGAATTTGCACAATATAAAGAAAATCCATCAACAAAGGCTATCGTTGTTGAAAACGTGGCCGATAAAACATCAAGAAAAGTTATCGATAAACTCAATTTAGAAGCTAGAAAATATTTCTTAAACGGTATTGGCGTTTATAAAGTAGTCGATTCTAAATTAGAAGGTAGTCTTGTAAAATTCTTAAATGAAGAGTTGCAGGCTCAATTAATAGAAAAAACTGGCGCAAAAAATAATGATATTATTCTTGTTGCAACAGGTAACGTTGATCCAGTTAACTTCGGTTTAGGAGCATTTAGAAGTAATTATGCAAAAGAACTTGGTTTAATTAAACCAAATACATATGATTTGTTATGGGTTGTGAATTTCCCATTATTTGAAAAAGATATTCACGATGGCTCATATAAGCCACTTCATCACCCATTTACACGTCCAACTCCTGAAACTGCTTCGTATCTTTATTCCGATCCAAGCAAATGCTTATCAGCAGCTTACGACATCATTATTAATGGTTATGAAGCCGGTGGTGGCTCTCTTCGTATCTTTGACCAAGATATGCAAAAACGAATCTTTGAAATTCTTGGTTTTAGCGAAGAAGACATCATTCGCAAATTTGGATATTTCGTCAAAGCCTTTGAATTCGGTACTCCACCTCATGGTGGCATTGCCTTCGGCCTTGAACGTTTATCAATGATTATATGTGGAACAGATAACATTCGCGATGTTATCGCCTTCCCAAAAAATCTAAAAGCATCTTGCCCAATGAGCGGCGCTCCAGGGAAAGTTGATGATGATCAATTAAAAGATCTTGGCATCAAAATTGAAGAATAAAGAGGTTAAAAAATGAATCAAAAAGAATTAGATAATTTATGTGTTTCCGCAATAAGAGCAACTTGTATTGATGTTGTTAATAAAGCGAAATCAGGCCATCCAGGTATGGCTCTTGGTAGTGCCCCAATTCTTTACACATTATATACAAAACATTTAATTGCCAATCCAAAGGATCCAGAATGGTTTAATCGCGATCGCTTTGTATTATCAGCTGGTCACGCCAGTTCCTTGCTATATACAATGCTTCATGTTTCTGGTTATCCATTATCAATTGATGATTTAAAATCATTCCGTCAATTAAATAGCCTTACTCCAGGCCATCCTGAATATCATCACACCAAAGGTGTCGATGCCACAAGTGGTCCACTTGGACAAGGCATTGCCCAAGCTGTTGGTATGGCAATGGCTGAAAGAGCTGTTGCAGCCCAATATAAAGATGGCGATAAAATTGTTGACCATTACACTTATGTCTTATGTGGAGATGGTTGTTTGCAAGAAGGATTATCACAAGAAGCAATATCTTTAGCAGGACATCATAAATTAAATAAATTAATTTTGATTTATGACTGCAATAATGTCACTCTCGATGGTGGATTAGATTTATCATTCAGTGAAAATGTTGAACAAAGATTCCTCGCCAGTGAATGGAATGTAATCAAAGTTGCTGACGGAAATGATCTTGAAGCAATTGATAAAGCTCTTAGCGAAGCAAAACTTAGCCAAGATAAACCAACAATCATAATTGTTAAAACAATTATCGGTTATGGTAGTGAAAAGCAAGGAACTAGTAAAGTCCATGGCAATCCATTAGGCGAAGAAGACGGAAAACACGCTAAAGAAGTATATAACTATAACTATCCTGCTTTTGAAATTCCAGAAGAAGTTTACAAACATTTCGAAGAAACATTTGCTAAACGAGGCGCCGAACATGAAGAAAAGTGGCATAAAGTATACGCTGCTTGGTCAAAAGAAAATAAAGAAGATGCTCATATTTTGGAAAATGCAATTGCTGGAAATGTTAATGAATATTTCAAAGAAGAACCAAAATTTGAAGAAACAAATGCTGATTCAAGCCGTGTAGCTAGCGGAAAAGCTTTAAACGAACTTCATAACATGATTCCATTTATCATGGGTGGCAGCGCTGATGTTGCTGGCAGTGTTATGACAAAAATAAATGGTGGAACTGATTTCACAAAACAAACACCAAATGGTCGTAATATCAATTTTGGCATCCGTGAATTTGAAATGGCTTCTGCTCAAAATGGTATGCTCCTTCATGGTGGTCTTAAAACATATGTTGGCTGCTTCCTTGTTTTCGCAGATTATATGAAATCCGCTATTAGAATGTCAGCATTGAGCAATTTACCTGCCATTTATTTATTCTCACACGATAGCATTGCTGTCGGTGAAGACGGTCCAACTCATCAACCTATCGAAACACTTGCGATGCTTAGAAGTATTCCAAATGTCAACGTGATTAGACCTTGCGATAGTCGTGAAACTTATGCAGCATGGAAAATCGCATTAGAAAGCAAAACAACACCAACTGCACTTATTCTTTCACGCCAAAACTTACCACTTCAAAATTCATCTTTTGAAGATGTTAAAAAAGGTGCATATGTTGTTGAAAAAGCAAATGGTCATGAAGATGTGATTTTACTTGCGACAGGTAGTGAAGTTGATTTAGCTGTTAAGACAAAGAAATTGCTTTTAGAAAAAGGCGTTGATGCAAAAGTTGTTTCGATGCCATCGACATATTTATTCGATTTACAAAGCGAAGAATATAAGAAAGAAATTCTTTCACTTCCGCGCGAAAAAGTTATTTCTGTCGAAATGCTTTCAACATTTGGTTGGCATAAATATAGTGCCCATCCATATGGCATTGATACATTCGGCACAAGCGCACCTGCAAAAGACGCAATCAGAGCATATCATTTCTTGCCTGAAGACTTATGCGACTTTGTTTTAAAAGTAGTTAAATAGGAACAAAATATGGCAGATTATGTTTATTTAAAAAATATGTCCCAAGTTGGCGATATTGCAATATCTCGTCGTATCTTTGTTGATATTGCGACTGAAGCAACGAATCGTGTTATTGGGGCAAGTGTTGCTGAAACAAAGACTAAAAACAAATTATTGGTAATGCTTTATCATCCAGTAACTGTTACTTTCCATCAAAATGGAAAAGTTGAAATTAAAATTGCGATTACTCTTAAAAAAGGAGCAGACGCAAATAAGATTTGCTTAGCAATTCAACAAGAAGTTGCTGAATCGCTTTTAGCATATACCGAATCAATTGCCTTTGATGTCAAAATCAAAGTTGCATCAATAGCGTAATAACAATGAAAAGAAGCAAAAAAGTTTTAAGTTACGCCGAAGCGCACAACAAAGCAGTTAATTCATATAAAAAAGTTAGCATGTTTATGTTGTGGGGCGGGCTACTAAACATTTTTGCTTTAATTATTGGCATTGTCCAGATATCGACAAACAATGTCATTGAATCGCTTTCTTATAGTTGGCCTACTAGCGGATTTGCAATGACCTATTCGATTCAAATATTTTTCTCAAATATATTGCTTAGTTCGATAGATTTGTTAGCTGCCAATTTAATATCTGTTGTTATTGCTTTAATCTTATCAACAGGATTTGGGGTATTATCAATGTTTGCCTCAAGAGGAAGACTTGCTTGCTTAATATCAGGAATGAGCTTATATGCGATCGACTTCGTATTTATGTTCTTCCTATATAAATATTTTGCACCTTATATTTGGACAAATTATGCATTTACATTAGCGACTCATGTTGTTATACTTGCTTCGCAAATATATGCATTAGCCCAATATTATAATGTATTAAACATTGAAAAAAGATACAAAGGAAACAATAATAACAAAACAAAAATCAACACAAAAGAAGAAATTGAAAGTGAGGTAATTGCAAATGGAAAATAATATTTCGAGAAACAAGCAAAACGAAAAAATAATGTTTTCTATTTACGATGCACTTATGAGTGCTAAAAATAAAGATGCATTTGATGTAGAACAAACAATGACTTCGCTTTTTGATGTTGCATCTTTTGATGATGTGCCCTATTTCTCTAAATTCGTTGTTATAAAGGCGTTAAAAAATATAACTGATATTATTAAAGAATTCCAAGCCCATATGCCAAAATGGGATTTTGATCGTCTTAATTTAGTTGAACAAGCCATTTTAATTATGTCTTATTCATCAAATAAATATACCGACGAAATCGAAAAACCTATTGCCATTAGCAACGCAATATTATTAGCAAAAAAATATCTTGATAAAGATGATTATAAATTTGTTAATGCTATCTTAGACAATGTATTATGATCGAAGACTTGACCACTTTTTCCGTATCATCATTAAATAAATATATTAAAAATATATTTGATAGCAATTTCACGTTGACAAATATTTCCTTAAAAGGAGAGATAAGCAATTTTAAAAAATATCCAAGTGGACATTGCTATTTTTCGCTAAAAGATGATGAATCAACAATAAAAGCTGTCATGTTCTATGATTTTGCTCGCTTTCTTGATCCAAAAATTAAAGACGGTTCGGAAGTGATTGCAAAAGGAAGAGTAAGTGTTTACCCATCTCGTGGAGAATATCAAATTTATGTCGAATCATTAAAATTATATGGTGAAGGTGATATCTTATTAGCCTTCGAACAACTCAAAAAGAAATTAGCAGCTGAAGGATTATTTGATCAATCGCGAAAGCGAAAAATCAATCAATTTCCAAAAGCTGTTGGGATAATAAGTGCGAAAAACAGTGCCGCGATGGCGGATATGACAACAAACCTCCTAAGAAGAAATCCTTTAATAGAGGTCAAATTGTTTCCAAGCCTAGTCCAGGGCAAGGATGCACCAAAAGACTTGCTTAGAGCCGTAAAAGAGGCGGAAAACAGTAATATTGATACATTGATTATCGGTCGAGGCGGTGGAGCAAGCGAAGATTTAACCGCTTTTAATGATGAAACGCTCGTTAGATATGTCGCATCATTAAAGATTCCAACAATATCTGCTGTTGGCCATGAAATTGATTTTACATTAATTGATTATGTATCTGACGCTCGCGCATCGACTCCAACTGGGGCATGCGAATTGGCGACTATTGATAAAAGAGAAATATTCCAATTGCTGGATTATGATAAATCGGTATTATCTTCATCATTAAATAAATATATTCTTTATTTAAAAAATAAAATCGAAAACATCAAAGATAAACCAATGTTTAAAAATCCACATTCGATATATGATGAGATGATGAATTCGCTTATAGTCAAAAAAGAAAAACTTCATTATTTGACACAATTCCGCATCAATATTCTCAAAGAGAAATTATCCAATAAGAAAAATCAATTAGAATCTATATCGCCTAAAGAAGTATTAAAAAGAGGCTATTCCATATTAAAGAATAAGGATGGCAAAATAATTAATAGCATCAATCAAATTGATATTAATGATAATGTTAACGTTACATTAAGCGATGGTGTGGCAACATTAAAAGTGATAGAAAAGGAGAAATAATATGGCTGAAAAATTTGATTTTGAAAAAGCTCTTGCTCGTTTAGATGAAATCGTCAAAAGCGTTGAAAGTGGCACCAAAAATTTAGAAGAAAATATGAAATTATACGAAGAGGGAATGAAGCTCATCAAACAATTAGAAGATACTCTCAAGGAAGCAGAGCAAAAAATAGAAAAGATTAATAATTAACATAGTTAAAAAATTATAATTAGTCCAAATTTAGTATTTTATTAGTATAAATGAAAGAAAAAAATAGTAACAAATTAAACATCAAATTAGACGAAATTAAGGATCCGAAATTCTTATTAGGTTTGAATTATAAGCAATTAGCAGAATTATCATCACTAATAAGAAATGATATCTTAGAAAATACTGCCAAATATGGTGGGCATCTTTCAAGCAATCTCGGTGTTGTCGAATTAACAATTGCGTTACATCGCAGTTTTGATTTTTTAAAAGACAAATTACTTTTTGATGTAGGACATCAATGTTACACTCACAAAATATTGACTGGAAGAAGTCTAAAAGGGCTAAGAAGCGAAAATGGTATAAGTGGTTTCATTAAATGTAGTGAATCTCCTTATGATATTTTCGAAGCAGGCCATTCTTCGACATCTTTATCAGCTGCTCAAGGTTTTGCGATTGCTCGTGATTTAAATAAAGAAAAATATGATGTTGTTGCATTAATTGGCGATGCTTCAATTGTGTCTGGACTTGCTTTGGAAGCTTTGAATAATATTGCTCCAAATAATAATAAAATTATTATTGTTCTTAATGATAATGGCATGTCTATCTCAAAACCTACCGGAGGTATTAATAAATTATTCACCAAAATATCTTCAGGCGCTGGATACAATAATTTCAAAGTGAAATATAAAAATTCTTTGTCAAAGACAAAATTTGGTAAGCGCATTTTTGCTTTTACAAGTAAGATTAAAAACTGGCTTAAATCAAAATTAATCAAACCAAATATTTTTATCGATATGGGTTTTTCTTATATTGGACCTGTGGACGGACATAACATAAAAGCCATCGAAAAAGCCTTAGCCAGAGCAAAAAATACAACTAAATCAGTTGTTGTACATGTTTGTACGACAAAAGGGAAAGGCTATAAGCCTGCAGAAAATGATCAAACTGGTTATTGGCATGGCGTTACTCCTTTTGAAATCGAAACTGGTATTCCAAAAAATATGCACGAAGGTTATGCTTCTTGGTCACATATTTATAGCGATATAACTATTCGAGAAATGGAAGCAAATGAGAAATTATTTTTAATTTCTCCTGCAACAATAAAAGGCGCCGGATTAGATGAAGCTTTCGAGAAATTCAAAAATCGTACATTAGATGTTGGGATTAGTGAGGAACACGCAGTGACATTAGCAAGTGGGCTCTGCTTAAACTCATATCATCCAATCATAAGCATTTATTCTACGTTCTTACAAAGATCATATGATGAAATTATTCATGACTTAGCAAGAATAAACGCTAACGTGACATTTTTAATCGAACGCTCTGGTTTAATTGGTGAAGATGGTGAAACACATCAAGGCATATATGATGTCGCATTTTTAAGAACAATTCCAAACACAACAATTGCAATGGCTTCAACAATTAACGAGGCTAATAAATTATATAAATTATCTTTAGATAATAATGGCCCATTTTTCATCCGAATTCCTCGTACTATTACAAAATTAGAAGAAAATTATAAAGATGAAGAAATTTTGTTAAATAGTTGGCTGCACCTTAAAAAAGATAATAGCAAAGTCGCAGTTGTCGGCGTTGGACCTTTATTAAGAGAACTCGAAACGCTTATTAATGAAGAGAAAATTAATTGCAATATATTCAATGCTTTATTTTTAAATAAAATCGATAATTTAACTTTAAACAAACTTCTCGAAATGGAAACAATATTTATCTACGATCCATATTCCACTGAATTGGGATTGGTAGATTTTCTTAGAAGTGAATTATTCAAGAATGGTTTTAAGGGTCGTCTTTTCTCACGTTGCGTCGAAAATGAATTCGTGACAAAGGCAACAAAGAATGCTCAATTAGAAAAATATCAATTATTGCCATCACAAATGGTTGCTTTTATAAAGCAAAATATTATTTAGTTAACATAATATTGAACTATTATATTTTATTTTTTAAAATATCGATATGGAAAAAGTTATTCTTCATATCGATTTAAACGCCTTCTTTGTGCGATGCGAAGAAATTAAAAATCCAACTCTCGTTGATAAAGCGACAATAATTGGACATCAAGGGAGAGGCGGAATAGTGTCGACATGCTCATATAAAGCTAGAAGTTTTGGTGTGAGATCAGGAATGCCAACATATAAAGCCACTATATTATGTCCAGAAGCTATTTTATTGCCTGGAGATTATAAATTTTACGAAAAGAAATCAAACGAATTCTTTGAATTTGTGAAAAAAATATTTCCAATAATAGAAATTGCTTCTATTGATGAATGTTTTGTTGACGCAACTCGCAAAGCAAATGAAATATTAGATTTCCCTTCATATTTAAAAAGGTTCCAAAAAGCGTTATTTGATAAAACACAACTTAAATGCTCAATCGGTGTCGGACCAACCAAATTCTTAGCAAAAATGGGTAGCGATATAAAAAAACCGATGGGATTAACATTTATACCAAAGGAAAAGATTAAGGATATAATATATCCTCTTCCAATAGATGACTTTTTTGGGATTGGCAAAAAAACTGCTCCTGAACTTAAAAATGAAGGCATTAACACTATTGGCGATTTAGCAAAGTTAATATTTAGTGATGACCCGAAAATGATCAAAAGATTCGGGAAAACGTATTTTTATGTTAAAGATTGCTTAGATGGCGAAAGCAGTGATGTTGTTAATGTTGAACCTTTTGATCCAAAATCAATCGGTAATAGCAAAACTCTTGTTTGCGATAGCAATAATTATGATGAATTAAAAAATGAATTATTAAACATCGCTGATGAAACAATAAATCGTTTAAAATCATCGAACAAATTAACAAATACAATCCAGATTACCTTAAAAGACAGTGATTTTAAATCGATTACACGTTCGAAAAATCTATCAAAATTTACTGATAACTCAACAATTATTAAAAATGGTGTAGTCTCTTTATTTGATCGCAATTTTGATGAGACAAAGATGATTAGACTTGTCGGCGTTAGCTTACAAAATCTAATTGACTTTAATGACAACTTAGAACAGATGTCGATTTTTAATAATAACAAATCAAATAAAACACATTCTTTAATTGATGAATTAAATAAAAAGATGAACAAAAATGTTTTCATGACAGCAAGAGAAGGCGTAAATAGTAAAAAATGCAAATCGAAGAAGCAATAGATAAATATTTTAAATATTTACGCGTTGAAAAAGGCGTTAGCAATGATACGATTCTTTCTTATCATTATGACCTCAACGAATTTTTTAAAGTGTTAAAAAAAGAAGACACCGATGAATTTAATGCGAATGACATAACCGACTTTATCAAATTGGAATCGCGTCGTTTTCTATCATCTTCTACTATTATTAGACGAATATCATCAACAAAAAATTTATATTTGTTTTTAGAAAGAGAAGGAATAATCAATCCTTTAGATTTAAAAATTAAAACTCCTAAGGCTATTAAAAAATTACCTGTTGCCTTATCTATTGAAGAGGTAGAAGAGTTATTAGAAGCACCAAATATTAACAAAGTTGATGGAAAAAGAGATAAAGCAATGCTCGAAACAATGTATTCATCTGGTCTTAGAGTAAGTGAATTACTATCTTTAAAACTTGATCAACTAAATTTTGAAAGAGGAATAGTGGAAATAATTGGTAAGGGAAACAAGCAAAGAAAAGTCCCTTTGGGGGAATATGCACTTGAATATGTAAATGAGTATATAAAAAATGGCAGATGTAAAATCAAAGGTCATAGTCGCACAAATTATCTATTTTTGAATAGATATGGAAAACCATTATCACGTCAATATTTCTTTATGCAAATTAAAAAATACGCAAAAGAAGCCGGAATAAATAAAGAAATAAGTCCACATACCTTAAGGCACTGCTTTGCAACACATATGCTTGAAAATGGTGCAGAATTAAGAGCGGTTCAAAAAATGCTAGGACATAGCAATATTGCAACAACTCAAATATACACAAATATATCAACAAAGCGAATTTTAAGTGCGTATGATTTGTATGAAAAGCGAAAATAAGATAATATAATTATCGGTCCTAAAAAATGGAGGCATTTTATGAAAAAATTTAAAAGGATATTTGTAATCGTTACTGATTCAGTCGGTATTGGTGAAATGCCAGATGCCGATAAATTTAATGATAAAGGCACAAACACATTTGTCCACACCGCAGAAAGATGCAATGGATTAAATGTTCCAGTTATGAATTCCATGGGCTTAGGTGACTTAGCCCCAATTCTTGGTACAACTAAGGTTGCACACCCTCATAGCTATTGCATGAGACTTCGCGAAAGAAGCGCAGGCAAAGATACAATGACTGGCCACTGGGAAATGATGGGCATACTTACAACCAAGCCATTTCAAACATTTACTGATACCGGTTTTCCAGAATCACTAATAAAAGAACTAGAAGAAAAAACCGGTCATAAGGTTATTGGAAACAAAGCTGCAAGCGGAACTGAAATTTTAGTTGAGCTTGGCGAAGAACAAAAACGTGACAATTCATTAATTGTTTACACTTCAGCCGACAGTGTTCTTCAAATTGCAGCACACGAGGAAACAACTGGTGTTCCTGAATTATATAGATGCTGCGATATCGCTCGTGAAATTTGCATGAAGCCAGAATATTTTGTCGGTAGAATTATTGCTCGCCCATTCGTTGGCGACAACAAAACAAATTTCAAGCGCACTCCTAATAGACACGATTTAGCAGTTTCCCCAAGCGGCACTACTGCTATGAATATTTTACAAGATAACCATTATATGGTTAGTTGCATTGGAAAAATCGCGGATATTTTCAATCAAGTCGGTGTTGTTAAAACCCAAAAAACTGTTAGCAATAAAGATGGCATGAATAAGACAATCGATGAAGCTAAAAATCACGACTTTGAAGGACTTTGCTATGTCAACCTTGTTGAATTTGATTCGGAATATGGTCATAGAAGAAATCCTATAGGATATGGTAAAGCCTTAGAAGAATTCGATGTCCAGTTAGGCGAATTGATTTCTGTACTCAAAGATGATGATTTATTAATGGTCACAGCAGACCACGGAAATGACCCAACTCATACTGGTACAGATCACACAAGAGAAAAAGTGCCTCTACTTGTTTACTCCAAATCATTCGAGCATGGTACTTATTTAGAAGAAAGAGATACTTTTGCCGATATCGGTGCTACCATTCTTAAGAATTTTGGCTTAAAGAAAGCTGATAACATGATCGGTGAACCAATTGAGGAATTATTAAATGACTAAAAAATTATTCGTATTGCCACTTATGGCATTAATGATTGCAGGATGCGGCAATAATCAAGTTCCCGAAGAAGAATTAAAAATTATTTGTCCAACTGGCGCTCCTGCATTAGCTTTTTATACCGAAGCAAACAATGAAAATTTCGTAACTTCGTCAACTCCAACAAATGTTGCTGCTGAACTTCAAAAAAACGACTATGATGTTGTTATATTCGATTCAATTAACGGACTTAATAGCATCAAAAAGAACAATTCTAACTATAAGTTAGCAAAAATCATCACTGGCGGTAACTTCTTTTTAGCGGGAATTAATAAAACTCCTGATGAACATGGTACTTATCCACTTCCTACTGCTGATGATGTCGTTGTTTCCTTTGGACAAAATTTAATCCCAGATGCTGTCTATTCTACTCTTTGCAGAGAATATTGGCATATTGAAAACAAAGCCAACTATGTTGCTGGTGCAACAGATGCATTGGCAACTCTTAAAACTGGAAAATATTCTGGACAAGATGTTGATTATGTATTTATTGCTGAACCTGCTCTTACAACTGCAATGAAAGATCAAAATGCAGATACTTTTGGAAAAGTTAGCATTGTCCGCAACATTCAAGAAGAATGGAAAAAATATTCTGGACAAGACGGCATCTCTCAAGCTGGTATCTTCGTACATCAAAACGCTATTGAAAATAAAAAGGGTAAATTAAGAGAATTATTGTCGAAAGTCTCTGATAACATTGAAGTAGCTGTTAACAATCCTGATTTAGCAGCAGCATCAATTAACCTTTATGGTGAATTGACTGATCAAGCAGCCCGCTTTGGCTTTAATGCAAATGTTGTCAAATTAGTACAAAAAGATGGCAGAAACGGATTTGGTCTTGTTGATCAAACTCGTTCAATTAATACAAACGAATTCTTAGAATCATTAGGTAAACCAACATTTTCAAGCGAATATTTTGTTGAGTTATGAGAAAGATAAAAGACCTCTTTAAGCGTTACCGAATTATTATTATGACTAGCCTTGGTATCGCTGGGGTCTTTTTATTATGGTACATAATATCTGTCATTGCTAAAACAACTCTTTTACCTGGCCCACAGGTTGTTGTTCCTTTATTCTTCACATTATTTGCCGACAAAGACATATATATCGCAATAGGCGGAACAATGGGAAGATTATTACTTTCTGTATTAGCAGGAACATTACTAGGAATCATATTTGGTCTTATTGGTGGCTTATCAACTTCTTTTAGAGCATTCTTTAGGCCATTTATAGTTATTTTTAGAACAATTCCTACTGCTGCGATAATTTATATCATTATCGCCTTATTAGCGCCGTCTATCGCCCCAATTATAATTGTGTTCTTAATTATCTTCCCAATTATATATGATGCGATTGTTACAGGCGTTGACAATGTTGATAAATCAATAATAGAAGCTGCTAAAGTAGACGGGGCAAAAAATTTAAGATTAATATTTAAAATTTACCTTCCTCTCTCAAAAAGTTATATAATTCTCGGCTTAGTATCAAGTATTGGATTAGGCATGAAAGTCGCTATAATGAGTGAGATATTGGCAGGCAATAGTTCTATGATAGGACTTGGAAAACTCATTTATATAGCTTCAACCACAGTTGAAATGGATTACATATTGGCATATTCATTAATTGCTATTATAATCATTGGACTTGTAGATATCGTAATTCACTTTCTAAAGAAAAAGATGAATAACGGCGTATCCATCAAGAAAAAATAAATCCAATAATTTTATTAAAGGCTATGTCACAACAAACAGTTGATAAATAGCCATTTTTATAGGGGAGTATCAGAACTCCCCTACAAACTGTTATTTGCAGTTATCTATACTCATTTGGAATTTCGATATGAAATGTCTCACACAATAACTTCACATC
>JALFFX010000047.1 GCA_022777645.1 Erysipelotrichaceae bacterium
AACGACTATGAAAAAGAAATTAGTACCATTATTAATTGCTTGTTTTACATTGTGCGGATGTTCAAATGATGTTTCATCTTCTGATAGCACAACTGCATCAACAACAAGCGAAATCTCCACTTCTGAAGATAGTTCAACAAGTGAGGGGTCATCATCAAGTGAAACAACAAGTGAGTCAACATCAACAACTGTTGAAGAAATTACTGCAGTCGAAATAAAACGTATTGTTGAAAAACCAGAAACAATTAAAAAAGGAGCGGAAATCGATCCCACAACTGTTCGTCTTGAAATTTTATGGAGTGACAATTCATTAACGGTTCGTAATGCCGATAAAGTTATTGTTGATACGAGTTCAGCAAACGATGGCGATGAAGTAACTGCTACTGCGCATTTTAAAAATTTGACAATCGACTTTTCACTTAGGGTCTTTGCATTTAAGGAAGAAGTTATTACAAGTGATCTATTCTCTTTAACAACAACTTATAAGGAAGTAACATATACTTCCGGAAACGGAAATGTTTACAATGGTAGTTTGAAAAAAGCTACTGGCGCTGATGGAAGTACAATAATGGGCCTTAACGATACAGCTGGTTTAGTACTTTCAAAAAGTATTGGTGCAGTTAAAGATATTGAAGTTAAATTTGATTCAGGCACATCAACATCATCTGCTAGAAGAATTGATATTTACGCTTCAAATTACCCATTCTTAAATGTAAGTGATCTTTCATTAGATAATTTGAACTTGGTCGGTTCATTAGTTTATGATCAAAGCGAACTAATTAAACATTATAGTTTTGATAGCGATTATTCGTATTTTGCTTTAAAAGCAAATAACGCTCTTTTGTTTGAATATATCAAGATTTCATATGATCATCAAAAGCAACCTCTATCAATTGCAGATTTAGCAATTACTGGAGAAGTAAGTGCATATACCGATTCTAGCGAATGGGATGTTTCAAATTTGGTTGTTAATGCAACATTTTCTGATGAATCAGTAGTTGATATGACAAGATTCATGGATATTAGCATAGCAGAAGATATTCCAGCAAGTGCTCAAGAAAATTATCCAATTAATGTTACTGCTACTTATAAAATTGATAATACAATTACCAAAACTGCATCAATGAATGCGAATGTTTTAACGCCACTTTACACAACACATGCAAAATGGTCATATGGAGATGAATCTGCTACTATTGGAACATTTAATTTTGGAAATTTAACAACAGGAAGTGGTAATTTTTATCAAGAACAATCGGTTGCTGATGTAATTGGTTACATCGAATTAAGCAAGACTGAAGCATTGTTTACAAACGATAAAAATGCTGATGTCATCGCAACTTTATCTGGTAGTTCAAATAAAGCATTTGATGCTGGTTATGAAGTATTTTCAATTCTTGTTGATGATACAGGCACCGAGATTGAAGCAAGCAAGAAAAATGTTACTGCTTCTCTTACAAAAACTGAAACCGAATATCAAATCTCATATACTGCTGAAGAATTAACGACATATGGAAAAGAAGTAAGAGCTTTAAGAATATGCCATAAAAAGGTCAGTAGATATAATACTAGATTCCACGCTTTACTTATAAAAGGATAAATATCTAAAAACACTTATAAACTAAAAATTATAGGTGTTTTTTATTGCTAAATATTATAAGATAATATCAATATGAACGAAAGAATTGAAGGAACATCATTAGACAACAAATTGCATACATTTGATGAAGTAAAAGAAAAATATTTCGTCTATATTTCTAATCCTTCATCTCGAGAGATGATAGAAAAGGCTTATAACTTAGCCAAAGAAAAACATGCTAGCCAATTTAGAAGAAGTGGTGAACCATACATCCATCATCTCATCGAAGTGTGCTATATTTTGACTGAATTAAATTGTGGGCCAACAACTTTAATTGCGGGCCTTCTTCATGATGTTGTTGAAGATACAGATACTCCTCTGGAGTATTTAAAGGAAGAATTCGGCGATGATGTTGCTAGTATTGTCGATTCATTAACTAAAATTCAACGCTTAAAATTATCGCATAGAAGCGAAGAAGATTTCGTTGCAGAAGATCATCGAAAAATCTTTTTGGGCATGGCAAAAGATGTTCGCGTTATTGTCATTAAATTAGCCGATAGACTTCACAATATGAGAACACTTGATTCTTTGCCGGCTCATCGTCAAATTGCTTTAGCTAAAGAAACAATTGAGGTCTTCGTTCCTATTGCTCATCGTCTTGGTATTAATACAATTAAAAGCGAATTAGAAAATTTATCTTTAAAATATCTCGAACCAGAAGAATATAATGAAATTTTAAATTTCGTTAACAAGAAGATTAAATACGGTCAAAAATCATTGGAAGGATTTTCAAAGCGTATCGCTGATATGCTTTTCGAAAATAATATTCCATTTACAATGGAAAGTCGTGTCAAATCGATATATTCTATATATCGAAAAATATACGAAAAGCATCATAAACCTGAAGAGATTTTTGATTTATTAGCAGTTAGAATTATTACCAAAACCGAACTACAATGTTATGAAATTTTGGGTATAATTCATGCGACATTTAAGCCAATACCAGGGCGTTTTAAAGATTATATTGCAATGCCAAAACCAAATATGTATCAATCGCTTCACACATGCATATTGTCTGGCGATGGAAATACATTTGAAGTGCAAATAAGAACAGAAGCAATGGATCAAGTTGCTGAAAGCGGCATTGCTGCCCATTGGCGATACAAAGAAGGCACGAATTACAATCCAAAACAAGAGCAAAAAGAAATTGAGGAAAAGCTTCACTGGTTAAAAGATTTGGTCAATATTAGTGAAGAAGAAGGCGATAATGCTAAAGAATATTTAAGCTCATTATCACATGATATTTTCAATGCTAATGTCTATTGTTTTACCCCAAAGGGTAAAGTAATCGATTTACCACCTGGTGCCACGCCACTTGATTTCGCTTATAAAATTCATACTGGCGTTGCTGAAAAAGCAGTTGGTGCGATTGTGAATAACATCATGGTGCCACTAAACACCGAATTAAAAACTGGTGATATTGTCGAAATCAAAACATCGAAATTATCCACTGGTCCTAATGAAAGCTGGCTAAAAATTGCCACAACATCTTTTGCAAAATCACATATTCGCAAATTCATCATGAAGAAAAATGCGGACTTTTTACGTGAAGATAAAATTGCCAAAGGTCGACAATCATGTATCGAACATTTCAAAAATTTTGATATCGATAGCAATGAAGTCGATAAATTGCTCGACAATGAAAAAGTTTTAGAGAACTTTAAAGCCACTGATTTAGAAGATTTTTATATCAAAATTTCAGCAAGAAATCCATCTCCTGGCGCAATTGCTGACTTCTTAAATTTGAAGCAAAAAGAAGAGCCATTAAAGCTCCACAAAGCTGAAAATTTACAAAACGATCATTGCCCAGTTTATGTCAATGGTGCATCAAAAATTGCCATCACTTTAGCGTCTTGCTGCACACCGATTCCAGGTGATGAAATCGTTGGTTATATCAGTCATGGAAAAGGGGTAATTGTTCATAGAAAAGAATGTCCAAATATCGCTGATAAGAAGCGTTTAATCGATGTTTATTGGAAAGATAATATTCAAAAAGGAAATTATCCTGTTGATATAAAAATTGTTTGTTCTGATCGAAACAATTTGATTAGTGATGTCATGTCT
>JALFFX010000033.1 GCA_022777645.1 Erysipelotrichaceae bacterium
GAACTAATTCATCATGAGAGAACGGAAGAATAAAATTCTCATTGAAATAATAAGCCTTTGAGAAAGTTAGTTTATTGTGATCATATTTATTATAAATTGGATAAAGATGATAATATTTCAAAGTATCATTCATCCAACCTAAATCCCATTTATAATCAAATCCTAAACCGTATTGGTCAAGAGGTTTGGTTACTCCATAATAATCAGAGCTATCTTCTGCAATCATCATTAATGATGAATGACGATTATGAAGATAAGAATTGGTGCGCTTTAAAAATTCAATTGCTCCATGATTTTCACCTAAATCTTTATTTCCGTCATAGAAAATAATGTTGCTAACTGCGTCCATTCTAATTCCATCGAAATGGAATTCAGTAGCAAAAT
Organism: Erysipelotrichaceae bacterium; assembly: GCA_022777645.1. Taxonomy (GTDB): domain Bacteria; phylum Bacillota_I; class Bacilli_A; order RFN20; family CAG-826; genus Fiminaster. The sequence goes on from JALFFX010000033.1 coordinate 385, forward strand.
AATTCATGGCCGACATCAAAAATGAGCGAACCGGGTCTTTTCCTAAATCAAATAAGACACTGCCCCATTGTGAATATCGACGTTTTGGATCTTTTGATTCAAACAAATAATCACCATCAAAATCAATAAGACCAAAATCATCCACCGCGAAATGAACAGGGGCAAAATCAAGAATTACCCCGATATTTGCTTGGTGCATTCTGTCGATGAAACTCATCAACTGTTTTGGATTGCCATAACGAGAATCGACAGAGAAAAATCCTGTCGCTTGATAGCCCCAAGAACCATCAAATGGATATTGGACTATCGGCATCAATTCAACGTGAGTAAAACCATGTTCTTTGATATAAGGAATAAGATAATCAGCAACTTCTTCGTATGATAAATTTCGATTATCAACTTGTCCTTTCCAACTGCCGACATGAAGTTCATATATCGACATCGGTTTATCAAAATTTCTTGTCCTTTTTTGCATGTATTTTAAATCGTGCCAAATAAAATTAGCATAATCAAAAATACGTGAACAAGAACCGGGCTTATAATCACTAAAGAACGCAAACGGATCTGCTTTATTAACGTAATTATTTTTTGCATTTAAAAAATGGAATTTATATGTTTGATAATCTTTAACACCAGGAATAAATATTTCCCATGTGCCAGAAATATCAATCAAGTTCATTTTATTAACAACTGGGTTCCAATTATTGAATTCTCCGATGACCGAAACATCTTTCGCCATTGGAGCATATAATCTAAAGACATAACCTTCAACGCCATCGCGAATTTCTTTGTGAACGCCGAAGTATTTGTAGGCATCAATTGTTTGCCCTAATAAATAATCATTTAATAATCCGTATGCCATATTTTTTATAATAATATCATATTATTAAAGGAATATAAATGCGTGTAAGCGCTTTTTGTATGCGCGTATAAAGGACTTATAAAACAAGTATTGAATGTCATAGCAAAAATACCTATAATTTTATCGTTAATAGGAGTTTAAGAAATGGCAAAAATAATGGCAGTTAATGCTGGAAGTTCTAGCTTAAAATTTAAATTATATGAGATGCCTGAAGAGAAAGTTCTCTGTTCAGGCAACGCAGAAAGAATAGGACATGAAGATGCAATTTTTGGCATCAAATGGAATGGTCAATCTGAAAAGACTATTCTTCCTATTTTAGATCATGCAAAAGCAGTTGAATTAGTTGTGAATGCAATGATTGAAAAAGGCATTGTTTCATCTATGGATGAAATTAAAGGTGTTGGACACCGCGTTGTTCAAGGTGGAAAATATTTCTCGAAGAGTGAACTTTTCAATAAAGATACCGAAGATAAAATCGAATCTTTAATCCCGCTTGCCCCACTTCATAACAAAGCCCACTTAGTTGGCTTTAGAGCATTCAAAAAGATTTTACCTAATGTTATAAACGTCGCTGTTTTTGATACAGCATTCCATCAAACAATGGAACCAGAAGATTATGTATTTCCAATTCCATATGAATACACAACAAAATATGATTGCAGACGTTACGGCGCGCACGGAACAAGTCATAAATATTTATCAGAAGTCGGTCTTAATTATTTAAAAGGCGTCAAACATCCAAAAATCATTTCTTGTCATATCGGAAGTGGAGCTTCAATCACCGCTATAAAAGATGGAAAATGCGTTGCAACATCAATGGGCCTCACCCCTCTTGGTGGTATTATGATGGGTACGAGAACTGGTGATTTAGATCCATCCGTCATGAATTATTTATGTAAATGCACAGGCAAAAGTGTTGAAGAAATGTATCAAATCTTCAATAAGCAATCAGGCTTTTTAGGAGTTAGCGGCGTCAGCAATGATTCACGCGATGTTTTAGCAGCAGTCGATGAAGGAAATGAACAAGCCATTTTATCAAATAAATTATTCATCAGAAGAATCGCTGATTTCATCGGTCAATATTATGTTAGATTAGGTGGAGCGGATCTTATCATTTTCTCAGCAGGAATTGGGGAAAATTCACCACGCACACGAAAAGAAGTTGTCGATGAAATTAAAGATGCTTTAGGCGTTGAAATCGATGAAGAGAAGAATAAAGATTTGCGTGGACAAGAAGCGTTAATATCAACTGAAAACAGTAAGATAAAAGTTGTTGTTATTCCAACTGATGAAGAAGTGATGATTGCACGCGATACATATAGTTATTACATTAAATAATGTAAATAGAAAAATATTTAGCACTCTTAGGAGTGCTTTTTATTTGTGATTTTTTACTATTTTTTAATAAGAAATTTATCGTCTTTTTTGTTCTTGATTGAGCAAAAAATTTTTTATCAAGAAAACTATGTTTAGACTTTTTGATTTTGATTTTTAATAAATAATCCGTAGTTGACAAATAAATTTTATTTATTATTATTTTTAAGACTACATAGGAGGAAATTTTATGAAAAAGAGTTATATCGCATTACTTCCTACAGCTCTTCTTGCCATATCAACAGCAACTGGATGCTCATCAGAAGATGCATTAACAAAATATGTCAAAGGATTAAAAGTTGGAGAAGTTACACAAGAACAAGTTGATCATATTTTTAACGAAAATCTTTATGATATCAACGATAGCAAAATTACTCATTCAACTTACACGATGAAAGACTACACACCTTATTGGCTTGTCGGTCCTGGCCAACCTGAAGAAGATTACGAAAGTATTGTTCGTAATTTGCAACAAACAATCGAATACAAACGTTATAACAATAACGTTGTCGTATGTAATGAAACATTCAAAAATTATCCATACGATAAGAATCAAGTTAAAGATGATGACAGCGAAGGTTTTTCCACTACTAAAGTTGAATATAAAGCCAAAGAATACATCTATTTAGATGAAGAAAAAGGAACTGCAAATTATATTTATACAAGAAATAATAGTGCAACCGATCCATATTCATTCGCATTCTCAAGAGAAACTGCAGAAGGTATTATGGACAAATATAACGAAGGACCAAAAACATCATCAAACTTGTTATCAATGATTTCTGATGTTAGCCAATTATATGAAGGTTATAGCAGCGCTCAAGGCGTTAATCCTGTCAGTGAATACAAAGCTGTTAAAGGCGAAGATGGCACTCTTAAAGTTAGCTTCGATGGCAGATTAAAATTTGATTTATATTCTGCTGAAAGATATTGGGGTTGGGAATATGCCGAAACCGACACAGAATATGCCAACCCATTAACAAAAGAAACCAGCGATTACGATGGTTTATATGTCGATATGGGTATTAACGTTAGATATGCATTCACAATCGATCAAGGTATTGTTGCCTCAGCAGAAGCTGTTTACTTTGGATACTATCGTTATCTTTTAAAAGATAGAAATTATAAAACCGGTGACCCAGTACCAGAAGTTGATTTAACTGCAGATTATATTGCTGGATTAGATCTTTATTTACCAGAAACAATTACTAATAACGGTTCAGAAATTCCTAACCCGTTTACTGGTCAAATCTTGAGCCAATTGCCACATACTTACGAAAAATTCGAAAACGAAACTCGTAATTTCTCAAATTACAGTCTTTCCAACTTACCAGATACAACTGAATATCGTGAAGCTGATGAAACCGATGTCGGTGCCTGGTTCTCAGTCCAAGACATGAGAAGCTACGTCGAAGAATAAAAAAATAATAATTAAGGCGGTCATCACCGCCTTTTATTGTCGTTTTATGTATAATGAATTTATTAATAAATATAACAAAGTATTAAAAACAATTAAGCAATTTGAAAATATTGTTATTTTTCGCCATGTAAGACCAGATTATGATGCACTAGGTTCTCAACTTGCATTAGCAACTTGGCTCAAAGACAATTTTTCTGATAAAAATATAGTTTATGTCGGAGAGAATCATGTTCATTTATGTCCGAAATGCTTTCCATACATGGAAGAAGTTAATGATTCCTTCTTTGAAGAAGATTTTCTCGCTATTGTTTTAGATACTGCAAAGAAAAATAGAATTAGTGATGAAAGAGTTTTTAAAGCTAAAAGAATTATTAAAATCGATCATCACCCTGAAGTAGATCGCTACGGCGATATAAATATTGTTAAAGAAGATAATTCTGCGTGTGGCGAATTATTAGCAGATATGCTTCTTTATTTTAAAGATTATAAAATTTCATCTACGTGCGCAGCTTATTTATATAAAGCAATTGTAGGTGATTCGAATCGTTTCTTAAACGAAGAGGTAGACGCTCATACATTCCAAATAGCAACAAGTCTTGTGGAAATAGGGTTAAATTTGCCAAAAATATATAACGAGATGTATGAAGATAATTTATCATCACTTAATTTTATTAAGTGGGTTTTAGATAACTATAAATTATCAAAGAAAAATGTTGCTTATTATATTCTTGATAAAAAAGATTTGGAAATGCTTCATCTTCCATGTGAAAGAGCAAAAGAATGCCTCTATTTATTTTCTAATTTAGAAGGCGTAAAAATTTATCTTAGCATTTCCTTTGATTATTTAAAAAACAATTATCGAGTATCTTTAAGAAGCAACGGAATCGATATTGAAAAAGTTGCGATGAAATATCAAGGAGGAGGCCATAAATGCGCATCTGGCGCAAGGCTTAATTCACTTGATGAAGTAGATAATCTTATTAGCGATTTAGATAATTTGCTTCCTTGATATGCATTATTAGTCTCAAAAATTAAGAAAGTATCAAAAAATGATACTTTTTTATTTTTAGATATATTAAAATTAATATATGAAATTTATCCCTCTCCACGTCAATAGCGGTTATTCAATATTAAAAAGCGGAATAAAAATCAATGATTATATTTTGCTTGCAACAAAATTAAGCTATGACACTGTTGGCATGATGGATATTAATTCTTTTTGCGGTTTACCAAAATTTAATGATTTAGCGAAAAAGAATAATTTAAAACCGATATTCGGATTAGATCTAAATATCGAATCATATAATTTTTCATTCATTATTTTAAATGAAACTGGCTATAGAAATTTATGCGCGCTTTTTGCAAGAATTCAAAGCGAAAAAATATCGCTTGAGGTTGCGAAAGCATATTTTTCCGGATGTTTTGTAATATTTGATTCAAAAAATAATATCTTTGATATTGTTAATGATGAAACAATAAAAACGTTAGCAAAAATCGCAAAAGGAATTGAAAAATTTGTGATTGGTTTAGATATTACAAGATTAGACAAAATGAATATGATTAGACAATTTACAGAAGATTATGCTTACGATCTAATCGCTTTTCCACACATAAAATATTTAAAGAAAAATGATGCGATAGTTATCAAAATGCTTGAAGCTATTGAAAACAAAGAAAAATTAGATTTTAAAACATATGAAGGCGAGCAATATTTAAAAAGCGAAAGTGAATATCTTGCTATATATAAAAAAGAAGAAATTGCTCTAATTCATTCTCTTATTAAAGAAATTGATTTTAATTTTGCTTCGCCACGAGGCAAAATGTCTATTTTCCATAATGACGAAGGATTATCTAGTGAACAATATCTTCGTAAATTATGCTATGAAAATTTAATTAAAAAAGGCCTTGATTCTGATGTTTACAAAGCCCGTTTAGAAAAAGAATTAAATGTCATCAGCAAAATGGGGTATTGTGATTATTTTTTATTAGTCCAAGATTTTATTAATTTTGCTCAATCAAAACAAATTGTTGTTGGTCCTGGAAGAGGAAGCGCAGTTGGATCTCTTGTTGCGTATTGTTTAAACATTACAAAAATTGACCCAATTAAATATAATTTAATTTTTGAAAGATTTTTGAACGAACAGCGTCAATCAATGCCAGATATTGACATTGACATTGAAGATGCAAGACGCAATGAAGTTGTATCTTATATAGAAGAGAAATACGGTTTAAATAATGTTGCTAAAATTATTGCCATCCAACGTTTTGGCGCAAAACAATCATTAAAAGATGTTGGCAGAATTTTTGGGTATGAAGAACGTCATATTGAATTATTTTCATCAATTATCACGAAAAATGATTATGATAAATTATCACTTAAAGAAATATACAAAAAAGATGAATCATTTAGAAAGCTAGTCGATGATGATAAATATTATTTAGAAATCGTCTCTTTAGCTAGCAAATTAGATGGATTGCCACGTCAATATGGCCTTCACGCCGCGGGAATAGTGATAAATAATGAACCATTAAACAATGTTGCACCACTTCTTTTATATCCAGCTGATAACAAATACATAATCCAATTCGAAAAAGAATATATCGAACAACAAAATTTGCTTAAGATAGATATTTTAAGCATCGCAAATTTATCAATTGTCAAAAATTGTTTAGCGCTTGTTAAGCAAAATAAAAATATCGACTTAACTCTTGATCAAATTCCATATGATGATAAAAATGCAATTAATTTAATTGCAAAAAATAAGACCATGGGCTTATTCCAACTTGAATCAGTTGGTATGAGAAAAACTATTTCTTTTATTAAGCCAACATCATTTATTGATGTTGCCACTATTATTGCCTTATATCGACCAGGTCCTATGGATAACATTGTCGCCTTTGCAAAACGAAAAAATAATAAAATGGTAGCGACATATTCAAGCGCGGAATTAAATAATATTTTAAAAGAAACGTATGGCACAATTGTCTATCAAGAGCAAATCATGCAAATCGCTAATAAGATTGCTTCTTTTGATTTTGCTCATGCTGATTTATTAAGAAGCGCGATTTCGAAAAAGAAAGCAGATAAGCTTGTCTCTTATCGCAAAGATTTTATTGATGGCGCGATTAAAAATGGCTATTCGCAAGATTTTGCAGAAAAATTATTCACTAAAATTGAAAAATTTGGCGATTATGGATTTAATAAATCTCACGCGATAGGTTATGCATCATTAACATGCAAAATGGCTTATTTGAAATATTATTATCCTCTTGAATTTTATTGTTCTGTTTTGTCTTATTCTGATAGCGTCCATTATCTAGAAACAATTGGCGAAATTAAAGAAAGCAATATATCAATTAAAGGTCCAAATATCAATAAATCTACGTTTAATTATTCAATTGATAATAATTCAATTATTTGCCCTTTAACAATGATCCAAGGAATATCGACAATGCTTACAAAATCGATAATATTGGAAAGAAATAATGGACCATTTCTAGATTTTTATGATGTCGTATTGCGTCTCAGCAAATATCGTATTAATTCTAAAGAATTAAGCGCCTTAATCGATAGCGGTTCCCTTGACATTTTATGCCCTTCAAGAGCAACGATGAGAAAAAATCTTGCTAATGCCTTAAACTTTGCAAGTGTCTCAAGCGATAATATGGGCGGTTTTATCAAACTTGAAAAGCCGATTATGATCCAAGCCCAAGATGATTTATTATTCAACTTTAATAAAGAAATTGATGTTTTAAAATCGTCTTTTTCGATATCACCATTATCGATATGTAATAGTCGTTACAATATCAAATTCACAAATCTTTTGAATATCAAAAATACGAATAATACAATCTTTGTGCCTTGCTTACTTAGAAGCATGAAAACAATAACAACAAAAAACGGATCCTCAATGGCGTTTATCAACGTTTTTGATGATTCAACCGAACAAGAATTTGCTCTTTTTTCAGAACCTTATAAATTATCAATAAATGCATTAAAGAAAAATACAATAATAATCATTAAAGGAAGATATCGATCTTTAAAAAATGATTTCTATATCGAAAAAATATTTGAATTAGGAGATAAACTCGATGGCTAAAGCGTATGTAATTGATGGTAATTCATTATTATTTAGGGCATATTATGCTACTGCATATGGTCCAAATCCAACCATCATGAAAACAAAAGAAGGCATACCTACTAATGCAATTTTTGCATTCAGCAATATGCTTAATAAAATCTTATCTAATCTTCATCAAGATGATTGTATTTTTGTCGGTTTTGACACCGGAAAAGCAACATTCCGTCACAAAGAAGATAAAGACTATAAAGCTAACCGCAAAGAATGCCCTGAAGAATTGAAGATTCAAATGCCAATCGCGCGTGAATTTTTAAAATCTTTAAACATTTTTACTTATGAAAAAGAAGGCTATGAAGCTGATGATTTATGTGGAACATACGCGAAAAAGGCTGCAAAAGAGAATTACGAAGTAATAATCTACACATCTGATAAGGATTATCTTCAATTAATTGATGATAATATCTCAATCCATCTTCTTAAAACTGGCATGAGCAATATTACCATAATGAACAAATCTAATATGAAAGAAACATATGGATTTGAGCCACTTCAAATTATCGATTTTAAAGCTCTAAGAGGCGATTCAAGCGATAATTTGCCAGGCATTCCAGGAGTTGGCGATAAAACTGCTGTTAAATTAATTCAAGAATACGGTGATTTTGAAAGCATTTATGAAGCAGCAAAATCAATGAAATCGAAAGTCGGTCAATCAATCGTAGAAAATGTTGAATTGGGAAGAAAATGTTACCATTTAGCCCAAATATTACTCGATGTCGAATTACCTTTTACAGTTGAAGACACAATTTATCAAGGGTATGAATTTGATAATGTTAATCAATTTGCAAATAAATATGAATTAAAACAATTCTTGAATAGACTTCCTCCTAAACTTTGCAAAAACAATGAACAAAACAATATTGAATATGTCACAGTTGCATCTTTAAAAGATGTTGATATCAAGACAAATAAAATAGGCATCGCTTTAGATAAAGATTCTGGAAATTATAATTTAGCAAATTTATATGGAATTGCTTTAACGATTAATGGAAATTCTTATTACATTGATATTGAAAATGCAAAAAATGATGAAGCTTTAAAACAATTATTGAAATCAAGCGATATCAAGAAATATTGTTTTGATTTTAAAGCTATTAAAGTAATGCTTAATCGATTTGGTATCGAAATCAATGGCCTTGAATTTGATGCTTTATTAGCAATGTATGTCATTGATACATCTTTCAAAGAAGATGTATATGCAATATATCGTTATTTTGGCTTTAATATTAAAAAAGAAGATAGACAAATTTCTTTATTTGATAATCAAGATAGCAAATCAAGTATAGAGATTGCATATTATGCATTAAAGTGCGCTCCAAAAGCTTTTTCTGAGATAGAAAAATTGGGTTGTTTGAAATTATATAAAGACATTGATATCAAATTAGCAGGCGTATTAGCAGAAATGGAAATTGAAGGATTCCCACTTGATAAAAACATGCTCATCGAGCTAGGCAAATCTTTTCAATTTGAATTAGAAAAATATAAAAACGCAATATATGATTTAGCGGGTGAACAATTCAATATCGATTCGCCAAAGCAAGTTGGAGATATTTTATTTAATAAGCTCGGATTAAAACCCTTAGACAAAAAGATGTCAACTTCTGTTGAAGTCCTTAATGAATTAAGAAAATATCATCCAATCGTTGATAATATTTTACAATATCGAAAATACGCAAAATTAATGTCAACTTATGTAACTAGTTTAGCAGGTCATGTTAAAGACGACGGGAAAATTCACACCATTTTTAACCAAGCTTTAACATCAACCGGAAGATTGTCTTCAAGCGAACCGAATCTTCAAAATATTTCCACTCGCGACGAAGAAAGTAAGCAAATCAAAAAAGCATTTTATTATCATGATAATAATTATTCAATATTATCACTTGATTATTCGCAAATTGAGTTGCGCATTTTAGCATCTTTATCTAACTGTGAATCACTCATTAATTCATTTTCAAAAAACGAAGATATTCACTCTTCGACTGCTAAAAAAATATTCGGAATTGATAATCCAACAAGTGAGGAAAGACGCAGAGCAAAAGCCGTTAACTTCGGAATTATTTATGGAATTTCTGATTGGGGTCTTGCCGAGCAAATCAACACATCATTAAGCAATGCAAAGACGATTATCAACGCTTTTTATGATGCATATCCTGAAGTCGCTTTATATTTCAAAAAAGTTTCCGATGATGCGATTAAAAATGGATATGTTACAACTATGCTTGGTCGAAGAAGATATTTACGCGAAGTTCATGATTCAAATTATCAAATAAGAGAATTTGCTCGTCGCGCCGCAATGAATGCTCCAATTCAAGGAACAGCCGCCGATTTAATAAAGATCGCTATGATAAAAATTGATGAAGCATTAAAAGAAAAGAAAATGAAAACAAAAATGATACTTCAAATCCATGACGAATTGCTTTTTAAAGTGCCAAGCGATGAAATCGAAATGGCGCAAACTCTAATCAAAGATATTATGGAAAATGCTTTACCACTTTCCGTAAAACTAGAAGTAAATGGAGGAATCGGCCATAGTTGGTACGATTGTAAATAATGCCAGAATTACCAGAAGTTGAAACAATAACTAGACATTTAACAAATTTGCTAAAAAATAAAACAATAACAGATGTTTTAATTATTAGAGAAAAAAATGTATTAAATGATAAAAATTATTTTGTCGATACATTGAAAAATAAAAAGATTCAAAATATTACAAGATATGGAAAATTTCTAGTTTTTAATTTTTATCAAGAAATTAAACTTATTGTTCATTTAAGAATGGAAGGCAAATTTTTCTTAAGAAAAATTGATGAACCATTTGAAAAACACGATATTGCGATATTTTATTTAAATGACGAAACATATTTAGCCTATAACGACACACGTAAATTTGGCATTTTAAAGTTATGCGATAGCAATACTTATTTAACAGAGACGCCGCTTAAAAATGTAGGCCCAGATCCTTTCATGGTTGATGATTATCACCTTTTAAAAGATGGCTATAAAAATAAAATAATTCCTATAAAAACTGCTCTACTTGATCAAAGTATTATTTCTGGTATTGGCAATATTTATGCTGACGAAATATTGTTTAAAAGTAAAATTCATCCTTTAAATAAAGCTAATTCGCTTACCGATGAAAATTATAAAAATATATTAAATAATGCAAAAATTATTTTGCAAAAAGCAATTAATGAAGGCGGATCAACAATAAAATCTTATCATCCTGATAAAGGGGTAAATGGTAACTTTCAAGTTCATTTAAACGTTTATGGAAGAAAAGATGAAAATTGCCGCGAATGCAATTATCCAATTAAGCGGATATTCATTAACGGAAGAAGTAGTTGCTATTGCCCACATTGTCAAAAATTAAATAACACCGAAATTATTGGAGTTTTAGGTCCTGTTGCGTCAGGCAAGACTACTTTTTGTAATTATATAAATGAACTTGGCTATAAAATTTTTAACGCCGACAAATGCGTACATGATTTATACGAAGACAAAGCGATAATTAAAAAATTAAAACAATTAGTGCCTTCTATTATTATCAAAGATAATAAAATTGATCGCCAAGAATTGTTAAAAACTTTTATAGATAGTCCTAAAGATAAAAAAATAATCGAAGAATATTTATATAAAATCGTTAATGATAGAGTTAATGAATTTATCATAAACAATATTGATCGAGAACTTTTATTTTTAGAAATCCCACTTTTGTTCCAAGCAAAATGCGATGAATATTGTGATAAAATAGTGCTTCTAACAATTGATGAAAAAATCCAAAAAGAAAGATTATTAAAAAGAAATGGTCAATATGAATCATATCTAAGAATAAATCAATCTTTTTATGAGCAATTAGACAAAAATAAAATTGACTATGTTATTGATAATAGTTCCACAGTCAATAATCTAAACAAAAAGATAAAATCACTTATTTGCGATATAAAGAAGCACCAGTAAGGTCAAATTCTTTTTCACACATTGTTTTCAACAAGCTTTCGATTTGCCTTCCTCTAATAGCCCCGCCAACTTTACCAATCGAATATAATTGACGAACTTCATCTATTGAAAATTGTGATGTGAAAATAGTGAAAAGTTCTTTATTTGAACGATTGCTTAAAAGTGGAATTGTGATATTATCGCGACTAAATTCATTTTTGTATTCATTACCAAAATCATCAAGAATAAGAAAATCAACATTTGATAGCAAATCAAAAATTTTATTGAATTTTTCTTTATCTTTATAATAAATATCTGATAAATATCTAAATAAATTTGGGGTTGATACAACTGCAACATTTTTCTTAAACAAACGAATAAATTCGTTTGCAAATGTTACAGCAATAAAAGATTTTCCGACTTTATGATTACCAAAAATATAAAGCCAACTTGAACTATCGCCTTTTATAAATGACGAGTATTTTTTGATGAGTTGTTTTCGTGTATCAGATAAATCTAATTGACGGAGAGTGGAATTTTTCCATTCTTTCGGGAAATCATCACAAATGTAATAATTATCAATTTTTAATTCTTCAATAGCTTTATCGCAAGGTTCATAATCAAGGCGTAATATTTTGCCGTTTCTTACAATTTTTGCTTTTGTTCTTTTATTTTCTTTTGGACATTTATCAATTCCTGGGCAAGATTTGCATACATTAAAATCCAAACGATAATCGTTGAGTTTTCCAATATTATTTTTAACTTCGCTTTTAAGCAAATTTAAATGCTTGATGGAATTTAAACAATCGGTGTCGTTTTTTAATTCTTTCATTAATGAAAGAATATACGAATCTAAAGATTCGTCCTTATTATAATCTTCATTTACTATATATTTTGGATCAAATTCTTTCATTTATTTATTCCCATCAAATAATTTTAAAATATCTTCCATTTCACTGTCACTTAAAGATGATTCTTTTTCATTTTTAGAATCAGTTTTTTCGTCTTTTGGTTCAATATTTTTTGTTGCATTATTATTTTTCGATAAAATTGTGATTTTGTTTAAATAATTCATAGCGTCAACGGTAACACTAATATTCTCTCTAGCAAGAGAAGAAGCGATTTTTTCACAATAATTTTTCGATAAAATGTTTTTGTTTTTATGTAAAACATAATCAACAATAGCATTGATAACACCATTAGAAAAACCATAATTTAATGATAAATCATTAACAATGTTTAAATCAGCATTTGCAGGCGTTGTGTTGTTTTGCAACAATTTTAGCCAATTAGCAGGAGAAGTTTTTTCCATTAATCGGATCTTTTTATTGATTATTCCATCACCACTTAATTTTGAACGGCCTCTAATTTTCTTTTGAAGGAATGGGTAACGAACTTGCTCTTTGGCTTTTTCAACAAGTAGTTGATAATCAAGGTGATTTTCACTATTAGGATTATATGTATCGATAACAAGCATCGCCATCGTTTTTTCATCAAGTCCAAAAAGAGTTGAAATTCTTTCAATTTCTTTGATGTCTTTCTTTGAAAGAGAATCATTTTTAATCATAGAATTTTCATATAATGATTTAAAAAATAAATCATAGGAGAATGCGATTTTAACACGTCCGCTTTCATGACCTAAAATATCTTTGCCAAAATCTTTTCTAAATGATGAGGAATCGTAATCAGGATTAAAAACATCGACAAAAGAAGCTGACTTTTCTTGATAATCACTTGGGATTTTTAAATCAACGCGATAATGCTCTGCTAATCTTTTAGCTTCTTTTTCGCCGATTGATTGCACCAAAAGGCCTTTAAACAAGACGTCATCGAAAAATTCTTTAGGTGTTTTTGGAGCGTATAAAACATAAATATAATTATTGTTATTTTCGCCGCGCTTTACATAACTTCTCAATAAACCGACCGCCTCCAAACTATTCATTGAAGTTTCAAGGGCATTAGGTTCAATTTGAGTTGAAGAAACAAGTTGAGCGTGAGTAAAAATAACGTCTTCGTCTTCTTCATTTCTTTTTTGTTTTAAAAGTGACAAATATAAAATTGTTGAAATAGAACCGATAAGTGGTTGATATAATTCAATGATTACATCCTTATCGATATTGCTAATCAAACTAGCAAGTCTAATTTCATATATGTCATTAACCGAAAAATATTCCATAATTTTTATAGTAAAAATCTTATCACACAATTCTATGATTTTCTATTAATTCATTTGCCTACTTTTTTCGAAAAATAATTAATGTGGAAAACTCATTTTTATGTAAGGGCATACAAGAATGATTGCATCGAAACAATTTTGAAAATCAAACAGGTTATCCACATTTTTTCCACACAAAAATATTTTAATATTTTATTGACACCTATATAATTATTTTTATAATAATTGCGAGGATTTTTATTATGGTACATAAAGTAGCTGTTTTAACATCAGGGGGCGATGCTCCTGGAATGAATGCCTGCATTCGTGCAGTTATTAGAACTGGAATTAAATACGGATTAGACATGTTTGTAATCTATGAAGGTTATAAAGGTTTATTAAACGGAAAAATTGAACAAGTTGATCGTAATTTTGTTAGTGATATTATCAATCGTGGCGGCACAATATTAAATAGTGCTCGTCTTCCTGAATTTAAAAATCCAGAAGTACAAAAAAGAGCAGCCGAAATATTGAATAATATTGGCATTGATGGTTTGATCGTTATTGGTGGAGATGGCTCATATCGTGGGGCTCAAGCTCTTTCGCGTTTAGGAATTAACACCATTGGACTTCCAGGAACAATCGATAACGATATTGCTTCAACCGATTATACAATCGGCTATGATACATGCTTAAATACAATTTGTGAATGCGTTGATAAAATTCGTGATACCGCAACATCACATCAACGTTGCACATTAATCGAAGTCATGGGCAATCACTGCGGCGATTTAGCAATCAATTCAGGTATCGCTGAAGGTGTTGAAATGATCGTTTCAGCAGACCATCCAATGAACGAACAACAAATCGTTGAAAAATTAGGACAATTACAAGGCGGTAAGAAAAAACACTCCCTTATTATTGTTAGTGAAAAGCAATTCGCAAATGTCTATGACGTTGCTAAATATATTGAAAAAGAAACCGGTATCGAAACAAGAGCCGAAGTTCTTGGACATCTTCAAAGAGGTGGTTCACCATCTGCACGCGATAGAATTTTAGCAACCGAATTTGGCGTTGAAGCAATAAAAGCTTTAGTAAATGGCGAAACAAGTATTTGTATTGGCATAAAAAATGATAAAATGGTACATATAGATATTGAAGAAGCGTTAGCAATGCCAAGAATTCCTAACCGCAATCTTCTTGAAGTAATTAAATTGGTAAACAGATAATGAAAAGAGTACTTTCTTTCGACATTGGTGGCACAAACACCAGACTTGCTCTCATTAATGAGCGATATGAAATTGAAAAAGTGGTTATTCGACCTACTATTCGCAATAGCCCTGAAGATTTTTTGGAATCAATTGCAAGCATTATTGAGGAATTTGATGTTTCAAAAGTTGCATGTTTTGGTGCTGGTGTTCCAGGCGTTGTTGATCGCTCAACAAATGAGATTATCACTCTTCCAAATGTCGGGATAAGCCATATTAAAATTGGTGAATTTATCAAAGAAAGAATTAAAAAAGATATTTATGTTAGAAACGATGCTGAAACTGCGTGTCTTGCTGAAGCAGTTTTAGGAAAAGGCAAACATTATAGCCGTGTCTTCTTCATCACTATCTCAACTGGTATTGGTGGCGCTCTTGCAATTGATGGAAAAATCCAAGATTATGTTACCGAAATTGGCCATACTGCTTACTTATATAAAGATATTAAGACTCCAAAATATGTTGATTATGAATATTTAACAAGTGGTAACGGCATTGTTCGTCTTTGCAAAGAACACGATTTTATAGTCGCAGATGCTGCTGAATTCTTTGAATTAGTAAAGCAAAG
The DNA here is from genome assembly GCA_022777645.1 of Erysipelotrichaceae bacterium. Classification (GTDB taxonomy): domain Bacteria; phylum Bacillota_I; class Bacilli_A; order RFN20; family CAG-826; genus Fiminaster. The sequence goes on from JALFFX010000033.1 coordinate 16,107, forward strand.
AAATCCAAATATTATGCCAATTTATAATAGTTGGTTAAAAGTTCTTACTGATTTCATTCATCTAGTTCAAAATAGTTATCATCCTGAAGTTATTACTATTACAGGTGGGGTAATGAAAGCAAAAGATATCTTTTTTGAAGATTTAAAGAGATTAAATCCAGAATCAAATTTAGTTGAATGTCAATTCAAAGAGGATGCTGGTCTTATCGGAGGGGCGGTTTATGCCTTCGATATGCTTAAAAATGATTGATTTATTCTTTTTTTAAGAATATATTAATAAATGACGTTGATGAAGACACGTCAATTGAATAAATTTTGCAAGAGAGGAAACGGTAGCTGGAAAGTTTCTCAAAATTCTCAATTGATACCACTTCGGAGTCTCTAAAGAAATAATTTAGACGTAATGCTTGCGTTAAAAGCAAAAATAAGAGCGTATCTTATAGATACGAAATAAGGTGGTACCGCGTTTATGACGTCCTTATATGGGCGTTTTTTAATTGCCCGAGGAGAAAATAAATATGTCAGTTGATAGAAACACACTGAACCATTCGACAAGTCATCTTATGGCTGAAGCAATCATGCATCTTTATCCTGAAGCAAAATTAGGATTTGGACCTGCAATTGAAGATGGCTTTTATTATGATGTGGATTTGCCTTTCACATTAAACGAAGAAAATCTTCGCGAAATTGAAAAAGAAATGCACAAAATTGCTGCTAAAAACATGCCTTTTGTCCGCAAAGAAGTAAGCAAGGAAGAAGCTTTAAAATTGTTTGCTAACAATCCGTATAAGCTTGAATTAATTGAAGGTATTGAAGGTCCAATTACAATCTATTCACAAGGTGAATTTTATGATTTATGTGCTGGACCACACATTGAAAGAACCGGAAAAATTCAACATTTCAAGCTTCTTTCCATCGCTGGAGCGTATTGGCGAGGCAATAGCAAAAATAAACAACTCCAAAGAATTTATGGAACATCTTGGGAAAGAAAAGATGAACTTGATAATTATTTGAAATTGCTTGAAGAGAGAAAAGCTCGCGATCATAGAAAATTAGGAAAAGAACTCAATTTGTTCATGCTTTCAGATTACGGACCGGGCTTCCCATTCTGGTTGCCAAATGGCATGACTTTAAGAACACAAATAGAAAATATGTGGAAAGAAGTTCATCAAAAATACGATTATCTTCTTATTGATACTCCAATCATGCTTTCAAAAGAGCTCTGGATTACCTCAGGACACTGGGATCATTATAAAGATAATATGTATACAACAAAAATTGATGACAATGAATTCGCCATTAAGCCAATGAATTGTCCGGGTGCAATTTTATGTTATAAAAATGGTCTTCATTCTTATCGTGAACTTCCACTTCGCTATGCTGAACTTGGTCATGTTCACCGTTACGAAGCTTCAGGTGCTTTAAACGGATTATTTAGAGTTCGTTCATTTACTCAAGACGACGCTCATACATTTGTCCGTCCAGATCAAATAGCTTCTGAAATTAAATCAATTTTAAAACTATATGATGAAATTTATTCAATGTTTGGTCTTAATTACAATATTGAATTATCAACACGCCCAGAAGAAGGATATATCGGAAGCATTGATATTTGGAACGAATCTGAAAGAATATTAAAAGAAATTTGCATCAATAGTGGCAAAGAATTCAAAATCAATCCAGGAGATGGAGCGTTTTATGGTCCTAAACTCGACTTCAAAGTCAAAGACTGCATGAATCGTGTTTGGCAATGTGGCACCATCCAACTTGATATGAACTTGCCAGAAAGATTTGATGTTAGCTATATCGATGAAAAAGGTGAAAAAGCTCGTCCAGTTATGATTCATAGAGCGTGCCTTGGTTCAATCGAAAGATTTATTGGCATTATCATTGAACATTTTGCTGGCGCTTTCCCACTTTGGATGGCTCCAGAACAAATCCGAGTTCTTCCTGTAAACAACGCTTTCCATTTAGATAAAAGTAATGAAATTGTTAACAAACTAAAACAACTTGGTATCAGAGCATCTTTAGATGCTAGCGAAGATAAACTTGGTTATCGCTTAAGAAACGCTCAAGTTAACAAAGTTCCATATACTCTTGTTATCGGAGATAATGAAGTTGCGAATAACACAGTTACATATCGCCATTTTGGTTCAAGAAAGCAAATTACAGTCACTGTTGATGAATTCATCGAAATGATAACCAAAGAAATCAAAAATCGTGAACTTCCAAAGAAAGAGGAAGAAGCGAAATAAAATTTAATTAGCTATTGAATTAATAATAGATTTGTATTATTATAATGAAGCAATAAACGTAGAAAGAAGAGCGCCCAAGTTCTCACCAGATTGATTAATCGATTGGTAAATGCTACTAAGCAAATAGAATTTCTTTGCTAATTATACGGGCGCACTTCGCGCCCGTTTTTATGTAGTAAGGAGTGATTTATTATCAATAACTATCCAATCAAAACTGGACCACAACGTCCAAAAAACACCAACACAGATCTCATTAATGAGAGAGTCCGCTTTCCAGAAGTTCTCTTAATTGGCCCAGCAGGTGAACAATTAGGAAAGATGTCTTCTAAAGAAGCATACAACATCGCCGTTCAACATGATCTTGATTTACTATGTGTTGCACCAAATGCAAATCCACCAGTATGTAAGATTATAAACTACGGAAAATATCGTTTCGAACAACAAAAGAAAGCTCGTGAAAGTAAGAAAAAACAACATGTTGTTGAACTTAAAGAAGTTCAATTAACACCTCAAATTGGCGATCATGATTTAGAAACTAAATCAAAAGCAGCCAGAAAATTCTTATTAGACGGCAACAAAGTTAAAGTCGGTGTAAGATTCCGCGGCCGTCAAATGACTCATATCGAAGTTGGCGAGGAAGTTATTAATAAATTTATCGCATCATTAGAAGATATTAGTTCAGTTGAAAAGAAACCATCAATGGATGGCAAATGGTTAACTGGTATTATCTCCCCAAAATCGAAAAAATAGGAGGAAACTGAATCATGGCAAAGATGAAAACAAAAAGAGCTCTTGCAAAACGTGTGAAAGTAACCGGTAGTGGACAATTAAAACGCCACAGCGCTTATACATCACACCTCGCTCCACACAAAACAACAAAACAAAAAAGACATTTAAGAAAGGCTTCACTCGTTGATCATACCGATTTCAAGAGAGTGAAAACCTTAATTCAATAAGGAGGAATAACTAATGGCTAGAGTTAAAAATAGCGTTGCCACAAGAGCACGTCGTAAAAAAATTCTTAAAAGAGCAAAAGGTTATTTTGGTAGCAAACACCTCCTCTTTAAGACCGCTAAAGAGCAAGTTCTTCGTTCATTAAGATATTCATATATCGATCGTAAGAATTTAAAGAGTGATTATCGTAAATTATGGATTAAACGTATTAATGCTGCTTGCAGATTAAACGATATTTCCTATTCACGTTTCATCAACGGCTTAAATAAAGCTGGCGTGAAAATCAATCGTAAAATGCTTTCAGAACTCGCAATCAATGATCCGAAAGCATTCAGCGATTTAGTTAAAGTTAGCAAAGAAGCTAAATAATTAATTTATTTAGAAAATAAAACATCTGCCACGCAGATGTTTTTTTATTAGAATAAATCTTGATCGTCTCTTGAGATATGAATGACTTCGATATTATTTAACGCATCTTTTATAAGTGCTTCATAATCGAAGGTATTTTCTAATTCTTTAGATTTTTCAAGTGAGGGTCTTGTTTTCGGATTTTTAGGAGCAAAAATTGTGCAGCAATCTTCATAAGGTCTAATCGATATTTCAAAGGTATCGATTCGACGGGCAATATTAATGATTTCTTCTTTATCAAGACACACAACTGGTCGAATAACAGGCATGTTAGTCACATCATTAATTGTATACATAGATTCAAGTGTTTGTGAGGCAACTTGACCAACAGATTCGCCATTCGAAATCGCTTTGCAATTTCTTCGTTTTGCAACTTCGCTTGCCAATCGATACATCATTCGACGCATAATTGTTATTGCATAAGATTCATCGCAATGAGCATATATTTCTTCTTGAAGTCTTGTAAAAGGCACAATATTAAGACGAATGCTAGCTTGATATTTATTGAGTTTGCGAAGTAAATCTTTTAGCTTGTCAATAACGCCAATATTGGTATAAGGAGGAGAAGCATAATGAATGCATTCAATGCTTATACCGCGTTTCATCAATAAATAAGCAGCAACTGGAGAATCAATGCCTCCTGATAACATATGCATAATTTTTCCACCACATCCAAGCGGATATCCACCTGCACCTTTAAATGTTTTTGTAAAAATATATGCGCCTTCATTTCTTATTTCAATAGTAAGTAAAATATCTGGATTATGAACATCAACTTTTAGTGATGTATTTTTTAAAATATGACCAGCAACTTCTCTAATGATATTATCAGAAATAATCGGATAAGTTTTATTTGCTCTTTTTGCATAAACCTTAAAAGTTTTGCCCTCATTTGAGGAAATAATTTCTAAAGATTTTGCTTTGATATTTTCAATATCATCATCTGTTCTAAGCACTAAAGAGATAGAGTGAATGCCCGATACTTCTTGTAAAGTTTTTAAAATATCTTCATATTTTTTATCGTTTAATTTGACATAAATATGATCGTATTTTGTCTCAATTTGGGTGTTAGGAAAATCTTTTAAAACTGATGAGATGTTCCTTGATAGTTGGCGAATAAAATCTTTTTTATTCTTTCCTTTTGTTGATAGTTCGCCAAAGCGAATCATTAAATAATTGTATATCATTTTATTTCTCCAATAATTTTGTTTAATTCATCAATAAAAACATCGATTTCTTCTTTATTGTTGTCCATTGAAAAAGATATTCTAATTGTGTTTCGAGCAATATTTAAATCATTTTTTAAATTATAGACAACATAACTATAATTTTCGTGTTTTGAATGGCATGCAGAAACACTGCTTACATATATATTTTTGCGAGATAATGCTTCGACAACAACAGCGGCTTTTTTACTTTTCAATGAAAAATTTAAAATATAAGGTGAACATGAAGGACTTGAATTTATTATAAATTCATCATTGCTGCTTAATTTATTTCTTAAATATGTGTTTAAGGTGGTAATATATTCAATTTTTTTAGCAATGTTTTGATTTTGTTTTTGAATAGATTTTGCAAGACAAACATCAAGCGCAACAGCCTGGGTCCCACTTCTTATTCCATATTCTTGACCACCACCAGAAATAAGCGGCATAAAATCAAGATTTTTTCGATATATTAAAGCACCTGATCCTTTTAATGATGCTAATTTATGAGATGAAGCAACAAACATATCTATATTTTGATAATTTAATTCTAGCTTTCCAATAGATTGAGTAGTATCGACATGTAATACTGCTTTTTTGTTCTTATGAACAATATTGGCGATTTCATCAATATTATTTATCGAACCAATCTCGTTATTCATTGCCATTATTGATACAAGAATTGTGTCATCTCTCATCGCCTTTTTTAATTCATCTAATTCGATAGCGCCTTCACCATTTGCTTTTAAATATGTAACTTCAAAACCAAATAATTCTTCAAGCTGCTTAAAGCATTCTAAAACTGAAGGGTGTTCAATATTAGATGTGATTAAATGTTTTCCGCGATTTTGATATTTTAAAGCATAACCTTTTATGGCGATATTATTGGCCTCGGTTGATGATGATGTGAAAATGATTTTATGGCTTCTTGTAACTTTAAAAGAAGATAAAATCATTTCTCGTGCATTATTTAAATATTTATCCGAAAAAAGTCCAAGATGATGGACGCTATTGGGATTAGCGAATATTTCTTTTTCTACTTTTTCATATAATGAAAAAATATCATCATCCGGCTTTGTAGTCGCGGCATTATCAAAATAAATAAAATTATTTTTTAGCATGATGATTATTTATTTTAGCAAGTGAACTTCCAGAAACACGATAACTTTGTTCGAATTCACCTTCATAATACATATTTTCAGCTTGATTGATTAGATCGTTAATATCAGCAAAATTGCCTCTATCTCTATTCGCATAAACAATTGAATTTGTCGCAAGTACCATCATATTATATGTAGAGCCAATCAAACCTTTTCCAAAATATTCGTTTTCGATTTTTGTCATCTCGACAATATCATTGTTGATTTTTTCAACGTTGATAGGTTTTGTCTTCAACAAAACATTAACTTCTTTTAAATAATCATAATATCGTTCGACAACTTCATGATATTTTGCATCAATTTTTTCAATATCGATTTTACGAAGAGTTCTTTCAATTTCTTTTACTTTGTAAAAGCCTTCATAAACATGTTTAAAAGCTTCTTCTGAATCGTTTTTTAAAGAAGCGATATATTTCATAAAATCGTCCATAGACGCAATAACTTCATCACTAGCAGTTTTTAATTCTCTCATTTTGCTGACAAGCATAGAATATGGTTGCTTTGTCGCACTATGAATATATGTGTCGAGTGAACGTTTCAAAGCACCTAGACGATTGATGCTGTTGTGAATGTTATTGATATTTGTTTGTTGAACATCATTAACAACATAAATCTTTTGAACTTCAGGAATTGTATTGCAAAGTTTAATGAATCTTCTTTCAATTGTTGTAACCATCGAATAAATAGATTCATTATTAGATTCAAATTCTTGACGTGCTTTCTTCTCATCATCAAATAAGGTAATAAATTCATCGATACGAGAAACGATATTATTTAATTCTTCATCGACATTTTTCAAATCAAATCGTTTAATTTTGGTAGTATAAACATTTACCTCATCTTTCATTTCACGAATTGCAGATTTAACACAAAGATGTTCAAGTGGGAAATGATCTCTTTGCATAATCTCAAACGCATTTTCTAATGAAGAGATTTTATCAGGAATATAAGTTGTCACCATTGTGCATAAATTAGGAAGTTTTGACATATCGTTTGATATTTCATCCAAAATTTTATCAATTTTTGGAAGCATCAAATTAGCGTCATCATAATTCGCACATTCAACTAATTTATCAAATTGATCAAAAAGAGAATCGATAAGACCAAATGTTTGTTCAAATGATTCAGAGACAAGACTTAAATTATTTTGCTTTGCAAAATATTCTTGTTTAATTCTTCTAAATCTTTCTTTATGAGTTAAAGAAATTTGACGGCAATCTTCTTCTGGCTTAACAACACTTAACAATTCAGAATTAAGGTCATTAACTTCGCGGTCAAAAGCATCAATAAGTGCTTTCGCATCAATAATTTCTTCTTTTAAACGCTTAGCATTTAAGCCTTTTTCATCACGTAGGTCTTTTAAATGATTGATTGTAGATTGAGCTTTCGCATCATGTTTATCTCTAACTTCTTTAAATTTTTTAAGAAATTTTGTATGGATTTCGATGTATATCAAATTAGTGCGAGCAATAATTTCAAGGCGACGAACATATTGAGCATCTTGACCAATAAGCAAAGCGTGAAGATATTCAAAACGACGATCAAGTTCCGCTATTTGGCGGCGCATATTATTTTTTTCAATCACAAATTTATAAATGACAAAAACAAGTCCGATAAAGACTATCGAAGAGGCCACTATAATAGATACTAAACCAAAGGTTGATAAAAACATTCTCATAACAATTAAATATGATATCACAAAATAATATTGTTTTATACAAAACATAATATTATATTGTTTTTCCATTTTTTAGAATTAATAAATCAGGGATTTTGCTAATATAATCATACTTCTAATATAAATATTAGATAATTATGTTGACATAACTAACACAAACAATTAAGATATATCTTGCATTGTTGCAGCATATAAATATTATTTCGACCGATGGAAGAACAACCGTGGAAGAGTAACCGAAGCTCAAAGGTGAAATTCAATACTCTGACCATCCGGAAATAAGAATTTATACCTCTTGCTTAATGCTTAAGTGAAAGGAGAAGATACTATGAGATATACAGGTCCAGACTACAAACGTTCACGCCGTTTAGGTTTCTCAACACTCGAAACTGGTCAAGAACTTAAGAAAAGATCATACGGTCCAGGCCAACATGGCAATGATCGTAAGAAAAAACCATCAGAATACGGCAAACAATTAGTAGAAAAACAAAAACTTGCTCAAATGTATGGTGTCAATGAACGTCAATTCCGTCGTTTATTCGTCATTGCTAGAGCTAGTGAAGAAGTTACCGGTATTGCTTTCTTCAGAATTCTTGAATCCCGTCTTGACAACTTAGTTTACAGAATGGGTTTTGCAAGAACAAGAAGAGCTGCTCGTCAATTAGTTAACCACGGACACATTACTGTCAATGGCCAAAAAGTTGACATCCCATCATTCCTTTGCAAAGTCGGCGATAAAATCGCTGTCAAAGAAGGACATGAACTTAAAGTAGTTAGCGAATCACTCGCAAGCAAACCAGCTTCAGTTGGTTATGTCCAAGTCGATGCCGATAAGAGAGTTGGAACTTTCCTTCGTGTACCAGAAAGAAAAGAATTACCAGCCGACATTAACGAAGCACAAATCATCGAATACTACAACCGTATCATGTAATGATGCTAATCAAAAACATGCGATTCAATCGCATGTTTTTTTATTTCTTTTTTTCTTTTAATAATTTAGATAAGTGACATTTGCTTTCGAATAATCAGTTGATAACGATATATATTTATCTTCACGATAATTAACATTATAAACATCGACGAGAGCGTTGCTGTTAGCAACATAATATTCAACACCATCGATATTTGTTTCAATGCAAAGCGATTCATCGTTTCGTGATGAACAAGTCATAACAAATGCATTAGCAGCAATTCCATAATCAATTAATTTTTCAAGAACAAGTAAACTTCGACTATATATTTCGAAGAAAAATTGTCTAATTTGTAAATCAATATCTCCCCAGCGTTCATCACTATAAACGACGTTTTTCATATCAACTGCAGGATAACCCTTGTCGTTTAATGCGCCATCGAGGCGATTGCCATATGTAATTACTTTTTTATCTTCAAAAGTTTTTGAATAAACCCATGATTCATAAATATGATAATTTTCGATGCGATATGAATAAAGATATTGGACTTTACGGTCATACACAATTTTCATTTCACGAGAATTATCTTTATCAACTTCTTTAAACAAACATGTGACTTTGTCAAATACATAGTCATCGATATTAGCGCTTGCTTTTAAGTTTTCAAGAATTTCTTTTGCTGTTTCTAAATACACCACAAAACCT
>JALFFX010000038.1 GCA_022777645.1 Erysipelotrichaceae bacterium
TTAATAGATGAAAATAAGTTTGTTGGAATATATAAGAAAAAGAAGGTAATTTAATTACCAACTTTTTTCTTTACTGCTAGAACAAATTTTCACTTATTTCCTTCGCTGTTAAATTTTGATTTATTCTAATAGCTTCATAAACTTTACTTTCTAGTTCATTTAATTCAATATTATTTACGCCACTTAATGCGCCACTTAATGCGCCAAATTTGTAAACTAATAATCACTTAACTGACTCCTTAAACTCTAACAAAAAAGGTTTGATACATTATATATCAAACCTAATGTTTCATAATGGCAAAGATGAACCATTTTAATACAAATGCAAACCCCTTTCGTTTTTTGAAAACCCCTATCGTTTTTTGCAAACACCCTGTTTGTTAATGTAAAACAAGATGGATCAACATGTAAATTGGAATTTATTATATTAACTATATTGAAGTACTCATTTTTTTATTAATCCATCTGGCGTTAGAATATAAAGAGAATTTACCACTTCATCAATATATTTTCGATCATGAGATACACTAATTATAGTACCCTTATATTCACTTAAAACTTTTCTAATAACTGGATTTGATAATGGGCTTACATTTCTTGTTGGCTCATCAAGTATTAAAACATCACACTTATCTAATGTTAATTTTATAAGAAATAGTTTGGCTTTTGTTCCATTACTTAAATCTTTAATGTTGCTAATCATTTCATCTCTAGTAAATTTCATATTTCCCAAAAGCATTCTTGCTTTTGTAATTTCATCTTTACTACCGTTAGGGCATATAAAATCTAATACACACTTATAGTTATTTAAAATATCATCATAAGTTTGTGGCATATAACCAACTTTAATATCATTTCTGTCTTTTAGTTCGTTATAAATTAATTTTATTAGTGTAGATTTTCCAACACCATTTTTGCCTATTAAACATAAGTGAATATTACCAATTATATCTATCTTTATGTTTTTAGATAGAATTTTATCAGATACTTTTAATTCATCAATATTTAAACTGATTATATTTTTCGTTCTTGGAATTTCAATATCTTCGAAAAAAAAGTTAATACTTTCTTCAACATCTGGAACTTCAGTTAATTCGATATCATCTAATTTTTTTTCTTGTGATTTTAATGCATGCATTTTTTTCTTTAATACTGCAGCACCATGTGGATCTGATCTTGAAATTGTATTCTGCTGATATTCAACCTTTTGCATTATTCTTTGTAATTTTTGTTGTTGCTTATTAAACTCCCTTTTTTCTGATCTTGCGACTTGTGTTTGTTTTTTAATTTTTCTAAGTCGTTGTTCAACGTAAGTATCATAATCAATTTTTAGTAATGTATGTCTACATTCAGTCTTATTTTTGATTTGCTCTAAATGTAAAATCATATTTGCTGTATTAGCAAGTAATGTTTCATCATGTGAAACATACATGATTGGCTTATTTGTATTATTAATAAATTTTTCCAACCATTCTAATGTTTCAATATCTAAATCATTAGTAGGCTCATCTAAAAATAAAATATCATATTCATTTAATAATAATTTCAAAATACTAATTTTAACTTTCTCTCCTCCTGATAATGTTCTAATTTTTTGTTTTAAAATATCATCAGTCAAATTTATTAATTCTAAGTATTTATATAGATTATTAATTTTATCATAATAATCATTTTCATCAATAAACAAGAACTCATATACACTGTTATCTAATTTATCAGTGCTAATAGATTGTTCTAGATAACCAATTCTATTCTCTTTTAAATTAATATTTCCAATTATTTCGGCATATTCACAAATACCTAAAATTGATTTCAGTAAAGTAGATTTTCCATTTCCTTCTTCACCAATAATAGCAAGTTTATCACCATTATTTAGTACTAAATTTAAATTTTTAATTAAATATCTATCATTAATAGATATACTTAAATCTTTTATTTCTAACATATTATGCCTCCTTTATGGCATAATCAAAGTTTATGCCATACTTATAATGCTAATATTCTCATGTTATCACCTCGCTACAAATTATTATTTGTCCATCGCATTTAATAATCTAAATATACTACTTTTTAAGGCATCTTAATAGTGCATTAGGCAAAAAAGAGAACTAAGTCAATTAATAATTTTTTTTAAAACCTTTCGTTTTTCTAATGCCCCTATCGTTTTTTTAAAGCATCTTTCGTTTTTTTAAAGGACCTTTCGTTTTTTGAAAACACCTATAAAATAAACTATACCCTGTAAAATGGACAAAACAAATTGTGTCGAACCTTAAAAATGGACAGTTAAATTGTGTATAATCAAGTTAATGGACATTCGAAATGTGTAAAACCATTAATCTAAACACACATAATGTTTGATTTCATTTTAATAGACAGTCAAAACATCCCTTTATACGATAGGAGAGTGAAAATACATGGGTATTAAAAAGTTTAATGAAAACGAAATTGAAATATTAAGAAATAATAAATATACATATAGAGTCAGCGAAAATTCAATTAAATTCACCGTAGAATTTAAAGAACTAATGTTTAAGAGATTAAATGATGGTTTTTCAGCTTCTACTATTCTTGAAGATTGTGGTTATGACCTTTCTATACTAGGTAAAGAAAGGCCAAAAGGAATTGCATGCCATATTAGAGAAGAGTATAAAGTCAATGGTTCTTTTCATGCTGGAAGAAAAATGTCTTCACTTCAAGATGATTTAGAAAATGGAAATATTTCTCCATCAAAGGCCTTAATTAAAATGCAAGCCGAAATAATATATTTAAGACAACAAGTTGAGTTTTTAAAAAAAATTCTAAAGGAGGAAAAATGACTAAAATATCCACTTCAGAACTATTTCAATTGATTGATTCAACTATTGATAGTAATGATAATAAATTATCAATATCAATGCTTTGTGATATTGCAGGTGTTTCAAGATCTGGTTATTACAACTGGAAAAACAACGAAGAATTACGATATCTAAAAGAAATCAAAGATGAAGAAGACTTCAAATATATTTTAGAAGCTTATAATTTTAGAGGTTATTCTAAAGGAGTAAGAGGCATTTATATGAGGCTTATAAAAATGAATAAACCAATGAACCAGAAAAAGATTAGAAGACTTATGAGGAAATATAACCTCTTTTGTCCTATTAGAAAAGCTAATCCTTATAGAAGGATGCAAAAGGCTATGAAAACAAACAACTATGCCGCTAATCTATTAAGTAGAAAATTTGAAGCATATGGTCCTAGAATGGTTCTTCTTACTGATATTTCATATATTCCATATAACAATGCTTTTGCTTATTTATCAGTTATTATAGATGCATATACCAAAGAAGTTTTAGCATATCAATTAAGTCCTTCTCTTGAACTTGAATTCGTGTTAGACACGGTTAATATGTTAATTGAAAATCATGGTAAAGAACTTAAAACAGACACATTAATTCATTCAGATCAAGGATGCCATTACACATCACATAGATTTATAAAAATTATTGATGATGTGAATCTTAGAAGGTCTATGTCTAGACGTGGTAACTGCTGGGACAATGCTCCTCAAGAATCATTTTTTGGTCATATGAAAGATGAAATCAAAGAAAAAATTTTGATATGTACTACTTATGATGAAGTAAAAGCTATTATAGATGACTGGATTGATTATTACAATAATGATAGGTGTATATGGCATTTAAATAAAATGACACCTAAAGAATTTTATGAATCAGTTAAAAACAAAAATTTCGAACTTCCCCTAGGGGAAGGCAACACAAAAGATACTACTTAATTAAATATTAATACACAATTTAATTTGTACTTGACAAAGGGAGTACTTTAAACAGCTCAGGATTTTGTGTTAATATGGTTCATTTAATTATCAATTACGGGACTTCAACCCCTATATCAAGGCGTAAAAAAAAGGCTTGATGACAATTTTCATTGTATCAAACCATTGCTTTCAATATGTGTAAAGACCACAAAAATGATACAAATGAAACACCTTAATGGAAAGTGAAACACCCTGTTGAGTTTTTGAAACACCCTTATTCGACATAAAAAGGCTCCACTTTTACATGAAGCCACTACAATATTTTCTTATCCAGCTAGTCTATAATTTCTCTGCCGTTCATAAATATAAACTTGATTGTTCCATCCTTGTTTACTATTGCTTTATCAATTAGCGTTGACCATAGATTGTCATCAAATTCATCTATTACTCCAGGCATATTATCCAAATCTTTTATAAACGATTCAAGGCAAATTGCCTGTGCTTTTTTACTCTCAATTTCTGATGATAACTCTTCTATTCTTTTGATAATGAAACTATGCTCTTCGTCTAGTTCATTATATCTTCTTTGAAATTCAGTTTGATCTATTGGTTCGGTACTATTTCTTTCTACTAGATTTTCAACAAGAACAACAATATCGTTTGCTCTCATAGTTAAGTTACTTATTTCTTCTTCTATGGATTTGCTATCATCAAGAATCATCATCATTTCTTTGCAATCATCAACTACAGCTGTCTTGTCCTCAATAAATTTGTTGTATGCTATTACAAATCTATTTTTGATTTCTTCTGCTGTAAATGTTGGGGTTTTACAGATAGTAGTTTTATTTTTATTTCTAAATTTACGACAACATTGATATACTTCTTTTCGATATTTATCAGTGGAGTGCCATATCTTTTTACCATAGAATCCACCACATTCCCCACAAATAATCTTGCAACAAAATTCATTATTACTGCTATATCCAGAGTCCCCCTCACGCCTTCTAATTTCTTTTTGAACTAGCTGCCAATGTTCTTTATTAATAATCGGTTCATGATGGTCTTCAATATAAATTTTTTCTTGTTCGCCATTATTTTTTACAGGCATATGATCTAGGAAATTAGGTATAAAAGTTTTTTGCATTTCTGCATCACCTTTATATTTTTCATTTGAAAGAATACTTTTAATCGTTGAAACTTGCCATTTATCTTTTCCACTTGGTGTTTTTATATTCTTTGTTTCCAATTCTCTACAAATCAAGTTATACCCTTTACCTTTTAAAAACTCACTATAAATGAATCTAATAACTTCTGCTTGCTCTTCATTTACCTTTAGAGCGATTTTGGGATCTTGGTGCTTGTCATAACCCATGAATCTACTATAACCAAGTTGAACATAGCCGTCTTTCGCTTTCTTTTTCTTTCCCCATTTAACATTTTCAGAGATGTTTCTTGACTCTTCTTGAGCCATACTAGCAAGAATAGTTAACATTAATTCACCGTTTGAATCAAAAGTATAGACGTTTTGTTCTTCAAAGAAAATCTCAACCCCTTTTGACTTTAACTCTCTTGTTAAACTAATTGTATCTAGAGTATTTCTGGCAAATCGAGATACTGATTTTGTGATGATTAAATCGATTAAACCAGCTCTTGCATCTTCAATCATTTTATTAAATCCATCACGATGCTTAAGATTTGTTCCTGATATTCCTTTGTCAGTATAAATATTTACTTTTTCCCATTCAGGGTGGCTATTTATGAAATTTGTATAGTAATCAACTTGGGCTTCATATGAATTTGCTTGTTCCTCTTGTTCAGTTGATACACGAGCATATGCTGCTACTCTTCTTTTATGCAAGGAACCATGAGGAAGTCTTGTTAATGGATTTATTTTACTTGGTATTACTTTTACTATTGCCATTGTATTCTCTAGCCCTTTCTCTTGCTTTTTGTTTCATAGAATCAGTCCAGCTGTTCTTTCTAGATGGGATTTCCCAATTGATGGTTTTTACTGTTCCATCATAAAAATGAAAAACCAATCGATAATCATTAAAAGATTCAATATAGTTTATCTTTGAAAGAAAAACCGATTCACTAAACGTTTCTATTTCTAATGCTTTGCTACATGCTGATTTCAAAACATCATCTCTTATCTGATGAGAATTACAGTACTTTTTACCATCATTATCATAGGTTCTACAAATCCATTGTTCATAATAAGGTGTTATTTTGTGTTTATATGTTTTTCCACACATCCCACAAATAATTTTTCCTGTGAAAACATATGTTCTTTCTTTATTGCTCTTAATTTGTATATGTTTTTTCTTTTTCTTCATTAATTCTTGAACTTTATCAAATGTCGTCGTGTCAATAATTGGCTCATGGTTGTTTTCAACAACATACATTGCTTTTTCACCATTATTGACTTTTGTTTTCTTTGTTAAGTGGTTCTCAGTATAGGTTTTCTGAAGAACTAGATTTCCTTTGTAAATTGGATTAATTAAAATACCTCGAATCGTTCCTGTGCTCCATAATTCGCTATGAATAGGTTTGACATTTCCATCATTTAAAATGTGAGCAATCTTCATCATCCCATTGCCATTTAAATAGAGTTCGAAGATTTTTTTAACAATCTCAGCTTCTTCTGGAATAATACTGAATTTGTCTTTTGTGAGTTTATACCCCAGACATCCAGTTCCACCATATGGCTTTCCTTCAGAAAAGTTTTTTCTAACTCTCCATAGTGTATTTTCACTGCAAGCTCTAGACTCTTCTTGAGCGAAACCAGCTAATAAACTAATCAAGAACTCGCCATTGCTAGATAAGGTATGAATGTTTTGTTCTTCAAAATAGATATCAACATTAATTGCTTTTAATTCTCTAATCGTTTTCAAACAATCAACAGTGTTTCGAGCAAATCTTGATAACGACTTAGTTAAGATGACATCAATTTTCCCTTTTTTAGCATCACTAATTAACTCTTCAAAACCTTTTCTAGTTCTTTTTGTGCCAGTCATTCCTTCATCAGAATAGACTCCAACATATTGCCATCCATCATGTTCTTGAATCATTTTACTGAAGTAACTTACCTGACTTGACAATGAATGAAGCATAGAATCTTTATCTGATGACACTCTGGCATAAGCTGCTACTTTTACCATTTTTGGCAACTGTTTTTCTTTAGGTATTATCTTTATTTCTGCCATAGTTTACCTCCTTTGTATCATATACATCACTCTTTAAGTAAAACTTATCAAGTGGTTTGTACGGTATAAGTTAGTAATCGGTAGGTCATACTTTTTGGCCATTTTTTCTTCGATTTTAAGATAATCTTCTATACTAATAATTTTGGAAGAAACCATCCTTTTTGCTTGATACATGGCATTGATGTAATTAACTTCATTACTGCTCATTTTCAACGCCATCCTTATTTTGTTTTCTTACTAAGTTCCAATATTTATCCTTACAACCACTACAGCAAAACTTCTTTTGCCTATGTCCTTTTGTTTGAATAAGTCTCTTTCCACAAAATAAGCACTGATTATTTTTCTGAATGCTTTTTGAACGTGATACAACAGTCTTAATAGTCGAAACATTAATATTTAAAAGATTTGAAATATATGAATATGATTTGCCATTTGATTTAAGTTCAATTATTTTTTTCTTTGTTTGTTCATTCATACGTTATTTACTCCTTCAAGAGATAAGGACAAAAAAACGTGATTTGAACACCCTAAAAATGAAAAAACTACAGGAATTTAATCACTGTAGTCATTTTATTATTTAATTTTTGTAGGATTGATTATTTACTAAGTATATTTGTTTTTCTGTTACAAAAAACTTAAATCCTTTTTCAACAAATGCGTTTATCATCAATTCCTCATCACAAAAGTTTTTAACATTAAATTTTTTTAAATATATATTTGCATAGAAAACTGCATATGAATTATCTAAATCAGAGTTTAATAATTTAATAATAATTGAAGATATAAATTCTTTTGATTCATTATTATTCAAATTAGTTTCATTATTTAAAACATTTTCCAAATAATATATATATGATTTCGGTATATCTAGTTTTGCACCTTTTTTTGAAAGTTCCAATAAAACCAGGGAGTTTTTGTTCTTGAGAATATTGTAAATATCATCGTATATTTCTTCAAATCTTATGTTTACTAAATCAGGTTTTACAATACAATTGTTAATGTCTTTAATCAAAAGCTGATATCTAAGTACAATTGAAAATTCAACAATTACTTTTTGCTCTAATTTTTTTATTTGATAATTATATTTTTTTAAAAAATCATTGTATTCAATCTCATCAATTATTATATTTTCTTTGAAATCTTTTGTTTTTATTGACTCATTAATCAACGATTCTACATAACTTAATGAGATGATGGCTTTTTTAAATAGTGTCTCAACTTTCTCATCGTATGCATAATGAGATTTATTCTCATTTTTTTGGATTCCTATTGAATTAATTAAATATTTCATTTCTTCCGTGGCATTAATAATACGTGAATTATTAAATATTGCCCTAATTATAGTTATGTCCATATTGCCAAAATCATAGTTGTCAATACCAATTTCATCTATCTTATTAAAGGCTTGTTTATATAAGGTGATTAACTTTGGATTAGAAAAAATTCTATCTTTGTCCTTCATTAGTTTATCTTTCCACTCTTTTGGTATTACAAAACGTGAATATTCTTGACATATTTTTGTACATAATTTATTTACATCTTCCATTAAATAATCAAAATCCATATGTCGTACCTCTCCAAAAAAGAAGCACATAGCATTTAGACTACGTGCTTAGATGAGAGAACTAATTCTCTAATGGCAATTTTTTGATTGAAACACTAAAAGAATCAATCAAATGAGTAAAAGACTCTTTGGCATCTTCGCGTGGCATCTTAACTGCCAAAATAGCAGCAGGAATGACAGCTGAGATGGTAAGTGCCAATGCAACCGCAAATTTAGAATTTAAGAAATCTAAACCACTCATAGTATTTCTCCTTTCCGGGCTTTTCGCCCAATATAGTTTGGGAATACTAGTTGCTCATCTATTTTTATTCTAACATAGAATAAAAAGAAAAAACTTATATAACTTTAAGAAAAATTTAAATAAAAAAGATCTCTCCACTAGCTGTGGTTAAGGCACGAGATCTATACCTACTGCTGTTTCCGCAGTTCGAATGTGCACTGGCCTTTTAACGTGGTCCCAGGCACTACGCTGTCCACGAGCAACGATAACTTATGCAATTACGGAGGATTCATGACTCCTCACTATTATATATAGTCAATTTTTCTGATTTTTACTAAAAATATTTTAAATTTTATATATTTTCATCATATTTTCTCATAAATTCTTGATTTGATTGTTCGTTTATTTCAATTATCTCTTCGATAAGAGCGTCACTTGTTTCAGTAAAAATTGGATCTACTTTATTAAAATATTCCTCTAAATATTCAAGGCTATATTCTTCACCATGTCTTCTTAAATTAACTCTAATGTTATAGAGTTCATTAATGCATCTTACTAAAAGATTATAAAGATAATCACTGCCAGGCACTTTTTCATGGTAAGTTCCAATCGCTGTTTCTAAGTCGTCAATATTAACTTTTTTGATAGTTGGATCAATTCTTGCTCGATAAATATTAGAAAAGCTATCTTGAATCATCCTGACATCTTCTCTTAAAGTTTGGATTATTTTTTTCTTGGTTATTAAATCTAGTTCATTCATAATCTCTCCTAAGTAGCCATATCTTACTACTAATTTTGAGTCGATAAAATCCGCCACTTAACAATTTGCTTTTTATGATTTTCTATATTTATCGAAGTAAATGTACTCAGCTTCTTCCCTAGCTTTTATAGCCTCTCTTTTAGTGCTAAATCTTCCAATTAAGTGGTTTTTCCTTTGAAATGTAATCTGCGCTACCCACTTCTTTTTATCTTTAGAATAAGAAACTCCAATATAGCCAGAGGTGTTGTTCTTATTGATCTTCCTGCTCTTTGAAATAGCGGATATCCTTGTACCATCAACTAATCCTTTATCAATAGTGCGAATATTGGCTTTGTTCTCTTCATTTTTACAGCCACAGGAAGTAACAGCGCCGCTAGTAAGACATGATGTTGAAGCAATACAATCATTGCCACAATCACATTTGCACTTCCAATAGGTCTTATTATTTTTTCTTCCATCAAATGAAATGACAGTTAATCTTCCAAACTTCTGACCTGTTAAATCTTTGATTTTATTCTTAAGGCATCCACAAGACTTGGTATGACCTGTATGAAGTTTATTAATATTTACTTCTTTGACATTACCACAGTCACATTTACATAAATAAACAGAGGTTTCATGTTCTCTTCTATCTAACTTCTCAACAACTGTTAATAAGCCGTATCTTTTTCCGATTTCATTTTCCATTTTTTCACCAAAGTAATTATAACCCAACCAATGAAAACAAGTAATATCAAGACCATAAAAATCATAAAAAAAGACCTCCAGGATATTACTCCAAGAGGTTGAGGCAAAAATAAATTCTTCTTATCAAATAACATATCTAGAAATAAGATTTATAATGTCATCAAAAGTAACAATACCCTTTCCTACTAATACTTTTAAGTATGGTCCATTAAATGCAATAAACTGCTCTTCTGTAACTCCAAAATACTCAAAATCAGAATAATCATATAATCCATAGTTTGTAATATCCTCATCCATCTTAATAGGATCGTAGGTAAGCGGATTTCCAAAGTCGAAATAATCAAACCAACCTTCATATGCAGGCACAGTTCTTGAAAGCATTGTATTAGTTATAAAGTTAATATTAACAGCACTTTGAATGCTATACGATTTTTCGTATGTAGTAGTAATGTTAACAGAATTCAAAATAACAGAGTTATAGTCAGTCAATCCTGTATCTCCTATTATTTTAGCAAACTGATGCCCAATATAACTTTGATATGTTAATTCATTAATTTCTACATATTTATTTAATGTTAAATCAAAGAATTCATGATTATCCAAAACTTCAACATACGTTCCATCGCTAAATCTAAGTGTTAATTTTTGACACTGAACTTGATCGTGAACGAAGATAATTGCGGCACTAGTCTCGACTTTTTGCCCAGTAAAATGATCAAAAGCCAAAATACTGTCATCATATGTTATGTCCTTAATTTGTTTAAACGATCCATCTGATAATGAAATCAAAGTATCACCAGTTACGCATGAATTCTTTTTAGTTGCTGTAAATGTTCCGGTTGCACTAACACTCCCTGTTGAACCATCGCTCTTTGTAAATGTTACAGTGCAAGTCACATTATAGGTTTTATTACTAGATGTACTTGAATTAGCTGGTGTAGTTAACGTAACTGATTGACCACTAGTAGAGCTTAGTGTCGCTCCAGAATCACAGCTCCAAGAATATGATATGTTCGAACTTGAATTTTCTACAGGCAAAACTGAAGCTGTAAGTTCAAAAACACCTGCAGTATTTGCCGCTGAAGCTCCACTGCTTGGAGAAATCGATGCAGAAGTAATGTCAGATAAAGGCAAATACCAATAGTCTCCTTTAGATTCAAAATTGGATGATGCAGATAATAAAGAAGGGGATGAAGGCTTACTAGAGCTGCCTAAATAAGCCAAAGCATCTTCAGAATTTGTTTCAGTTTTATCTGCACTTGCTAAGAAGGAGGAACCAGAGGAAGTTAACACCTCAAGAATACTTACTGAGCTAGAAAAGTTACTTGATGTATTCAAGAAACCAGTATTTGCCGTGGTTTCAATTAATCCACCAAAAGCACTATTAATATTAATTGTCCCATTAACTACTAAAACCGCACTCGAAAAAGCACTAGGATAAAGATTTGTTCCTCCTGTTTCTATTGCAGGAATATAATCGTTATAAAAACTAACATTAGCATTACAAGATAAAGTACCACTCGAATTAACAGTTAATAATGAGCCTCCCAAAAATTTCATTTTATTATCTATACTTAATGTTCCAGATTCTATAAATATTTGAAACTTATATCCAAGTGGACAATACATTTTTGAAGTGTCAATTGTTACTGAAACACCAACAGATAATGATATTTTTAAACTAGAAAGAGAAATATTACCGTATGAATGAATTTCTGTATAATTAGCTGTAGTGCTAGTTGTCGAAGAAGATAAGTCATTCGTTGTATAAAGCACATTGCTAGGATTGTATTTTATTGTAAAATAACCGCTAGATAATTTGAAAAGACATGTATCAGAGGAAGTCCCAAGAACCAAAACATCTGGGGTGGACCAAGCAGAAGCATAAATTGTAACCATGCCAGTTAGCTTTGAACCATAATAATATTTTTGTAAAACTTGACAATTGGGTAAATCATAATTATTAAAAGGCATAACATTTTCTTTATAACAAGCATAAGAGTAACTTCCGCCTCTAAAATCATATATTACAAAAGGCATTTTTACACTTGAACTAGAGGAATTTTCGATCTGACTTCCATTATTTTTTGAGTCTTCTTTGATATATCCATTTATATTTAAAATCCCGTTATTTATTATTTTTGATTTGGATTTCATTAATATCTCTGAATAACTATTCGTTGTGTGTCCAGTCGGTTTTTGTCCAGAAACGCCTGTTCCAAGTATGCCACCAATTTCAATTGTTCCATTATTTGTTATGGTTATATCATTATTTAAAGTTACTAAGCTTTTTCTATTTGTTGAAACTAATGATGCGTTTGAATCAGCAAAAGTGACACCACTTTGATTTTCTCTAGAATAATAATTATGTGTTGTGCCATCATCCTCATAAGGTAAACATAAAGTATCACCACTAGCAATTTCACAGTCAGACATAATAGTTGGATTTGTTCCGGGAATTACATAAATAGTATCATTATTAGCTGTATCTTCTTTAGCCACTAACAGTGCTTTTTCAATTGATGTGTATTTTGTTCCTGTTCTAGCATTGTAACAAACTGCTTTGCTTCCTTCATTTATGGTAATATTTTCTTTCTTCGCTTCACCCTCAACAACAAAACTACTGCTCCCAATATTAAAAAAGCTCGAAATTACTAAAAACAATATGATGAAAAATGAACGAATTCCACTTTTGCTCATATCTATTTACTCCTCACAGCAAAAGCAAAAGTTGGCTTATTTGAATAGTATGTATTCATAGTTCCATCATCAGTAACTTGATAAGTGATGGTTACAGTTGAAGTTCCAGTGCTTGTAACAGTATAAGTAACATCTGAAGACAAGGTATTACCGCTAAAGCTTGTATTTACACTCGTGGAATTTGAAACACTAGGATTTGTTCCTATATATGTACTTAGAAAAGAGGAATCAGAGCAAGATAACTCTGCTTTAAAGTTTAGCGTACCGCCGTTTGAAAACTCATAGGCTAAAGCATTATCAATATAAAAAATTGCCTCAATTGTAGAAGATGAAACAATGGCATAATCCTCTACTAATCCATCTGGACCAAGCGAAAACATATTCACTGAACCCATAGTAAAGAAATTTCCATTTTTCACCTCTCCAACAGAGGCATTAATATCAGCAGATGCACTAGTTATAGTGCCATATATCCAGTTTGAAAATCCAACACCAATTAATGAAACATTACAAAGCGATAGGAGTAACCCCCACCCGCTCAGAATTCGATTAAATGGTTTTTTGGACTTTTTACTCATATTTAAATACTACCAAAACAAAAAAGTTAATACTTTGTATTAATTACTTTATCATTTATTCTTCAAAATGTTAATAGTAGCTTCAATATTTGTATCTAGCCATGAGTCAAGACTACCATAAGTTGTCACTAGGTAGTTTTTTACTTCATCTGTCATCTGAGTTAAAGCGATATCTTTAGCTTTGTTAAGAGCAATTATCTGTGCGTCTTTATTGAAACTTCCTTCTTTCTTTAAAGCTTCAACATAGGTTTGAAAGACAGATCTAACAGCGTTAATTACTATTGTTGTCGCAGTTGTTAGTAAATCTGCAGCTTTATTATTCTTAATTTTAGAATTAATGAATTGGATAAGTTTTGCTCCTGCAATTGAAATAAGTGGTAAGACAATACTTGTCACAACTACAGATATGATATTAATAATTATTTCATTCATTTTTGATTTCCTCCTTTGTTATGGATTTGTTCGTTTTTAATGTGGTCATCTACTTTTTGCTCGATTTTGATTACACGAGAATGAAGATCGTCATATTTTTCTTCAAGCTTATCTAATGTCTTTTCAATTCTATCGATGCTTGATTTGATGTAACCAACATCACTAATTAAAACTCCTTCATTCTTTCCGCTTTGCTTACTGTCTCCTTTAGAGTTTCTATGGAAAGCCAAATAAGCAAATAGAATTGATGAGATAACTCCTATAACTGATATGATTGATAAAATGATGTCTACTGCTTCCATCTATAATTCCTCCTTTATTTTTCTTATGTCCTCTAAGTAATCACCAATCTTAGAAGCATAAATTTGTAGTCCGATTTGGTTTTCGGTATTACGTTTGAACTCAAGCATTTCTTTACGATACTTTTCATCCATTTCTAAATTAAAAACACCAGTCTTTAGATAATGTTCTAACTGTCCTTTTACTCTTATGACGTGATAGAACTTCTTTACTGGTGTTTCATTATCGACAAAGTAATACATGTAATACTCATAGAAATTATCAAGATACTTTTTTAGTGACTTTGTGATGTCATAGTTTCTCAGCTTTTCTAAATCTTCATGATATTTTGGATTCTCATAAATAAGGTTTTTATCGATTGAAAAGATATCGTCAATAAATAACTTCACATATTCTTTAACATCTTTATCGACTCTTTGTCTTTTTGTTACCCAAGACTTGGGAAGAAGAAAAACATCATAATCACCCATATTGGTATGAATATAAAAATCTAATCCATCAATAAATGCTGTGACGTCAATATCAGAATTTTCAGCAAAAGTACCATACGCTAAAGAGCCAGAAAAGTAACAAAACATTAAAGTCTTATCTTCGCCAATAAAGCCCTGAATGAGATCACCAATGAACTTCTTATCAGATATCAGCTGCTTCTTCAAATCCAATGACATTTTCTTTTAACCAGCAATATGAAACTTGATAAATGTTACCTCCTAAAAACAAGTCGTAATCTTCACTTGGCACATTAATATCAATAGTTTCTATTGGCTGTCCTCCATTATCTCTAATTTCTTTTGAAAAATAGGAAGCTAGACAAATAGTAACTTCCCTTCTAAGAGCGTTAATTGATACACATACGACTCGATGATAAGTTGGATTAATTCCATAATTCGAGTCTAATTCTTTTAATATAGCCACTTTTCTATCCTCCTAATTCATTGATTCTTTTTCTAGCTTCTGCTCTTTTTACTAAAGTTTCTTGATACTTTTCTTTTAGATTTTGATATTCTTCTTCACTTTCGATTTTTGCTTCATTGAGTTTTGAAATCACATAATCAGTAGATGATAAGTAATCTTTGCACTTCTGTATTTCTATGAGCCTTTGTATTTCCTTATACTCTTCAGAGTTTCTAATGTTTTCATCTTCAACTTCGATGATTTCACCGTCCTTATAGACTTTTTTAAATCCATAAGCGCAAGTACTCAGTTTTTCTTGCCACTCTTCAAAAGATAGTTCAATAAACTCTTCATTTTTATTAATTTGTTTATCAAAAAAAGGAGTAACCTCAATCACCCCTTCTTCATTGATATAAAATTTCTTCTTTCCCATAACTCCTCCTAAATTAGACAGATTGCAACATAATCAAAAGTTTTATCATTAGGTAGATAAACAGTAAAACCTGATGCTGTTTTAGCCCATGTAACTGGAAGAGAAGCACTATAGGTATAACCGCTATTAGCATTCATATTATAGAAAATTCCATAAGTGGCATTTGGCATTGAAAAACTAAAATAGACTGTTTTACTTTGACCTGTTGATCCAGAGAAAGTTCCTCTAACAATAAACATTCGATACGATGAACTTCCACATCTTTGGATGTCGATATAACTAGAGCCACTACCGACAATCTTTGCTACTTCAGATGGAATCGAGGCAGAGATACTTATATTTCCACTTCCAAGTAATGAATTATTATTAATCGTTTTGATGTTGGTGCCACTAACTAACTTTTCTTGAAGCGTTGTTGGACATATTGGTCCTTCGATTAGCTTACCGCTATAAAAAAGAGGAATCGCTCGTTGTTCCCAACTTCCTAGACTAAACTGCGATTTTAATGCATATGTGCTTTCCGCATCTTTTTTAGTCAAATACCCTGATAGATCAGAAGTAGGATTAACACAAACAACATTAGATGAGCTTCTGATATAAAGTTTATTTGATGAATAATCAAACGCAAATTCACCAATATTTGCTAGATTTGAAGTAGTTGGAGTGCTTGTTCCTCTTTTTACTTTTATTACATTTGCCATTAGTAAGTTCCACCATCAATCGTACTTGAAGGAGTTAAAACTTTTGTTTTATCAATACCTAGATATGCATTAACGATAGGTTGAATATAAGAAGTATCAATTTTTGTATAAAGCTTTAACCCACCAATAATACAGTTATTTGTAATATCAGTGCTTGATGTTGAAGTGGCTACTGCTTGAGAAGCACCACTAATAATCAAATAGTTTTTAGAATCAGCAATCTTTGTTTTTTGAGTAGTTGTTAAGTGAATATCGCTACTTGCGTGGTTACTTAATTGAGTCGTTGTAGCTGCTCCAATATCAGAGCAACTAATCGTTACAGCACCAGTTTTCCCATTAACGCTTTGAACCTTATCACTAGGAGTTAATAATTCTTGCCAGTTAGAAAGGGTTGAATATCCATCGGCTTTTAAGATAAAAGATTTATTAATATCTGTTCGAACTGCAACGTCACCTACTTGAGCGCTAGATAAAGCTAACATTGCTGCTTGAGAAGCAACTACGAAGGTATCTGTAATTGCAATTTGAGGAATAATTGAACTTTTTAATTTTCCGTCACTATCAATAACAGGAATCTTACCTGCTGTAGTACCAACATCAAATTGTGAAGCTCCTTTAAGTTTCAATGCACTAATCTTTGAATTAATCAAAGTTTCTGTATTGGCCTTATTAGCAAATTCAATATAGTCGCTACTTACTAAAGGACTAGATGAAGATGCGATTTTATCTGCTTTTGCAATATAAAGGTTTCCACCATTTAGATCGATTAATGGTTCACCTTGTTTTACTGTTCCAGAATTCCCTGTTAAAGGACCAGTTCCAGAACTTGTTTTTCGTTTTAATTGAATTGTTGCCATTTATTTTTGCCTCCTTAATAAATTAAATTTATTCCCTTTAAAGTAAACGACGTGCTTGATAGATCAACGTATAATTTTCCGTTTGAGTATTCTAAAGAAAGCGAATAATCATTATTTAGATATCTAAAAGACTGCATCAAACTTGTGATTCCTTTAAGCATACTAAGCGAAACTGTAAAAACATTATTTGCTACATAGAAATGAATTAATACACAGTCTTTTTTCTTAATTTCATCAGATAATGTGAACATATAAACATTTTTTGTTGGAGTTGGAGCAAGCATATAGGTATACTTCATTCCATTTTGAATTTGATTTATTTTAGCTGTAAGAACACTTTTTGATTCTTCAACTATTAAGTTTGCGTTTTTAATATAAGTAACGTTAACTGTTGAAACAATTAGTGAAGATGACGTTTTTATATATGAGCAAATCGGAAGTTCATATTTTCCATCACTTTCTAATAAATTATCTTGAGTAAGTGCTGGATAACCTGAACTTTTTTCTTTGGTATGCAAAGTCACTGTGTTTTGACTTGTATCAATAGAGACCACAACATAGCCACACGCAGAAGAATCTAAAGTTATATCAATTGATGTTCCTTCTTCAATGTAAACCTTACGTCCATACGCCATAACGTAGCCATCACTAAATGTGATCCTACTATTTGACGAAGTAGCTACCACTTCTCCACCTAAACCTTTGACAATTCCGATTTGTCCTGAAGCAATATAATGATTAAATGCCGCATCTTGTTTAGCGGTATTAAGACTTCCATCAAATGTTAATTTCACTACTGCCATTAATAAACACCTCCGTCTGTATTTGTTGTTCCGCCTGAAATACTGATATTAGAGCTAGTTGAACTTCCTTTCATCAGCATTTTAATTTTGTCAGTTAAATTTGACCTATGCTCACCAAGCGTAATATGAGCACTTTTAAAGTTCCCTTTGAATTTGATTTGAGTAAGCAAAGTTGAGTAAGTTTTTGCCTTTGAGTAAAACTCAATAAAAGATCCTAGATATAGATTTCCAAGAGGAATAAAAACATTATTATCCATCGCCAAATCAAACGAAATCTCATGATCACTTGTTGTTCCACACATCTTTTGTTCAGCTTTTGTGCTTAAAGTTTCATAATCTTTATCGCTATAATATTCACAATCATAATTTACATAATCAAAGCGATTTAATGAGTCTTTATCTTTAGTGACTGTTCCGTCTTTAAGAAGATAAAAAGTCTCTGTTGTCTTATGACTTGAATTTTCTTTTTTAGGATAAAAAATTAACTTATTTGTCGAATATTGAGTAGAATCTTGAACTTCTAGGTTTTGAATGGCTTTTAAGTCGTATCTTAACTTAGTGGATTTATTCACTTCTTCAATAATGATGTTGATATATTGAAATCTTCCTCTTAAGAAAGAAACTTTATATTTAACGATGATTCCATATGCTTTAGTTACAATTGAAATGAGTTCTAGAATATTGATAAAAGAATCATCATCATAAGCAAATGAGCCTTGAACTGATGAGTTAACATCAATAGTTAAGTAGCTTAAGTTTTGTTTAGAATCACTACTATCTAAGAAAGCTTGTCTGATCTTATTCTTCAAAAATATACAGATGTCTCCTGAAAAGTTTTCTGCTGGTACCTTCACATTAAAGATTTCTTTGAAGTCATTTAATTGAACTTTGATAGTTTTATTTGGATTAACAATGATTGATTCAATAATTCCAATATAGTTAAGCGTTGCATCTTTTAAGATAGCAATATCACCTATCTCAGCATTTATTTTTTCTTTATTTAGCGTGAAGTTGGACTTTTGATTAACCACCAAATCAACAATCAGTTCAAAATCACTTGTTATAAGAGCGTGGTCTTTATATTTAAGACTACCTCGAGATAAAAAGATAAGTTCCATGTTAATTAGATAAGTATCCTTCCATCATGGTGATGACGCATTTTGGTGGTTGGCTCACGTTTGGCTTGAATTCAAGTGTGACAGTTCCTCTTGGGATAAAGAGGAAATTATCAACACTAAAATCTTGATACTCGTAAGCATTAATTGTCTCACCATTTTCTTTAATCTCTATTTTTTGATGTAAATTAAAAGA
Organism: Erysipelotrichaceae bacterium; assembly: GCA_022777645.1. Classification (GTDB taxonomy): domain Bacteria; phylum Bacillota_I; class Bacilli_A; order RFN20; family CAG-826; genus Fiminaster. Next base: position 19,201 of record JALFFX010000038.1, read on the forward strand.
ATTCACTTCTAATGAACCTGATGAAGTTGTGTAGTATATCTTCATTGAAGATAATGTCTCACCATTTTTCGATACGATGATTTCTGGATTTGAAAACGCTCCAGAAAGTAAAATTCTAAGCGGTGCTTTTGCGTATCCATTATTGGTGATACTTACTTTTCCACTTATGGAATTTGAATAAGTATATGGATAAGTAAAAGGATAGGATTTACCAGTTGAATCAACTTCAATATTGATCTCTTGAATGACATCTTTATACCAATACGATAATTTTTTAAGTTTTAGATTACATTCTAAAGAGCCAGCTTGAAGTTCGGTTTTACTTAGTTCTTCCACTTCCACATAGCAATATTTCCACTCAATAGATTTATAGTAAAGATAAAAGGAGTCGGAAGATTCAATGTAATCAACAAACTCCTTATATCCTCTATAGCCTTTAAGAAAAGTAAGCGTGAACGATAAATCTTGAATTGGATTTTTCTCACTTAGTTTCTTATAGTTATTATCAAAATCACTATATTCATTTTCTTTTCTAAATCCGATATCACCGATCGATGAAATTAAAACACCAGAAGCATAGTTAAATCTAAAAATGCGACCTAGATTATTTTGTAAATAAAACTCTCTCATATTAAATATAACTACCTCCTAATGCTTTATTGATTGAATCGATATCAAATTCGGATGAAGATGTGTTAATCGTCACATTGTTCGTCGTATTGTTGGTATTATTTGTTGTTTGATTATTTTGATTTCCTCCACCTATATTAAAAGTGTCTGAGAACCAATCACCAACATCGCTAAACCAACCTGATACAGCTTTTCCTGCATCATTAAACCAACCTCCTACTGTATCTACTGCACTACTAAACCAATCTTTTACATTCTCATAAGCATCGCTTATCCAGTTAGAAATAGAATCAATCGCTCCACTTATAAAGTTTTTAATTGACTCATAGGCATTTATGAAGAACTCTCCTATTCCTTTTCCGACATCGCAAATCCAAGATGTAAAACCAGAAAAGGCTTCAGAAAGCCAAGAAAAGAAACCAGAGAATTTATCTCCTACCAAATCAACTGCCCCTCCAATAGAAGAGACTAAGTTATCTGAAAATCCATCAACATCGCTAGACCATGATGAAAAAGCACCTGATAGATTAGAAATCAACCATTCAATGCCCTCCATAATCCAATTAATCAAATCTAAAATTGGCTTTAAGAGTTGATATATTATTTCTAAAACTGGAGCAATCACTGCTTCTAGGACTTTTCCAATTGCAGTTAAAATTGGTTCAAAAATCTTCAAGACAGATGAGATAACCTTTAAGATAACGCTAATTGGTTTAAGCAAAACTTCAAGCAATGGTTCAAGAAGTGAAAAAATACTAGAAACCACATTTATCACGACTTTTAATATCTCAACTATTGGTTTTATTAATTGAACGATTAAATTTAATATTGGCTTTAAGATATTTGCGAGAAGATCAACCACAGTTCCGATAATCTCAACCACTACTTCTATGACATCAACTAAGACATTTAGAAGTTCCATGATTGGGTTCAAAATTGAGTTGATTAAATCTAAAACAACATCAACTACCTCAACTACAAGCTCAATGATTATTTCTAATGCTTGAGAAATAGGACCAAGAATCTCAATAACAAGATTTATTATCTTTTCGATTAATACACTTACAATGTCTGTAATTCTTTGAATTAAAGGAATAAGGCTCGCTATTAAATCCACAACTAGATTCAAAATAGCTTCTAGTGGCGGCAGTATTTTTTCAAGTAAATCCACTAAAACATCGATAATCTCATTTATTAAAACCATGAGCTGTTCAATAATAGGCATCAAACTTGAAATGATTTCTTGAACGAGTCCAACAAGTCTAGAAAGGACGCTGCCTAAAATATCCACTATCTCTTTTAGAAGTTCTCTAAACCTTTCGTTTTGAAGCAAAATAACGGCGATTACAGCGATTAAAGCTCCCCATCCAAGCGTTGATCCCTTAATGGCGACACCAGCCACAGTAACGGCTCCTTTGACCGCTGTGAAGGCTTTTACAGCACTTGTTATTAAAGGCACCACCTTTCCAATAATAGAAAGAACTGGTCCTAAAGCAACTACAAGTCCAGCAAAAATTCCGATTGCTTTTTTAACACCTGAAGATAGATTATTCCATTTATCAATTATAGTTTTTAGGCCTGGAATTATCTTCTTAGTCATTAACTCCACAAGTTTATTTAAAACTGGAAGTAATGCTTGAGCGATTTCATTTTGTAGACTTTTTAATGCTTGTTTCAATCTAGATATTGAATCAGTGAATTCACCTGCTAATTGAGCATCCTCATTTGAAACAACTCCTAGTTCTCGACATTCATTTCTTAGATCATTAACTTGCTCTGAAGTTGCAGAAAGAATTTGTGTTAATTCGCTGCCTAACTTATCACCAAATATCTCATTAGCGACAGCAGTTCTACTTGCTTCATCACCAACTTTTGCCAAAGCATTACGAATCTTTGTAAATGCCTCATCGGTAGAAAGGCCAATTAAATCTTCACTCGTTAATCCGATTAGCTTTAGTTTTTCGTTAACTGTGTCGATATCGCCACTAGCTATATCACCAAGTAGCGCATTCACCTTAACGAAGGCTTTTTGTAATTGGGCTTGATCTACCGCTAAGATTTCAGCAGCATAAGCCCACTCTTGATATGCTTCAGCAGTTAAATACACTTTTTGAGCATTGTCTGCTATTTCATCAATGGTAAACATTGATTTATAAGCAAGTGTACCAAGAGCAGTTGATGCTGCAATTACAGGAGTAGTTACATATCTAGTAAGATTTGTGCCAATTTTAGAAATTCCACTCCAATTAACAGCACTTAAACTAGCGATTTTCTTGTTGGTCAGGTCAAGTTCAGTATTAAGTTTAGCAACATCTGCTTCTGTATACTGAACCGACCTTTCCATTTTTTTGAACTCAGCTTCGCTTAAAGCACCAATTTGAACTGCTTTTTTAGCTTCTTCTAATTTTTGATTTTGGAGTTCTAGTTTAGCCTTCGTGCTTTCTAAGATTTGATTTAACTTAGCTTGTTTTTCTTTCCATACATCAACATTAGAAGAGTCGTATTTAAGCTTCGCATTGATAGCTTTAAGGTCCGCTTGTTGTTCTTTTAAATCAGTCTTGACCTTTCCTAATTTCTCGTTGAGCTCAGTAGCATCAAGACCGAGTTTAATGTTTAATCCTTTGATTGTTTCTGCCACGTTGCTCACCTCCTAAAGTAAAAAAGAATCAATATCTGCTTGTGTAGCTTCTCTACTTCCTCCGTCTTTTTTAAACTGTGAAGTGTAAAGATCTACTAATTCAAAATAAGTATCAATCTCAATTAAAAAGGCATCCCTAAGCGAGATACCCATTTGTGAAAGATTGAAGATGATATTACTTGTTGCTTGGTGTTTTCTTATTGTTTCACTACTTACTTTCTTCTTCTTTTTGTGAGGGAAAGAGTAATGAGAAAACTCCAGTAAGTTCGCTTAATGATGTATTATCTTGGAATACACTAAATTCAAACTCATCCAAGAAATCACTAAAAGACTTACCTTTTGCGTATGGTTTATGAAGAATATAAAGAATTTGGAAGCTAGTATTGATGATCGAAGATAAAGAACCTATCGAATTAGCATTGACGTTTTGTATTTTTTCTAAATCTTCAAAAATATCAGTTCCAAATGTCGATTTATAATCAATAATTGTTCGAATTGAAACATGAACAGGAAGTTCTTTCCCTGCAATTTTAATTAAACTTTCCATTATTTAATCACTGGCAAACTAGGAGCAGTTGTTAAAAAAGTATCATAGTTTGCGTCTCCTTTCGATGTAGTAACGTGAGTTGTTGAGTTGTTATCATCAATTGCAATTGGTCTAGCAGTAATTGTTAAACTGATAGAATTTGCTTCGACAGATTCTGTCTTTGATTTTGTTGATTCATTAATTGGAGCACATGTACAAAGATAGAACCATACTCTTCTTGCTTTTTTATCACCTTGGAATTCAAATCCTAAAGCAAATGTAGTAGGTTCAGCATTGGTGATTTCCACTAAATTACCATTCTCTGCTTTTTTATAACCTAAGATATCAGTTTTAAATTCGTCAGTGATTTCTGTAAGTTTTAATGTAATTGTTCGTCCAGCGTTTTGATTTAAAGTGGCGACAACTTGGTCATCAGCATAAACTGAACTTGATCCACCAATCAAATCGCTAGAAAATTCTTGAGCACCTTTTAATTCAACCGGAGTAGCATAACCCCAGGAATCATCAGACTCATTATAAGTAGCCTTAGAATAATGAACATTCTTAAGGCCATAAGTTATGATGTTATTAGACATTTAAATTTCCTCCATTATTATTTCATAGACTCGGTTGATGGATTTATCTTCGTTATGATATTCACTTGTTACCGAGTACGCTAAGTTGTTATTGATTAAAGTTTCTTCTAGTTTTCTTTCTAATACTCTATCCTTTCTTTTGGTCACTAAAGTGATTTGAATGCTTGAGTAATAAAAGAAAGGTAAATCATCAGAAAAACCACGTGGTCTTTTTGAGATTTCTTGATAGACGATATAAGGAAGATCCGCATAAGTTTCATTGTCATACACATTGACTGAATAGAATACTTTATCTGGAAGTATCTTATTTAAAATTTGATAGACTTCTTCAAGTTCCATGATTAACCTCCACTTATGATTTTTTTGATTTCTTCTAACATTTCTGGTGTGAACTTATCATAAGCAGGCCTTAAAAAAGGCTTAGCTGCGACATGTCTTCCACTTCGATGTTTAAAACCAAGTTCAATTAAATGAACGAGTCGAGATTTTGTTTTTGAAGAAATATAAATCACTTTATTAACACCGCTCCCTATTTCGGTCTTAACGAAAGAATCCGCTAAATGGGTGTTACTTTGACCTCTAGGAGCGTTTGTTTTAATGTAATCTAATATTTCATCAGCTGTTTTATCTAACTCGTCTATTGCTTCTTTTTTTACTTCGTCTGTGTATTTTTGAATTAACTCTGAGATCTTAACCGTCATATTATCTAGACTTATAGCCACGTTAATTCCTCTTTTTTAAGTTCACTTTTTGACAGATATAATTCGATAAACATACCATTCACATATGTTCTTGTTACTGTATAAATATCATCAGAAAGTAAACAAAATTTTTCATTTTTGTAAAGAAAACTTTGAATAATAACTTTTAAATCTACACTAATATTTTGCATTATCGAAGTTTGGTATTCGCTTCTTGTAATTGAAGACAAAGAACCGATGACTTCGTGTTTAAAAGCAACAGTCGGACACCTTATTCCTAAAGCATCCGACTTATTGACTATTGAAAGTAAAGAAAACTTTACATTGGCAGAATTAGGAAACATGATCACCCTCCGTTAATGCTAACTGTTTAACTAACAAATCGAAGTTAGAAGGTAACTCCTTAACGCTTCCATCATTTTTAAAGCCATAAAAAGTCTTCACATAAATTAAAATAAGCCCCTTTACAAGAGCATTATCACTTCTTGCCACATCTTCACTAACTCCAATAGAGATTAATAAAGATACACAAGACGCTATATGAAGACTAATTTCACTATCTGCAAATGTGTCAGTTTCTGGAATCATTAAGGCTTTCTTTACTTCAATTAAGAAGTTTGTTTCATCCCTCACTGCCATATATAATCACCTTCTATTAAGATGCAGCTTGGCCTTTTTTGATTCTTAAGAAGCCGTTATAACCGACAACGTTACCACCAGTAAAGACGCTAGATTTATAGCAAACAATACCATCTCTAAACTTATAATCATTAGATTTTGCAACTTCAACTGGAGAGAAGATTGGGACTTCATAATTATCTAAAGCACCATAAGCGATACAATAGTCGCCAGCATTAGTTGATGGATCACTGATTGCTTTACAGTTAGAGTTAATTACATAAGGAATGCCGTCGATTGTTTGAGCTTTGTAATCGATAAGATGGACTTTTCTGCCTTCTTTAGTTTTAAGTTTAGCAAAGGCTCTTAAATCGTTTTTATTAAGAATTAAGACTGCTCCACCTTCGACTTCTTCATCTCCACCATAAGCAAAGATAATATCATCTAAGGTTGAATCGGTGATTTCAGTAATTTCAAGTGGCTTTGAATCAGCAAGTGCGACTGCTTTATCAGAGAAAATACCCGTGAAAGTATTAGAATCACCAGCACCTCTTAAGATTTGTTGAGAGATTTTCTTTCTTAAAGAAACATTGATGTTTTTCAATACTTCAGCTTGGTAATTGATCGCTGGGAGTTTTTCAAGTTCCTCAGTGATTTCTGTATAAGCGGTAACTTTTACTTTAGTAACGGTACAATAACCAAATTCAGGTTCAGTTTCTGAATAAGCTTCTTTTTCACCTGTAAGACCTGCTTCGCCATGATTCTTAACAAAAGATTTAGTATAAGTTTCTCCACCATTTAAATTGACTACTTTAACTTTGTCAACAAGTGTAGATACTTCAGCAAAAGGAACAGGTGCTAAATTTGTATCTGTATGACTTGGAAGTAAGATTTCTTCACTAGAAACGATGATGGTTCTTTTTTCCTTTAAATCGATACCTCTTTTCTCAAGCATTTCTTTATCTTGAGAGTTCTTTTCAACCATAATTGGTTTAATGTTTGTTTTATCCATAATAGATAATTTAGCTTGAATGGATTTTCTTTCTTCTTGAAGAGAGTCACATTCTTTTTCATAGTTTGTTAATTTTTCGACATCAGATTCATCGTTAGTCATTTTTCTAATTTCAGATAAACGAGCGTCGATTTCTTTCATTCTTGCAATTAAATTCATAAGATAAATATCCTCCTTAGTTCGTTTTAATATGAATTCGTTTTTTGATGATGTTTGCTTTTTTAATTTGGTCTTCCATATCCATGGTCTTAAGCTCCGTATCCACTAAAGCTAAAGAGCGACCTACCACAATTGAAGTTTGATCATAAGCAGGTAGATCTACAATGCTGACATCATAAAGCCTATCAATACCTGTAATAGTTCGCTTTGGAATGTCTCCGCTCCGATCAATTTTTTGTGAGCTGACTGTAAAAGCAAAGCTCATCTTATCTAAAAGTCCAGCTTTCACCATTTTGTAGATATCCTTATTGGAATCTGTATCGATAAGTTCAGCACGAACTTTTAAACCAATATCATCCACAGTGAGTCTTAATGAGTTATTCCTAGTTCTAGCAATAATCAAAAAGGAATCATCGTGGTTATATTTCATTGGGACGTCTTTCATGTTGGCGTTTTTTAAAGCATTTCTATCGATTGATTCAATAAAGCCTTTTTCTTTATCACCGATTAAGGTTTCCTGATCAAACACAATAGCGTATCCTTCAAGCACCATCTTTTGTTCATCTTCTTCTTTAAAAGAGACGTCCGATAGTCTATTTTCAATTTTCGTTTTGTCCATTTTCGTTATCCTCCTTCGTTTCATCTTTTCCAACTTGATAGACATTTGCTTTTGAAGCATCAACGTAATTAAGTGATTGAAGTCTTTTATCTCCGCCTTCGATTGGTTCAAGTCCTAAAAGACCTCTACTTTCGTTTAGACTCATAATTCCTAGCCCCATTAACTTTTCAATCGCTCCTACTTTGGTGTTCCAGGATGCGTATTGAAGTCGTTCAGAAAAGAAAATAATCTCTTCACCACGCTCTAATTGGTTATTGGTTAATAGTCCTAAAGAAAAAGCCTCGCTAAGTTGAATAGCTATAGGCTCTACTGTTGCTTCATAGAAAGCGTTAAATTGATCTTCGTTGTATGAATTATTAAATATCGCTTCGCTGACTCCAAAATAATCTAGAATCTTAGATTGAATAAAATGCAGGGTTGGTTCATCGACTAGTTTCGGTTCAGTAGTTAAAGGCGTATAGTCCGCTTTTGCATCCATTGGAATAATCGATGAATCAGTTGTTTCTGCTTTTTTAACCGCTCTTGTAAATTCCTCAATTTGCTTATTTTTATCTGCTTC
>JALFFX010000027.1 GCA_022777645.1 Erysipelotrichaceae bacterium
AAATAATTACAACTTACGCTAACAAGATTTACACTTTGCGACACAAATACGATGTCGCTTTTTTGTTTGTGCTAAAGTGGAAACGCTTACAAAATAAGGCAATTCATTTGAAATGCCAAAAGGAGGATATCTATGAGCAAAATGTCCAATGGCAAATTTATCGGAATTTGGGCACCTTTTTTAGTCTTACCTCTTGCTTTTATAATCGGCACCGAAGTTGCTGGTGATTATTACAAAGCATTTTTGGACACCAATCTTGGTAAAGGTGAACTTGTAATTACGAAAGCCGAAGGCACAGAAGAATGGGATGCAGAATATTATAAAGGCGCCTCATCTGAAACATCTGTTACAAGAAAAAACGGCGAAAACAAAGTCGAAGAAATTTGTAACGAAGGTATTGTTTTACTTAAAAATGATGGAACATTACCAATCTCAACTGATAAGAGAATTACTCTTTTAGGACGCGGAAGCGTTGATCCTGTTTATGGTGGTTCTGGAAGCGGAAACGTTGACACAACAACATGTGCTACTCCAAGAAGCGGTCTTGTAAAAGCAGGATTTTCAATTAACGAAGATGCTTATAACTTCTTCAATAGCAATTTTAGCAATTATCCAAAAGCCAATATTGCAATGGATAAATATGATCAATCACAATTCTTTATTGGCGAAATCCCAACAAGTGCTTACACATTTACTCCATCATCAAGCGATGTGGCAGTAGTTGTTATTAGCCGTGCTGGTGGAGAAGGTGGAGACTTATCAACCAACTTAAAACGCGACGCTCAAACAAGCACAGCCCAAAGCACAATTTCATCAAATGCTAACGCTGCAAATGAAGTTGCAAATTATGCTGATGATCAACATCAATTAGAATTAACAAAAGAAGAAAAAGATGTCATTAGCTATGCTAAAGCCAATTATTCAAAAACGATCGTAGTCATCAACTCAAGCAACACCATGGAACTTGGCGAACTTAACAAAGACGCCGGAGTTAGTGGCATTCTCTGGGTTGGTTCTGCTGGTTCAACAGGTTTTAATTCTTTAGGTTCAATCTTAGCCGGTACTGTTAATCCATCTGGAAGAACTCCAGATATTTATCCAGCTGATTTCACTAAAGATCCTACATTTAAAAACTTTGCATTAAATGGCATTAATCAATATAGCGCTATTCAAACAGCAGATGATGCTCCAGCTGGTGATTCAAACCGCAACCATGCCCACTTTGTCCAATACGAAGAAGGCATCTACATTGGCTATAAATACTATGAAACAGCAGCCGCAACCGGATTTATCAATTATGATGAAAGCGTTGTTTATCCATTTGGTTATGGATTATCTTATACAACATTTAGTCAAGAAATCGTTGCAAAATCCACAAATAAAGACCACATCAGTGTTGATGTAAAAGTCACAAATACTGGTAGTGTTGCTGGTAAAGAAGTTGTTCAACTTTATTACAGCGCACCATACATTAATGGTGGTATTGAAAAAGCTTCAACAAATCTTGGTGATTTTGCTAAAACCAAATTATTAGCACCAGGAGAAAGCGAAACAGTTAGAGTCGAAATCGATGTCGAAGACATGGCATCATACGACTATAAAAATGAAAAAGCATATGTTCTCGACCAAGGTGTTTATACCATTGATATCAAGAACAATTCACATGAAAAAGCTAGACACGCTGATAATGATTTATCATTCACCTATACCATCAATTCAAAAATCGTTCTCAATAAGAGAAATAGTGACAAAGTTGATGTCACTAACCAATTTGATGATGTAAGTGCCATCTTTAAGGATACTCAAACTGATGGATATGCCTTAAATATGTCTCGCTCCAATTTCAATGCTACATTCCCAACAGCACCAACAAGCGCTGATGATAATGTTGACATCAAAATCGATGGCGATAAAACAATTAGAGATTATTTAAAACCATATACTGTTGTTAATAACGAAGAAGATGTTATGCCAACAATGGGTGCTCAAAATGGTTTATCTGTTATCGACATCCGTGCTATTGATTATGATGATGAATCACTTGATTTATTACTCGATCAATTAACCGAAGAAGATTATAACAATGCTTCAAAACTTCTTGGTAACCAAGCATATAACACCCCTGCAATTGAAAGCATTGGAAAACCAAGAACTGACGATAAAGATGGTCCACAAGGATTCTCCGTCTTATTTGGTAAAAAACCAGATGCATGTGCTTATATGTCTGAACCACTTCTTGCTGCTACATTCAATAAAGAATTAGCTAAATCAATGGGTCAAACAATTGGCGATGAAGCTTTAGCACTTAAATTCACTGGCTGGTATGGCCCTGCTATGAATACTCATAGAAGTCCATTCGCTGGACGTAACTTCGAATATTATTCAGAAGATGGTGTCTTAGGTGGCAAAATCGCTGCAGAAGTTGTAAGTGGCGCAGCCGATAAAGGTGTTGCTTCATACATCAAACACTTTGCCTTAAATGATCAAGAATCATTTAGAACAGTCAACCTTTGCACATGGGCTAACGAACAAGCAATTCGTGAAACTTACTTGAAACCATTTGAAATAGCTGTCAAAACCGCCAAAACAACCATCAATTACATTGGTGATAACGAAGGTACTATAATGCAAAAAGAAATGAATGCAGCTACTGCAATCATGTCTTCCTTCAATCGTTTAGGTGCAACTTGGGCCGGTGGCTCAAAAGCCCTTATGACAAATGTTCTTCGCGATGAATGGGGATTTAGAGGAGTTGGTATTTCTGACTTCAACCTCTACGGATATATGTATTCTGATCAAGGCACACGTGCTGGTACTGATATGCAATTATCATTCTCAAAACCATATGCAGATACTACTTCTGCTACTGCAAGAATTGCAATTAGAAAAGCATTGAAGAATATGCTTTATATGACTGCAAATTCAAATGCGATGAATCATGTTGCTCCAGGCACTATTATTTCCTACACAACCTCACCATGGAGAATTGGCTTAACAATCGCTAATATCACCTTAGGTGTTCTTGATGCTGCTGGAATTACATGGGTTGTCATTAGAGTTCTAAAAAATAGAAAACTTAAAGAAGAATAATTAATTCCCTCTGAGGCGCTTATCTTAGAAATAGGATATACGCCTCTTTTATTTTGCATTATTTGATATTAAAATATAGCCATGAAACTGGAAACAATTAATCGTATACGAGCGTTTACTACTGATAGAGATTGGGATAAATATCACACTCCAAATAATCTAGCTAAAACAATCGTCTTAGAAGCAAATGAATTACTTGAATGCTTCCAATGGGATGGTGAAAATTTCAAGATTGAAAAGGTCAAAGAAGAGCTTGCCGATGTGATCGTCAATTGTCAAAATCTTCTTGATAAACTTGACCTTGATGTTGATGAAATCATCAACGCAAAAATGGCGCAGAACGAAAAGAAATATCCTGTTGAAAAAATAAAAGGTATCGCTAAAAAATATAACGAAATATAAACATAATAAAAAGGGCACTAAGTGCCCATTTTATGTATATTGAAATTTATTCAAGTTCAAATGCACCGGTATATAGTTGATAATATGTACCATGCAATTTGATTAAATCATCGTGGCTGCCACGTTCAATAATTCTTCCATGCTCTAAAACCATAATAGCTTGTGAGTTTTGAATGGTTGATAATCTATGGGCGATAACAAAGACTGTGCGTCCTTCCATGAGTTTATCCATGCCATCTTGAACAAGTTTTTCAGTTCTTGTATCAATTGAACTTGTCGCTTCATCAAGAATCATTACTGGAGCATCTGCAATGGCAGCGCGAGCGATAGAAAGAAGTTGTCTTTGTCCTTGTGAAAGATTTGCACCATTATCGGTTAGCATTGTGTTAAATCCTTCTGGTAAACGTGTAATGAAATCATAAGCATTGGCTGTTTTTGCAGCAGCGTAAACTTCTTCATCACTTGCATCTAAACGACCATAACGAATATTTTCCATAACAGTGCCGGTGAATAGATTTGTATCTTGCAAAACAATGCCAAGAGACTTTCTTAAATCGGCTTTCTTAATTTTATTTATATTAATGCCGTCGTATCTAATTTTTCCATCAGCGATATCATAGAAACGATTGATCAAATTGGTAATCGTTGTTTTTCCAGCACCAGTTGATCCAACAAGGGCAATTTTTTGACCTGGACGAGCATAAATTGAGACATCTTGAAGAACGATTTTATTTGGAACATAACCAAAATCAACTTGATCTAAAACGATATCACCTTTAAGTTCGCGATATTCAAGCTTGCCATCATTGTGGCGATATTTCCAAGCGTAATCACGAGTGTGTTCTTCTGTTTCTTCAAAAGTGCCATCTTCATGACGTTTGATGTTGCATAAATAGACATAGCCTTCATCTTTTTCTGGAACTTCATCCATCAAATCAAAGCAACGTCCAGCACCTGCCATACCCATAACAATGAAATTGACTTGTTGTGAGAATTGGTTAATGTTGTTTGAGAACATTCTATTTAACATCAAGAAACCAACAATTGTTGAGTTAAAGGCTTCGACATTTAAATGCATGTCGACAAAACCTGCCACAATGGTGAAATTCTTAAATCCTGGAATAGCGAATATTAACAAGCCAACAATTGCTGTTAAAACATAGACAAAATTACCAATATTGCCATTGATTGGCATTGTGATATTTGCAGCAACGTTAGCTTCAGTTGAATATTGACCGAGCAAGTCGTTTAATTTATCAAAGTCTTCACAAGATTTTTCCTCATGGGTGAATACTTTAATAACTTTTAATCCTTTGATCGATTCTTCAATATTGCCTTCAACAACCCCAACTTGTTTTTGTTGTTTGATAAAGAATTTTGATGATCTACCACCGATAATTTTGGTGTTTAAGATCATTGCAACACATCCCAAGAGAACAATAAGAGTCATCCAAATAGAATTGATAAGCATCATTACAAGTGTAAATAACACTGAAAGTGTTGTTCTTAGCATTTCAGGGATTGATTGGGAGACAAATGAACGAATAGTGTCAATATCGTTTGTATAAATTGACATAATGTCTCCGTGAGCGTGTGTATCAAAATATTTAATTGGTAAATCTTCCATGTGATTAAATAACGCAATGCGGAAATCGTTCATGAAATTTTGAGTAATAATTGCCATTGAACGATTCCACCACCAAGAAGCGAATACCCCAACAAAATATATGCTTCCCATAAATATTAAAAGAAGTGGAATATTGCTTGTGATGGAAAAACTATTTCCCATTACTTCTGCAGTGTAGAAAGTATTGATATCAAATGGATTGAATGCTCCGTTATTTTCAATGACACCTTTTGTTAAAATACCAGCAATCAAACTAGCGAAAATCGATGAGCATAAATTGGCAAAAACGTTAAACGTAATGCATAATCCGGCAACAAATAATCGTAGCGGATATTTTTTAAATAACATTTTAATTAAACGAGGCAATGTGTCTTTTTTAGCACGGCCGCGTTCTTTAATTCTTACTGGTGGCATTAGGCATTACCTCCTATTCTATTTTGAGTGTTATAAACTTCTTGATAAATAGCATTTGATTTGATTAGTTCTTCATGAGTACCAATTGCATCAATACGACCATTATCTAATATGATGATTTGATCAGCATCTTCAATAGAAGATATTCTTTGGGCGATAACAATTTTTGTTGTTTCTGGGATATCTTCTTTTAATCCTTTTCGAATAAGGCGATCAGTTTTGGTATCAACCGCGCTTGTTGAGTCATCTAAAATCAAGATTTTTGGTTTCTTTAAAATGGCTCTAGCGATGCAAAGTCTTTGTTTTTGACCACCAGAAACATTTGAACCACCTTGTTCAATCCAGGTATTAAAGCCATCTTTTAATTGATCGACAAATTCGCTGGCTTGCGCGATATCACATGCTTTTCGCATTTCTTCCTCAGTCGCGTTTATATCGCCCCAACGTAAATTGTCTGCAATTGTGCCACTAAATAAGACATTTTTTTGCAAAACAACGGCGACATTATCTCGCAATACTTTTAAATCGTAGTTTTTAACATTTTGGCCACCAACTAAAAGTGTTCCTTTGCTGACATCATATAAGCGAGAAATAAGATTCACCAATGATGTTTTACCTGAACCGGTTGATCCTAGAATACCGATGAATTGACCTGATTTGATATGAATATCAATGTTCGATAAAGTTTCTTTTTCGGCATTTTCGGAATATGAGAATGAAACATTATTAAAATCAATTGAACCATCTTCTACGTGATAAACAGGATTTGTTGGATCTTTAATAGTAGGCTCTTCTTCAAGAACTTCGCCAATACGACGAACGGATTCAAGCGACATTGTTAACATTACTAAAATCATGGAAATCATCATGATAGAAGTAAGGATTTGAATGCCGTAAGTAAGAAGTGATGACATTTGTCCTATAGAAAGGTGATCATTAAAAATTGTGGTGCCATCATATGTTGAATATTTGCCAATTAAATATGAGGCAATGCTTACTACCAAAATATTTGATAAATGTATTGTGGTATTCATAAGTGGATTGTTTAAAGCCATGATTTTTTCAGCTTTTACAAAGTCATTTTTCAAGTTGTTAGAAGCTGTTCCGAATTTTTGTTTTTCAAAATCTTCACGGACAAATGATTTAACAACACGAATACCGTTAATGTTTTCTTGAACAGATTCATTTAATGCATCGTAACGTTTAAATACTCTTAAGAATATTTTCATCGCTTTGCGAATAATGAAAAATAAACCAAGTCCTAAAATAGGAATCAATATAATGAATAAAAACGCGACTAGTCCACCACTCATAAAAGCCATGACTGATGAAAATATCATCATTAAAGGTGCTCTTATAACGATGCGAATGCACATTTGGAAAGATTGTTGAACATTGCCAATATCAGTTGTTAGTCTTGTCACAAGTGACGAAGGTTGAAATTTATCGATATTGGCGAATGAAAATGATTGAATTTTCTTATATAAGTCACTGCGAAGATTTGTCGCTAATCCAACAGATGCTTTTCCGGCAAATCTTCCGCCAAGAATTCCACATGTTAGTGAAAGCATTGCCATGACGACCATTGCTATAACAAGAGTTAATAAACTAACTGGGAATGGAAGTCTTGGATGATCAAAAAATGTGGTGAAATCATTTATTGAATTAATCTTTATGCTTGTGTCTAAGAAAACAGACATTGTGAAAGGAATTGCACTTTCAAGCAATACTTCAAGCATCATAAAAATAGGGGTAATAATTGCATATATTTTATATTGCCTTACACTTTTTAAAATTAATTTAATTTTATTTAACATGTTGTCTCCTTTCTTAATAATAAGTTCATTATTATATTTACATCAAGATGTCTAAATTTTTCTTTTAAATACATTTTTCTAAATGACATTCAAGAAATCATTGACATCATCGCGACCGTTAATTGCATTGAATCATCTAGAACAAAATCTCCTTCTGCTTGCCCTTTTTCAATAAGAGTTTTGATAATTGTGAATAGTTTTTTTCTTTCAAATGGAAGATTTGAATCATCGAATATTCCGAATTTACTGACACCACGAATACCTAGTGAAATAAATGCAAATATTTTTGTTGATTTATTTTGTGGGCCATCAATTGCATTAATAATTTTCGTAAAGAGGTCTTTTAAGCTTTCTTTTGCTTTTTTTGAATAATTAACACTCGATGTTATTTCGTTGATAAATGTGAGTATTTCACCAAGAAGTGTCTTATAAAGACAATCTTTGTCTGGGAAATAATGATAAATAAGCGTTCTTGAAATTTTTGCCTCTTTTGCAATATCGTCATATTTAATCGATTCAAGTTGATCAATAGACAATAATCTCAAGGTGCTATGCAATATTTTTTCTTTTGTTGATAATCTTCTCTTTTACATAATTATTGACATTTTTGTCAACGATATATTTTAATGAGAATTATTTTATTTGCAAGACTATAAAATTATTTTTTGCTTATTTTTTAAATAAGGAAGAAAGCGGATTTATTTTGATTTTTTATCTTTTCATTTTATTTAATGAAAGACATGCTTTATAATTTTTTCATAAGTGAGGATCAAATCATGAAAGAAATTACAAAAAATATCTACAATGTCGGTGCGAGTAGTCACAATGTTGATTTATTTGAATCACATTTTATTGTGCCTAATGGCATGGCCTATAATTCATACTTAATTATTGATGAAAAAATCACCCTTATCGATGGTGTTGATGAATTAGTAGTTGATGAATGGCTTGCTAATATTGAAAAAGTGTTAAATGGTAAAGAAATCGATTATTTAGTTGTTCAACACATGGAGCCAGATCATTCTGCTAGCATTTTTGCATTGATGAAAAAGCATCCAAACATCACTATTGTTGGCGGTGATTTGACATTTGTTATGCTCCATAATTATTTCCGCGACTTAGAACTCAAAAATAAATTAGTTATTAAAGAAGGTGACGTCCTTTCTTTAGGACAACATTCCTTAAAATTCGTTTTTGCCCCAATGGTTCACTGGCCAGAAGTTTTCATTTCCTATGAATTAAGCGAAAAGATTTTATTCTCTGCTGATGCATTTGGAAAATTTGGTGCTCTTGACGCTGATGAAGAATGGGCTTGCGAAGCACGTCGTTATTATTTTGGTATTGTTGGAAAATATGGTTTCCAAGTTCAAAACTTGCTCAAAAAATTAGCAGGTGTTGAAGTCAACAAGATATGCTCTCTTCACGGACCAATTCTTGAAGAAAATCTTGGCTATTATCTTTCCTTATATGATACATGGAGCAAATATGAAGGCGAAGTTGATGGAGTTTTTATTGCTTATACATCGGTATATGGACATACTCGCGCTGTCGCATTAGAAATTGCTGAAAAATTAAAAGCCAAAGGAGTCAGAGTTTCTGTATCAGATTTAGCTCGATCCGATATGTGGGAAAATGTTGAAGATGCTTTCAAATATAAAAAGATTGTTTTAGCCACTACAACATATAATATGTCGATTTTCCCATATATGAATGAGCTGTTAACTCATTTGGAAGAAAGAAATTATCAAAATAGAGTCGTTGGTCTTGTTGAAAATGGTTCATGGGCACCACAAGCAGGTCGCATTATGAAAGAGAGATTATCAAAGATGAAAAATATGACTATCTTAGAACCTGTTGTTCATATCATGTCTTCAAAATCAAAAGCTAACGATGATGAAATCAATGCATTGGTGGAGGCACTTAGCAAATAATGAATTGTCTGATAATCACTAATGGTTATGGACTTGCTGATGGAATATTGCACCAATTAAAAAGATTAAAAGAAGAATTAACATTAAGAAATATTTCATTTGATGTTATTAAAAATAACAAGGCAATCGTTTTTATTGATGAAAACGGTGATTTGAAATCAGCCTTAAAGCCTTACGATTTTATTATTTATTTAGATAAAGATAGATTTGTAGCAAGATCGCTTGAAAAACTCGGCTATAAACTTTTTAACAATGCTTTATCGATTGAATTATGCGACGATAAAATGCTAACTCATATCGCCTTAGCAAATAATGGCATAAAAATGCCAAAGACAATTAGCTCAACGCTTTGTTATCGCGATGATGGAAATCGCGACATTATTAATGACGTAATTCAAAATATTGGTCTACCTTTAATTGTAAAAGAAAATTATGGATCGCTTGGTAGACAAGTTTATTTAATAAATACAAAAGAGGAATTAATTGAGATTTCAAATCGATTAATTCACACTCCTCATCTATATCAACAATTCATCGAATCATCAAAAGGTATTGATTATCGTATTATTGTTATTAACCACAAGGTGGTTGCATATATGAAGCGAGAAAATAAACATTCGTATTTATCAAATATTGCGCAAGGTGGGACATCATCTATTGTCGAGCTTCCTCAAGCATATCTTGATACCGCAATTAAATGTTCAGTTGTTTTAGGTTTAGATTATTGCGGTGTTGATATCTTACAAGGCAAGAATAACGAACCGATTGTTTCTGAAGTTAATTCTAACGCCTTTTATGAAGGCATTGAAAAGACAACAAATATCAATGTCGCCGGCGCTTATGTTGACCACATAATAAACAAGATTAAAAATGAACACGCTTAAGCAATTTATATTTAACAAACACGAAGCCATTAATTTTGGATTGCTTGTTTTATGCTGCGCTTCAATTTTTTATTTAATTGTAGGCGTTAATTCATTTGGATATGAGCCACTTGCTAAATTACCTTTACCTGTCATTATTTTGCTTATAACAATAATGATTCTTTCTTTTGATGCGTTATTGATATTTAATATCGTCAAAAAAGAATATAAACCTAATGTGTCATTTATTATTCTCTTATCGATTATTTTTGTTGCTAATATTTTTGCACTGCTAATCTTTAGCAACAAAGAATTTCAAGTTCATGAAACAACATTTACATCTGCTATCACAACTGAAAGCAAAATGATATATTCATTTCAATTTTTAGGCATTTTATTATTGTTCTTTTTAATATTCGATTTTATCCCATCAATTTTTAAAAATTACAAACTAATTTATGTTGTTTGTTTCATTGCCATTGTTGTGGCGTATTTTACAATTATTTATTCTCTTATTTCTGATTTTGATTTTTATAAAACTTTCATTCCAAAAATCTTCAATAAGGAAAATTTAAATAATTATCCGGACGCTTATTATCCAAACAAAAACTCTTATTCAGTTATTTTATTGATGGGTCTTGTTGGTTCGCTTTTCATCCATAACAAATACCCAAAATTTTATTGGTATATTGTCGGTGGCCTATTAACATTTTTTATCCTCATCTCATTTTGCAAAGGTGTGATTTTTGCAACGATTTTATTGATGTTCGGCTATTTAATTTACCGTTTTATCATCACTTTTAAAGAACATAAATTGATGAATATTGTTTCATTAATTAGCATTCTTTCCACTTTTGTTATTTTATCAGTTTTCTTTATTGTTATCTGTGCTGCTGACAAGAAATTTTATTCATATTTTAGTCATTTATTTTTTGATGGAATACCTGGTTCATTTTATTCGCGAGTTGAGATTTGGCACAACACATTTGCTTTATTATCTCAAACTAATTTATATCTTGGATTTGGTTTCCATATTTATGGTGATTTATTATTCCAATCTCTTGGTATGTCATCGATTAATAACGCTATTCCATCACAATTTGCCCATAATGTTGTCATGGAACTTTTAGGCAATGGTGGAATTATTTTATTAGCAGCCGCAATAATTGTATTTAGCTATTTTATATATATAAATATTGCTTATATTAAAAAAGAATTAAGACTGGTAATTTTTAATTTTATTCTAATTGCTTCCTTTATTCCTCTTATGAGTGTGGAAAGTGGTTCGTTAATTTTCCCATTCACAATGGATTATGCATTTTTCTCTGCCGTTTTGTTAGTGCCAATTTTAAATATTAAAAAACAAACAGATTACACTTCGATTTTTTATTAATTCATTTTGCTATACAATAATACTAAAGGGGTAGAAAAATGAAAATTAATAATTATATTTTATTAATCTCAGCATTATTTGTTTTATCGTCTTGCAATAATCAAGAAGATAGTTCTAGTTCTAGCGCAAGTGATGCTACAATAACAGAAATAACAACATCAACTGAAGAATCAACTTCAAGCAGTTCTACTGGATTTGAAAATCAAAGCTATTTAGTTGAAACAAGCAAAATTGATACCGATAATTGGAAAAACAATTTTGCAGCCGGTTTTCAATTTGACACCACAAATAATGTAGAGCAATTACGCACATATTTAGATGCTGGTCACAATTTAATTGAATCAATCGAATGTTCAAAAGTTCAAAGTGGCGGATTTGGCACAGATGGCAAAGAAGTTGCTTTGCAAATTGGTTCGAGTAAAAGCGATGGTTATATACTTTTTAATTTTGCAAAACCAGTTTCCGCAATTCAACTTACAGTGATGACTTACAACAAGACATATTCTGGTGGTTCTACATTAGATTCATCTTCGAAAATCGAATTAACAGGTACAGGTGTTACTAAATTAATTGATTTAACACCTGTTGATAATCAACCACAACTAGTCGGTGATCATTTAACTTTCGAACAAGGAACACGCACATTCAAACTTGAAACAAAAGGCTTTGCTGAAACTTCAAGTGCTGGTCGCATTCTTATCCAATATTTCGTTTTCGAATATTAGAAAATAATATAATTGCTGCGATGCGATTTATAATTGCTTAATTTTTACTTGTAAAAAAATTAAATATATTTTATTATCTATCTCAGAAGAAGGAAGTATTAAATGGAATATTCAATCAAAAAAATCCACGGTCGTGAAATCCTTGATTCCCGTGGTAATCCAACCGTTGAAGTCGATGTCACACTCGAAAACGGTATGTTTGCTCGCGCTGAAGTCCCAAGTGGTGCTTCAACCGGTATTTACGAAGCTCTCGAACTTCGTGATGGTGACAAAAAAAGATATCTTGGCAAAGGTACATTAAAAGCAGTTGCCAATGTTAATGATATTCTTGCAAAAGAACTCGTTGGCATGGATGCTTCAAATCCAGACGCAATCGATGAAGCAATGCTTAAAATCGATGGCACCAAATCAAAATCAAGATTAGGTGCTAATGCTATTCTCGCTGTTAGCCTTGCTGTTAATAAACTTGCTGCTCAAATCGCAGGTGTCCCACTTTATCGTTATTTAGCAAAAGGTAACAAAGTTACTCTTCCAGTCCCAATGATGAACATTCTCAATGGTGGCTGCCATGCTAGCAACACAGTTGATTCCCAAGAATTCATGATTATGCCTGTTGGCGCTCCAAACTTCAGAGAATGCCTCCGTTGGTGTAGCGAAGTCTATCACACTCTTGCTAAAAACTTAAAAGCAAAAGGAATGGCTGTTTCAGTCGGTGATGAAGGTGGTTTTGCACCAAACCTTTCAAGCGATGAAGAAGTTTTAACAGAAATCGTTAAAGCTATTAAAGATGCTGGCTATGTCCCAGGCAAAGATTTCTTCCTTGCTATGGACGCTGCTGCCTCTGAATGGAAAGATGAAAAACGCGGTGTCGGTTATTATCATTTACCAAAACAAGACAAATATTTCACAAGTGATGAATTAATCGAACACTGGGCAAAATTAGCTGAAGAATTCCCAATTATTTCATACGAAGATATCCTTGATGAAGAAGACTGGGAAGGCTGGAAAAAACTCACTGCTAAAATTGGCCATAAAGTTCAATTAGTTGGTGACGACTTATTCGTTACAAACGTTGAAAGATTATCAAACGGTATTAAAGTTGGCGCAGCCAATTCAATTCTTATCAAACTCAACCAAATCGGTTCAGTTAAAGAAACAGTGGCCGCTATCAAAATGGCAAATGATGCTGGTTATACCGCAGTTACAAGCCACCGTTCTGGTGAAACAGAAGACACATTTATCGCTGATCTTTGTGTCGGTCTTGCTACTGGTCAAATCAAAACAGGCGCTCCATGCCGTGGCGAACGTATTAACAAATACAATCAACTTCTCCGCATTGAAGAAGAACTCGGCGATGAAGCAACATATGCTGGCTTAGCCGCCTTTAAATTCAACAAATAATTTAATTAATTATTTAGATGAGGACTTAACTTTTTGTTAGGTCCTTTCTTTTTACTTTGCTTGTAAGCGCTTACTAGTTTATAATATTCAATAACCTAATAGAGGATTTTTTATGAATAAAAAAATATCTATTCTCACTAGCTTATCTATTTCATCAGTTTTATTTATTACTGGTGCTTTAGTATTATCAAATAACTCAAATCTTATTTTTAATGTCGGTGGTGTCTATGGCGATACAAGCGATTATACTGTTACCCTAGATAATTCAAACGCCTATACATCAGGGACAAATAAAGACATTACAACAAGTTCCGGAAGCTGGACTATTAATTTTGCATATACAAATGCAAGCGCATCCTCTACAGGCCACGTTGTCTTAAGTGATGGTGGCACAATTAACAATACTTCATTAGTCAAATCAATTAATTATTTGTGTGCTACATATTCTGGTAGTGGATCATTAAAAGTTAAAACTTCATTTGATGGCACATCCTTTGGATCATATTGGGATGTCACAAGCGGATATGCTTACGCTCTTCCATCAAATCCTTATTATGTTTCATTCCTTGCTTCTGGAACAGTTGATATTTCATCAATTGTTCTTCAATATACTTGTATTGATAATTCTGAAGCAGCTGGAACTGTTACTGGCGAAGAATTTAAATTGGTTCATGATAAATCTGAAATTAAAGAAGGCGATTCTGTTTATTTGGTTAGTTATGACACCAATAATTCTAAGGCTGCCAATTTGACAACCAAATTATCAACGAATAATGCGAATAGACCTTGGTATCCAAACGGCGAATCTGTTACCGGTTATGCCGAAACACTCGCTAAAGATTACGTTACATGGACTGCCCACGTTGAAAATGGTGGCAAATATCGTTTTACTGCTCCAAATGGAAAAGATTTGTATTACTATACAAACGGAACTAATTATTCTATCAATATTGGTGATTCTTACACAATTTCTGGCACAACTACAAATATTGTAAATAAATATAACGCCAATAACCTTTGGGATTGGAATATTTTAGATGCCTCAAAAGGAACAGGTTCATTATCTGGATATGCATCATATTCAACTGCTGCTGATGACATCTACCTTTGCTATACCGGCGGGTATGGAACATTTAGAGGATACAACACAAATTATAGTGGTGTTGATGTTAAATCATATGAATTCATGATGTATAAAAAAGTCAATGTTGTATCATATAACACCCCAAAAGATTTAGTCGGCTTTACTGCTGCTGATGGAAACGCGTTTACATATCGTGTTGGCGATATCTATCAAAGCGCGAACGCACTTAATGTTACTGCTCATTATTCAGATGGCACAACAGCAAATGTATCATCAGGTGATTATACTTATAAAGTTTCAACTGATATGGCTGGAAATAATGTTGTTGATAAAACAACAGCATTTGCAAATGATGGAAAATATTATGTCACAGTTTCATACATGAATCTTGTTCCATCAATTATTGAAATAAATGTTGATCCAGTCGTCACATCATTGACACTGTCAATGGCAAATAAAACATATAACACAAGCGAAACCGTTGTTTTAGCAAATAATTTGACTGCAAATTTGATTAAATCAAATGGTCAAAGCACAGCAATTACATACGCTAATTTTGCTGCAAACGATTTAAGCGTTACTCTTCTTGATCCAAATGGAGTCTCTCAATCTCTTACTAGCCCATTTGGCACAGCAGGTACATGGACAATTAAAGTTGCTTGGAATAACAGTGAAACAATTTATAGCACGATTGATTTAACAGTCAAAGTTGTCAATGTTGTTTCAGTATCTTTAGATAAAGCAAGCACTTCTTTAGAAGTTGGCGATACAGTTCAACTTAAAGCAACTATTTCTCCTGCTAATGCGACAAATACAAATGTCAGTTGGGCAAGCGTTGATGAAAATATTGCTTCAGTTGATCAAACTGGTTTTGTAACCGCTCATAATGCCGGTAAGACAACAATTGTTGTCACTTCTGAAGATGGTTCATTTACTTCAACATGTGAAATTACTGTTACAGCTAAAGCTGTTTTAGATAAATGGGAATTAGTTAGTGACGCAAGTACTTTACAATCTGGCGACAAGCTTGTTATTGCAAGTTATGCAAAGGATAAAGTTGCTGGCGATATTTCCAGTTCCATTATGTCTAGCAATGAATCAACATTTGCTACTGATGGTTCAGAAATCACATCATTGTCTGAAAGTGCCGTTATCCTAACTTTAGGTGGAACAAAAGATGCTTGGACATTAAGCAATGAATCAGGTCAAAAATTAGGCGCAACTGCAGCTAAAAAACTTGCCTGGAACAGTGGTACAACTACTTGGTCAATAAGTATTTCTGGTGACGACGCCACAATCCAAAATGGAACATCGTCATATGGAAGATTTTTATACAACGTTACTAGCCCAAGATTTACTACATATACATCTGGTACTTCTACGTCGATGCTTTTACCTAACTTATATAGAGGTGGAACTTCCGTACCTGTTTATGCAACTTCAATTAGTTTGCCGTCTACTCAAACCGTTTATGTTGGTAGCACAACTCAATTAACTCCAACAGTTGAACCAAGCAATATGAATCAAGCCATTACTTGGTCATCTTCAAATACCGCAGTTGCAACTGTTAATAATGGTATTGTCACTGGCTTAAAAGCTGGCACTGCTACAATTACCGCTTCAACTGTTAACGAAGCAGGTACAACTTTAACTGCACAATGCAGTATTACTGTTTCAACAATTTCAGTTACAGGTGTTAGCTTAAGCGACACAAGTATTGAAATTGGTGTAGGTAACTCCAAAGTTATTGCTGCAACAATATCACCAAGCAATGCCAGCAATAAAAATGTTACTTGGTCAACTAGTAAGAGTTCAGTCGCTACAGTAAGTGAAGGAACAATTACTGCTGTTTCTATTGGTACTGCCACAATTACTGCTACAACTGTTGACGGTGGATATAAAGCAACTTGTACTGTTACAGTAACTGAAAAATCTCTTCCAAGAAGAACCGTCATGATTTATATGTGTGGTAGCGATCTTGAAAGTAATTATGCATCATCAAATCAAGGTTTAGCGACAGGCGATATTACTGAAATATTATCTGTTGCTGGTCAACCAGATGATGTTAACATCATCATTGAAACTGGTGGCGCAAAAACTTGGTCATCGAAATACGGAATTTCTTCATCAAGTCTTACAAGATATCATGTTTCAAATAAATCTCTAGTTAAAGATACCGCTCTTTCTTCATACACAAGTATGGGATCTTCATCAACATTCCAAAGCTTCCTTGAATGGGGCATGAGTAGTTATGAAGCTCAAGAAATGGGCGTTGTCTTATGGAATCATGGCGGCGGTATGTATGGCGTTTGCTATGATGAAAAGAAGAGTGATGACTCCTTGCTTAATAGCGAAGTTAATACTGCTTTAAGCAAAGCATTCTCTGCTAAAGGTAGAACTGAAAAACTAGAATGGATTGGTTATGATGCTTGCTTAATGCAAGTTCAAGATATTGCCGATTTTAATAGTCAATATTTTAACTATATGGTCGCTAGTGAAGAAAGCGAAGCTGGCTATGGTTGGGATTATGACAACTGGGTTGATGATTTATATTCATCCACAAATACAACAAAAGATGTCTTAAAAGCTATTGTTGATAGCTTCATTAAAGATAATGGTGGAACATCATCTTCAAGTAACGATCAAACATTATCATATCTTGATTTAAGCAAGATGAGTGTATATAAGACCGCTTGGGAAAATATGGCTGCTCAAATTTATAATAACGTTACAAGCTCAAATCAATCTGCGTTCTGTACGCTTGTTAATAGTGTTAAACATTATGCCGACACGGATTATACATATTTCTGTTTATATGATGCGAAAGACTTCATCAATAAGTTATCAGCCAACTCAACATTTAATCCTGGTTCAACTTATACAAATGCAGTTTTAAATGCATTCTCCAATTTGGTTGTCTATAGTTCTTGTGGCAAAGGCGCTGGTAATTCATATGGCTTATGCATGTTCTTCTGCGCCAATAGCACAGACTCTTATTATGCTAGTAGTGTTTATACTTCAAGCGAAACCAACTTTACTAATTGGTTAAATCTCCAAAAACTTGTCGGATATTTATAAAATAAAATAAAAGGGTGTTTTACACCTTTATATTGCGTTTATAGAAAGGCTATTATGAAAATATTTAATTTCGCATTAATTACATTGTTTTCTTCTTCAGTTCTTTTAGCAAATAATAATGTTGAGAAAAATGATGAGGAAAATATTGTTTCTCCCGGCCTTGTCGCTTATAGTGCTTCTTATTCATCGTCTTATAAAGATGAACCAAATTACAGCACTCAAAACACCAAAACATTTCAATATCTTAATTTAGGTAGCACTCTTGATTCTTATCGTGGCGATAGTGTTAAGGTTGGAATTATTGATTCTGGTCTAAATTTTGATCATGAAGATTTTTTGGATTCATCTGGCAATACAAAGATGAATGGAGATTCAAAATATTATGCTTATAATTACACAAACAAACAATGGGAATATTATCAAGCATCAACCCATGGAAATTCTTATTTAGATGATAGTCTTGGTCATGGTACGAATGTTGCTTCAGCAGTGGCAAGTGCAATAAATGGTATCGGAGGTCTTGGCATTGCTCCAAATGTCGAACTATATATTTTTAAAGTAACCAATGAAAATAATGGATATGAGTTTGGTGCCATTCAATGTGCATTATTAGAAGCAGTTAAACTTGGACTAGATGTTGTTAACATGTCATTCCAAAGTTATGAACAAGATGTTTCATATAATTCCTCAAGTATGGCAGCTTCAACTGGTTGCTCAACTACTTTAACTACTTATTTAAATAATGCATATAATGCCGGCATCACTCTTGTTGCTGCAGCAGGAAATTATAATACATCAGTACCATCATATCCTGGTTCAAACGCACATGTTATTAACGTAGGTTCATTATCAAGTGATGGCACAACAAAAGCCCCTTTTTCAAATTATGGTAGCACGATTGATATTGTTGCGCCTGGCTATGTTAATGTTGCTTCAAAGACAAGCAATTCGTCATACACTAATACACAAGGAACTAGTTTTTCAGCCCCTTTAGTTACGGGCGCTATCGCATTATATAAACAAAAAAATCCAAATGCTACTCCAGATGAAATTGAAGCAGCTTTATATGCATCATGCGATCCAATTGACGATTCTTCATCTTCGTATAGCAACTGGGCTGGTAATGGTGCTCTTAATATCGCAAAATTTTTAGAAATGGATATTGCTCCTACGAAAGTAACACTTTCTTCGGTTGATACTTTTATATCATCTGGAAAAACAATGCAAATTCATGCATTAGTCCTTCCTGAAAATGCTGGTAATAAAAACGTTACTTGGACATCATCCAATCCAAGTGTTGGCACTATTGATAGCAACGGATTTTTTACCGCTTTAAGTGAAGGTAAAACAACAATTACTGCTACAACTGTTGAAGGTGGAGTTACTGGAACTTTAGAGGTCACAGTTAAACCAGCTATCTCAAATGTGACATATCTTCCTAATCCCATCAATTTAACTGTTGGTGATACGCTTCAATTACAAAAACAAATAACTTATTCCGATGGTTCAACTGAAATTGTTGATTGTGATTCTGAAATTGATTTGTTTGATATTGAAGATACATCTATTGCCACAGTTGATGAAAATGGCGTTATTACCGCTGTCAAAAAAGGTACTACGCAAATTTATATCTATGGTGATGGAGAAGAACTTATTGATATTGTTGTTTCAGAAAAAACCGTTGCTCCTACAGCTATTTCGCTAAGCGGAGCTGCCTCTATTCAAATTGGGAAAACAACACAATTAAGTGCTACTTTTACACCAGAAAATACTACAGAAACTGGAATTGAGTGGACGAGTAGTGATAAAGCTATAGCAACTGTTTCATCTACTGGTCTTGTTACTGGAGTATCAAGTGGAACAGTAAAAATTACTGCAAAATCCACATATTTATCATCAATAACTGCTGAAACAACAATAGAAGTCACTTCCTTAGATAATGTTGAACAATGGACTTTAGCAACATCTGATACAACCTTAATTCCAGGCGATAAGATTATTTTTACATATGGTTCAGATATTGTTTCAGGTGCACTTGGGACTAATAAATATTTAGCCAAAACATCATGCACAATTATTGATAATCATATTACCGAATTAAAAAATGACGCCGTCGGATATACACTTGAAAAAGGAACATCAACTAACGCATTTAAATTATTAAGTTCGGAAGGATATTTAAATTATTCATCTGATAATTTGACTAAATCTGATAAAACAGGTTTGGATTGGATAATTTCATTTAATGCATCAAATGAAGCATTAGTTAAAGCTGGCACAACTTCTAATTATTTAAGATATAATACGAGCTCTCCAAGGTTTAAGCCATATAGCCCAACTACTTGTAGCCCAATTAAAATATATTATGCTCGCACATCTACAGGTGATTTCCCAATTGTTGATGAAATTGCTACCCCAGTTGAAAGCGTAGCACTTTCCGAAACGAGTAAAACTATAGATTTAAGTGCTAAATCATTTACTTTAACAGCCACAATATCACCAGAAACTGCCACTAACAAAAATGTTAGTTGGTCATCAAGCGATACAACTGTTGCAACTGTTGATAATGGTGTTGTTTCGCTTAAAAAAGTCGGCACAGCTACAATTACAGTCACAACAGAAAGTGGAGCAAAAACAGCAACATGCTCATTAACTGTTGTTGATGGATCTACTGTTGAAAGCGTTACTCTAAATAAAGCATCAGCAGAATTATCTCTTGGCGGCACTTTGCAATTAACCGCTACTGTTTTACCAGAATATGCTTTAGATAAAACAGTTGAATGGACAAGCGATAATGAATCTATTGTTAGCGTTTCTTCAACTGGTCTTGTTACTGCTAAATCTCTTGGAAATGCAACTATCACCGCAACAACAAAAAAAGGTGGGAAAAGTGCAACTTGTTCAATTACAGTTGTTGAAGATTTAACACCTACAGCAATTGTATTTAAAACTAGCTCTTCTGATAGTTCATCTGCGTTGACTAGTTCAAAACTTCAAGAACATATTGATAGTGGAAAAGATTTAATATCAGATCAAAATATCTCTATTAGTAATATATATGGTACTTCAAAACAAGGACTAAAATTTGGTTCAAGTAAAGCACCAGGTTCACTTACTTTCGATGCGTCCGATAAATTAAAAGCGAAGATGACATCATCAATTTCTTTCGTTACAGGAGCTTATGGAACTGAAAGCAAATCGATGACAGCGAAAATCACTTTCAGTGATGATACAATTTTAGAAATAAGTATCACAGCCGGTACGAATAAAACTGAAACATTTTCTTCGCCAAAAAATATTAAATCTATTAATGTCACATCATCTAAACGTGCATACTTAACCTCAATTAGTTTTGAATATGCTGTAGCATCAACTTATACTGCAACACAATTCGCACAAGATTTTATTGATAATGTTATTTGTGATGCAACTGGTAATTCATCACCAGCATTAAATAAAACATGGAGTGAATTAAAAGCACTTTATGAGACATTAAGTGTAGGTGAAAAAGAAATATTAATTTCTGCAACATATTCGATTTCAGGAAGCGCTGAATCAACAATTATTACTGGAACCAATTCAACAGATGATCTTGTTGCTCAAGCAATGTTTAGATATGACTATATTGTTGCAAAATATGGAAAAGAAGCATTTATAAGTGGAAGAACAAATTCGTTAGTCAATATCGTAATTCCTGCAATTAATCCAATCGATTTAAGCATGGCTACACCATTAATTGTGATAATTATGCTTGTAAGCGTTTCTTCCATTGCAATGTTAGTTATTAAACATAAGAAAGAAGATTAATTATATGTTCGGGAAAGTTGTTAATATTCCATTTTTGTCTTATAAAACTCACGCGATTATCTTTGGTGATATTACAAAGAAGATGCCTATTGTGGTCCTTCATGGTGGACCTGGTGGATGCGTCGAAAGATATGAAGCTTTAACTCTTTTGCAAGACGAGATTCCTCTGGTGTTTTATGACCAATTAGGCTCAGGGTATTCAAAAGTCCCAAAGGGACATTTTGAACTAATGAATTTTGAAACATTTGAAGATGAACTAGATAATTTACTCGCATATCTAAAAATTGAAAAATGTGTCTTGCTTGGTCATTCTTGGGGAGGGATGCTCGCTCTTCATTATATGTCTCATCGAAATACTTCAAAAATTGCAAAATTAATATTATTTTCAACTCTTCCTTCAACAAAGAGATGGAACGATGATCATATGTATTTAATAAAAGATTATCCAGATGATTTGAAAAACGCTCTTATTGCTCAAAAAAATAAAGAGGCATTCGATATAAAGAATTATAAAGTTGCCATTAAGAAATTTTATAATAATCATGTTGGTAAAAAAAGCGATAAAAAATATATTTGTAAACGCAAAAAATTCCCTAAACTAAATACAGAAATTTATCGATATATGTGGGGCGATAGCGAACTTTTTGGTACCGGAACATTGATTGATTATAACGAAGAAAATAATTTAAAAAATATCTTAATTCCTACTCTAATTATTTCTGGAAAATATGATGAATCAAGTGTTTCTAGCAATCGCTTTATGAACAAAGAAATAAAAAACAGTGAATGGGTATTACTTAATAATTCTCATCACTGTGGTTATACTGAAGAGCCAGAAAAAGTTATTTCTGCTATCAAACAGTTTTATTTTAAATAAGATTTTAATTCTTCTTTTTCTTTTTCGCTTAAAAATGCTCCATCAATGGTGTTAAGCGATATTTGTTTTAATTGTTCATAACTAAAACCAATACTAAATAAAATATTGTATTCATTTTCTAATGTTGTATTAGATACTGCCATATCATCAGTATTAAGAGTAACCTTAATTCCCTTTTCCATAAATTTCTTTATTGGCAATTGATCAAATGAAGAAATTGTTTTGGTATCAAGATTTGATTTTGGACAAATTTCTAAAGGAATTTGTTTTTCAACAAGCATTTTAATTACTTTTTCATCATCAATTGAATGAATGCCATGCCCAATTCTACTTGCTCCCATTTCTAAAGCAGTTTTAACTGAATTAGCGCCACTTGCTTCCCCTGCATGAATGACAAATGGGATATTATATTCTTTAGCTAATTTAAATAACGAAAAATATAATTCATTTGGGAATAATGCTTCTGCGCCAGCAAGATCTAAAGCTACAACACCTTTTCCTAAATATTTTCTTGCAACATTAATTGTTTCTAAATTAAGGCTTTCAGTTGCACCTCTCATTAAACAAAGAATTAAATTTGATTTAATTTTATATAATTTTTCCCCTTCAATTTTGGCATCGATAAGAGTTTTAACTACTTCTTCTTGCGATAATCCCTTTTGAGTTGAAAGTTGAGGAGCCATTCTGATTTCAACATATTTTAATCCGGCTTCAGATTCTCTTTTTAATAAATCTAAATAAGTTGTTTTTAGACCATATTTTGTTTGCAAAACAAGATTTGGAACATCAAATTTTGTTAAATATTCATTTAATGATGCACAATTTTCATCAACCATTAAATATTTGTCTAATTCTTTTTCAACATAAGTTGGTAAGACAATATTTTCTTTTTTAGCAATTTCTATAACAGCGTGGCTCGATAATGATCCATCTAAATGAAGATGAATATCGGCGATTAATAATTTTTTAATGTCCATAATAATATTATTGTCTAAACTGATATAAAAAGATACATAAAAAATTTTAATAAAATTAAAAATATTTCTAGCAGTAAAGAAAAAAGTTGGTAATTAAATTACCTTCTTTTTCTTATATATTCCAACAAACTTATTTTCATCTATTAACAGATGTCTTAATATTCTTTCGTTCTTTGGCCATTTCTCATCATCTTGTTTTACTTTAAA
>JALFFX010000048.1 GCA_022777645.1 Erysipelotrichaceae bacterium
CCTAGTCGCGTTAATTGGACAATCAGGATGTGGGAAATCGACATTATTAAATATGATAAGTGGTGTCGATCAAGATTATAATGGCTCAATATATTTTGAAAATATTAATATACAAAAATTAAAGCGTAACAAATTAAAAGATTATCGAATAAATAATATTGGATATGTTTTTCAAAATTTTTCATTAATTAATGATGAGACTGCATTTGATAATGTCATGCTTCCACTTTCTTGCTCGTCTTTGCTAGTCAAAAGAATAAAAACAAGGCGTGTAAATGACGCTTTTGAATTATTACATATTAGTGAGCTAAAAAATAAAATTGTTGCCAATTTAAGTGGTGGAGAAAAGCAACGCGTTGCTATCGCAAGAGCGATAAGTAATTCCCCTAAAATTCTTTTATGTGATGAGCCCACTGGTGCGCTTGATGAAGAAAACGCTAAATCGATATATGAGATATTGCACAAATTAAGCAAAAATTATTTGGTTATCGTAGCAAGTCATGATGAAGAAATAAAAAAATATGCTGATAAGATAATTGAATTTAAGGATGAAAAAATTATTACTTATTCATTAAATAATAATATTGAGTTTAAAAACAAAATCCCTCCATTAATTGGAGAAAATTTTGAAAGGAAAAATAATCAACTTCCATTAAATTATGCTTTTAAACACGCAAAAGCAAAAATGAAGCGAAAGAAATTTCGCTATTTGCTAACAAACATGATTTTATCGTGTGCTTTTACTTCTCTTTCTTTATGTTTTATTTTATCTTCTTCGATAAAAGAGAAAATAGGCGATGCTTTTTCATCATTAAGTGGCGGTAATCAGATAATTTTATCTTCTAAAAACAATATAAAAAATCCAATTGGAAATGTTTATAGTGCAAATAAAGATAGCATCATAAATATTAAATCATCATTTAAAGATGATATTGAAAATTATGGTGTATCTTATTTTGTTAATTTTGAATCATTTTTCAAAGATGTTAATGAATGCTATATCCCAAAAAGTGGAAAGAAAATATATATTCCATCTTTATCAACTCGATCGATAAATGAATATCGCTGGCTTACCGGAAAGGATAATGAATTAATATATCCATACTCTCCGTCTTCATTAGAAGATGATGAACTTGTTTTGGCGTTATCTTATGCTGAAATGAGCAATATTTGTTACGAACTTCAAATCCAAAGAAATTATCATTCATTAGGAGAATATATTCGCGGCAATGATTTGTTTTTGGCGTTAGAGGTCGCTAATACATCGTGGCAATATGATGATGAACAATTATTTAAAATCGTTGGAGTTTGTGAAAGCAAGCAAACATCTTTGTTTCATACATCTTCGCTTTGGAATGAAGCTGTTTTTGAAAAATTAATGCGTCTTCCTAGTGATGATAACAAAGAAAGTTATTTTCCATGGGAAATGTATAAAATTTATTATCTAAAAACTAAAGAAGATCCTTCCTTTTTTATAAATAAAACGATTAAAGATAAATCGCTTTATGATTTTGTTTTCGAAAGAGCTAATTATTCTTATTGTCCACTTCTTTGCAAAATTAATGAACCTTGTCTAGAAAGAAGAGTTTTTGTGTTTACTGTCGATAAATATAGTATCGATTTATCGCTTCTTGAAAATGTTATCAGGTTAGAAAATAAATTAAGCAATTATTATTTCTTATCTAGTTTTGGCTATGCATCTTATGGCAACAATATTTTATCTGGGTTTTCAAAAAATGCTTTTATTAGCAAAGAAAAAATATTATTAGAGCAAGTAATAGATGCAGATACATCTTTTAATAAGGAATCAGAAAATATCAATTTAGATATTCCTGAAGGTGTGATAAATGGCAATTATTTATTATCTTTTGGAAACGGATTTAAGTTTTCTACTCTCGCGGATAATATTGTTGATGGCAGGTTCCCACTCCGCGATGATGAGATAATGATTTCAACATCGCTTGCTAAAAAGCTAAACATCTCTAGTAGTGGTGAATATATATTTTTTACTTCAATAAGCGAAGAGAATTATCTACCTGATGGAAAGATTGAAAAGAATTATGTCATTAATAAATTGCGAGTTGTGGGTTTAAATAAAGAAGATAATTTATATATTTATCATAACGGAAATTGGACTATATCATTTTTTCGCGATTATCTTGGTGTCTCATCTTTTAATCTAATTCCTGAAAAAGTTGTTTTTGAACTCGATAAAAGTGTTGATGCTTCTTTAATATGCTCCCGCTTTAATCGCTTGTATCGTGACTATAATTTTATAAGCCCGAAAGCCGAGATTGAAAAAAGTGCAAATGAAACGCTTGAATACGCCAACATATTATTGATTTCATTTTCATCTCTTACTGGTGTAATTTCCCTTCTTCTTTTAATCGCGGTGACAATGCTAAATATTTATGAAGGAGAAGAGGAAATGAGACTATATTCGCTCATTGGATTAAGAAAAAAAGACATCGGATTATTATTTATTGCTCAAGCTTTATTTATTGGATTGATCGCTTTTATTTTATCGCTTGTCGAATCCATTTTTATAGATGCTTTTGTCAATAAAGTATTAAGCAATTTATTTAATACATCAATGTCTTTTAATATCAATATTATTCCGTTTATTGTGTGTTTTATTATCGCTTTTATGCTTTGTTATTTATCAAGCAAAATTACGACTTCGATAATGCTTCGAAAACGCTAATGTTTATTTATTATTTCATGTTCTCCATCAAATAAAAACATAACGCCAATTACTTCCGGACCAGCATGGTATGAATTTGTAGGAGATGATGGATTAAATGATACTTTCTTAAATCCCTTCTCATAAAGATATGCAGTTAATTCTTCGATAAATGAATCATCATATGTTGATGCATTGATAATCGCTTCCGTTTTATCGATTTTTTCATATTTATTCAATCGATCATCAACATATTTTCTAATGCATTTATTTGAATTTCCACGATATATTTTTCCAACGACTAATTGACCATGTTCGTTTGTTTGAATTTCAGGTCTAAGATTTAATAGCTTTGAGAAAAGATATTTAACGCCAGAACATCTTCCACCTCTATATAAATAATTCATATCTTTGATGACGAGTGATGTTGATGCAAATGGTACTCGTTTGGTTACTAATTCATATATTTCATCACTTGTATAGCCAGCATTTTTAAGTTTAACTGCGTATTTAACTAAAAGCGCAGTTCCTCCTCCTGATGATAATGAATCAATAACTTTGATTCTTGGATTATCTTTAGCAACAAAACAGGCATTGTCATAGCAACTAGATAATGCTTTTGACATTGTTATATGAATAATCTCATCATATTTCTCTAATTCCTTAGCAAAGAATTCTTCATATTCTGCAATGTTTGGAGCGGCGGTGTGGCACATTATTTTAGTTTTATTTGTGAATTCGAATAATTCTTTAACTGAATATTCATTATCGAAAAATGTTTCGCCATTTTTTTCGATATGAAAATGAATAATATCAATATCTAATTCTTTTAATGTTTCAATTGGTAAATCAGCTGAACTTGTGGCAGTAATTCCTATTTTCATATTTGCCCTCCTTTTTTAACTAGCAATACTATAAGTGATTATTTGATTGATTTATCTAAACTCTTTAATATAATTAAGTAGATACCAATTCTACTGTTGGTAGAGAGGAGCAAAATGAACAATATTAAGGCAAATATTGCTAAAAATATCATCGAATTGCGTAAAAAGAATAAATGGACGCAAGCCGAACTGGCCGATAAATTAAATTACAGTGATAAAGCTGTATCAAAATGGGAAAGAGCAGAAGCTGTTCCTGATATTGAAACACTTCACGCCCTTGCAGAACTTTTTGGTGTGACTGTTGATTATTTTTTGTATTATGGAAAACAAGTTCAGCAAGAATATGTTGTTCCAAAAATTGAAAATTTGTTTCAAAAATTAGCAATATTATTTTTAAGTTGTATTGTCATTACTTCTTTGGCGTTATTACTTTTTGTTTTAGCAATATATCAAGCCTGGCCATGGCATGAACATGCGTGGTTGATATTTGTTGTCGCAACACCAATTTTATGTACTTGTGTTTCTTTGTTCTTTTTATTCAATAAAGTCTGGCTTGGTTCAGTGATATCTGTTTCTTTGATTCCTGTTTTTATATTTGCTTCTGTTTATTTATTTTTATTTTTTATTGAGGGCAAAAATTTCTGGTTGATGTGGTTATTTTTACCTTTTGTCGTTGGAGCGATAATTTTGCTTTTCTTTATGAATCGAAAATCAAAAAGAAACAAAAAGACCAAATAACTTTTATTATCAAATACTTGATTGACCTTAAGGTCAATTTTTTATTTTAAATTAATTCAGGATTAGTAAAATATTTATTTTACAAAGGGAAATTAATTCTAATTTTATAATGGTATATAAGATATATTTCTTTATTGATAGACTTTAAGACAAAAATAATTGATAATTATTTATATGAAAAAGAAAATCGGACTAGCTTGTTTGTCGATTATCACTGTTGCATCACTTTCATCTTGTGCATATTTTTTAAGTTCGTTTTTCCCCACTCATTCATCAACCATTACAAGCATCGCGCCATCACAAGGCGATGTTGGTGATGGTTATGTTAAACCAGCTGAATTTACATATGATCTACAAGATGTTAATGAAACTTGTGGACTTATAAATCTTGAATCAGTTGGCAATTCAAAAATGTTAGTCATTCCTGTTGAGTTTAGTGGTGGTACATCATTTACCAATTCTGATTTAACAAATATTCACAATGTATTTTTTGGTGAATCAAGCGACACTGGTTGGGAATCTGTTTCAAGTTTCTATGAGAAAGCCAGTTATGGAAATCTTAAAATAAGTGGTGAAGTTGCCCCTGTTCTTAAATCAAGATACACTCTTAGCAGTTTGACATCTGCAAGTAAAACTTCATCTGGAGATTACCGTCCTGATTTACTTATTCTCGAAGAATTTTCTAACTCTAGTAAATATGCTTCATTACGTCAAAATTATGACATCAACAAAGATGGGTATATTGATACAACAATATTTGTTTATAATTCCTTAATCGATTCTGAAAAAGGTTATTGGGCATGGTGCACATCAAATTCAGATTATCCTAGCACAACATTACCAACTGTTAATGGCTATATGTGGGTTTCATACAATTTTATTTATGGTAATCAAAAACGTGGAAGCTCTTCAGTTCCATATGCTGCTTATGGTTTAAAAGTTGATGGACACACAGTCATTCATGAAACCGGACATCTTCTTGGTCTTGACGATTATTATTGCTACGATGATGCTTGGGATCCAAGCGGAAAAATTGAGATGCATTCCAACAATATTGGCGATGAAAATATTTTCTCAAAAATGGCTTTAAATTGGGTTAAACCATATCATGTTAAAACTGATAACAGCGTTACTTTAACACTACGTTCAAGCGCATTATATGACGATGCGATCATCATTAATGATAATTGGAACGGTTCGCCATGCGATGAATACATTGCTATCGAATATTATTCACCACACGGAAATAACGAAAAGGACGCTCTTGCAGCTTATCCTGGAAACAATTACCAAATGTATACAAAATCTGGTTTTAGAATTTATCATATAGATGCCCGTGTTGCTGAGATTAATAACAGATTAGTTTTCCAAAGATATAGCGATACACTTGGAAGTGGTTATTATCAAGTCGGAGCCTCAAATACTCCTTCAAGATCATATTTAGGCACAGAATATAATAAAAATAATTTCAAGATGGTGCATTTACTTGAAGCAAGTGGTGTGAATACATTTAAAAATAATTACGGCACAAGTCGTCCTGATTATGCAACCAATAGCACATTATTTGTTCAAGGACATTCGCTTAAAGCCACTTCAGCGTTCTTTGTTAATGGTGATAAATTTAACGATGGAAGTACTGTCGGTTATCGTATTGATATCGGAAAATGCACATCTGCTCAAGGCACTATAACAATCACTAAAATTTAGGGTTATTTTTTTCATATTTTGTTTATAACAAGTGCAAA
The DNA here is from genome assembly GCA_022777645.1 of Erysipelotrichaceae bacterium. GTDB lineage: Bacteria > Bacillota_I > Bacilli_A > RFN20 > CAG-826 > Fiminaster. The sequence goes on from JALFFX010000048.1 coordinate 6,051, forward strand.
AAAGTAAGCGCTTTTATTTCTTTCTATTTACTTATTTGATTTCTTATTATACAATAAGCACGCTTTAAGGAAGAAAAATATGTCATTGAAAGCTGGAATTGTCGGATTACCAAACGTCGGAAAATCAACCCTTTTTAATGCGATTACCAATTCGCATGTTGAAGCGGCAAATTATCCTTTCGCAACCATTAATCCAAATACAGGTGTTGTTAATGTCCCTGATGAAAGATTAACTTTTCTAACAAATTTATTTAATCCAAAAAAATCAATTCAAGCTACTTTTGAATTTTTCGATATTGCTGGTCTTGTTAGAGGGGCGAGCAAAGGAGAAGGATTAGGCAACCAATTCTTATCACATATTAGAGAATGCGATGCGATTGTTGAGGTTGTTCGTTGCTTTGATTCAAATGAAATCATCCACGTTGATGAAAGCGTTGATCCAAAACGCGATATTGAAACAATCAATCTCGAACTTGCTATGGCTGATTTAGCCACTGTTGAAAAGCGCATTGCGTCCATTGGTAATAGAGCGCGCATCAACAAGGACAAAGAGTCAGTTTATGAAATGTCTTTATTAGAACAACTCAAAAAAGTTCTTGAAAGTGGTGAATCTGCTCGATGCTTATCGCTTAAAGATGAAGACAAGGAATACATTGAAAAAAATTATCATCTGTTGTCACTTAAGCCAATTATTTATGTCGCCAATGTTAGTGATACAGATTATATGGATCTTGATAATTGTGCTTATCTTCAAATTGTCAAACAAATTGCAGAAAAAGAAAACGCTCAAGTCATTCCTGTCTCATGCGAGATTGAATATGAATTATCATCGCTTCCAAAAGAAGAAAGAGATGAATTTCTTGCTTCATTAGGGGCGAGCGAATCAGGCCTTGATAAAGTGATTAAAGCAGCATACAAATTGCTTAATTTATCAACATTTTTCACAGTTGGTCCTGATGAATGTCGTGCCTGGACATTTAAAACCGGTAGCAGCGCCCCAAAATGCGCTGGTATAATTCACACCGATTTTGAAAAAGGATTTATTAAAGCTGAAGTATATTCATATGATGATATCAAAAAATATGGAAGTGAGTTAGCTCTTAAAGAAGCCGGCAAACTTCGCATGGAAGGCAAATCATACATCATGCAAGATGGCGATATTGCTTTCTTTAGATTTAATGTTTAGTAAGGAGGCGAATTAATGTTTCGTATTGGATTTAGTGAAGACATTCATCCATTTAAAGAAGGGCGAAAATTAGTGCTTGGCGGCGTTAAAATTGATAACGAAGTCGGTCTTGATGGACATAGCGACGCGGATGTAGTTTTACATGCTGTCTCAGAAGCAATTTTAGGCGCTATGACATATGGTGATTTAGGAACTCTTTTCCCAGATACTGATGATAAATATAAAGATGCTGATAGCATGATGTTGTTAGCTGAGGTTGCTCAAATAATGCAACGCGAAGGCTTTAAAATCAATAATATTGATATTCAAATTGCTACTGCTCATCCTCGTCTTTCTTCATATGTCAAACAAATGCGTGAAAATATTGCATCAGCATTAAACACGAAAGTGATTAATGTTTCTGTAAAAGCCATGTCACATAATGGTGTTGGTCCAATTGGAGAAGGCAAAGCATGCAAAGCCCAAGCAATTGTCTTGTTGAAACATAAATAATTTATGAATATTGAAAATTTGTTAAAAGAAAAATTAGTTAACGCTTTAAATAGTCTCGGTTTAGAAGTTAGTGTTGCCGATATTGTTATCGAAACATCAAAATCACCAATTCATGGCGACTATGCCACAAATTGCGCACTCAAATTCGCTTCTAGACTTAAAAAATCACCTCGCGATTTTGCTCAAGAAATCGTTGGTATTCTTGAGAAAAGCGGCATTGAAAAAATCGAAATCGCTGGCCCTGGTTTTATCAACTTCTTTTTAGAAAAAACGACAATTGGTTCAGTTGTTAAAAAGGTTATTGCAGAAGGTGATAATTATGGCCGCGCAGAAAAGAAAAACAAAACAATTAATGTTGAATTTGTTTCTGCTAACCCAACTGGAGATCTCCATTTAGGTCATGCCCGTATCGCTGCTGTTGGTGATAGCATTTGTCGATTATATGATTTCGCTGGTTTTGATGTAACACGCGAATATTATGTTAATAACGCTGGTAATCAAATCAATACTTTAGGACTATCATTATCGATTAGATATCATCAAGCCTTTGGTGAAGATGTTGAACTTCCTGAAGATTCTTATCACGCTCAAGATATTGTTGATATCGCCGCTTCATTAAAAGCAAAATATGGCGATAAATTATTAAGCGAAACAAAAGAAAATTTCGATTTCATCACCAACTATGGCATGGAAGAAGAACTCAATAAGATTTGGCGTGATTTAGATTTATATCGCGTTCATTTCGATGTTGTTACATTGGAAACTGACATTCGTAAAAATGACCACGTCAAACACGTTCTTGAAGAAAAATATAAGAAATATTCTTATGTTGATGATGGTGCAATTTTCTTAAAAACTTCTGATTTTTTAGATGATAAGGATCGTTGTGTTGTTAAAAAAGATGGCTCATATACTTATATGATGCCTGACATTGCTTATCACTTAAATAAATTAAATCGAGGATATGATTTGTTAATCGATGTCTTAGGAGCTGATCATCATGGCTATATTAACCGTATGAAATCTGCTTTGATGATGCAAGGTTATTCAAGCGATGTCCTTGAAATTGAACTCATTCAAATCGTCCGTCTTATTCAAGGTGGAAAAGAAGTGAGAATGAGCAAAAGAACAGGTGCAGGCATTAGCTTGCGAGAATTATGCGAAGAAGTTGGCGTTGATGCGACAAGATATTTCTTTGTCAGCCGTGCCGGAAGCGCGCATCTTGATTTTGATTTAGATGTTGCCTTACAAAAAAATTCTTCCAACCCAGTGTATTATGCACAATACGCTCATGCGAGATTGTGCAAAGTATTATCTCTTGCTAAAGAAAAAGGCATTAACATTGACGAAAATGCTGCATCACTTAGCGATAGCAAATATGAAAATGATTTGCTGAAATGCATTAATGATTTCCCAAAAACTGTGGAAAGTGCTGCTATTAAACGCGCCCCATATATGATGGCAAATTTCATTCAATCATTAGCAAGTGCAATTCATGCTTTTTATACTGAATGTCGTTTGATTGATGAAAGCAACTTATCGCTTACTTCATCACGACTCGCTTTAGCAAAAGCCGGCTCAATTACAATGAAAAACGCGCTTAACCTCATCGGTGTAAGTGCCCCAGAGAATATGTAGGAAAGAAGGTATTTATATGGAGAAAAAATCACTTTTATCAGCAGCCTATGAAGTATTGCTTGCTTCTGATAAACCCCTTCAATTCAAAGAATTATTTGAAAAAAGTGCCACCATTTGTGGTCTTGATTTAAACGCCACATCAACTTTATCGAAAATGGCACCTTTATACACCCAATTAAGTGTTGATGGAAGATTCGCTGTGTTTGCTGGCGGAATGTGGGATTTAAAATCTCGCTACAAAAACGAAATTGTTCGCAAAAGTGTTATTGTCGATGATGACGATGACGATGAAGGCGATGATATCGATTTTGAAGAAAAAGAGTTATTGAACGAAGAATTAGGTGTCAATTCATCAGGCGATGGCAAAGATGATAATGACGATAGCGATGACATCGATTTTGATAATCAAAAGAAAGACGAAGAGGACGACGATAACTATTAATGGATAAAGGTATTAAAGATATTTATCGACTTATAAAAAAATACGATGTAATCACAATATATGGTCATGTTAATCCTGATTGCGATTGCTATGGTTCATCTTTGGGATTGCGTGAAATTCTTCGCACCAATTTCAAGAAAAAGAAAATTTATTCTTTAGGTTATGGAACCGAAGCACTTTATGATATGCTCGGAAAATATGATGAAGTCGATGATGAAACGATAAAAAATTCACTTGCGATTATGGTCGACTGTTCAGAAACAGCTCGTATCATGGATCAAAGAGTGATAACAGCAAAACAAATCGTCAAAATTGACCATCACATCGAATCAACTCCTTTCATCGGTTATAAGTGGGTTGATACAGGTTCAATCGCCTGTGCTCAAATGATTGTCGAATTTGCTTTAAAATATCGTCTTAAAATCAATTCTTTGGCGGCTAATTTGCTTTATTTAGGCATTTGCACTGACTCAGGCAGATTTAGATATGCGCCAACAAATGCAAGAACTCATCGCATTGTTGCTAATCTTTATGATATTGGTGTTGATCCAAAACCAATGTTTGATGTTTTGTATCAAAGCGATGCAAATTTTGTTAAATATCAAGCTTTGTTAGTTTCAAAATTTGAACAAACAGAGCATCATGTTGTTTATTGTTTTGCCGATGTACCAGATTATCAAAAATTTGGTTTAACATATGATCAAGTTTCGAAAAATGTTAATGTTATCGGCAATATCAAAGGATGCCCAATTTGGGTATTATTTACCCGTAGTCCAGAAGGTGTTATTCGCGTTGAATTTAGAAGTCAAAAAATCAATATTCAACCAATCGCTAAAAAATATGGTGGTGGCGGTCATAAATGCGCGGCTGGTGCAAGACTTGTCGACCAAAAAGATTTTTCTCTTGCTATGCAAGTAGTCAAAGATTTAGATGAACTTGCCAAGGAGAATGAGAATGCTTGATAAACAATTATCTGTTGCTTTATCTGCTGCAATCAAAGCCGGAGAATATGTTTTAAATATATATAATAAAAACGACTTTGAAGTAGAAATTAAAGAAGATAATTCCCCTGTTACTATCGCTGATAAAGGTGCAGATAAAATTATTAGCGAAATTTTAAAAAACGAATTTCCTGAATATGGTCTATTAACTGAAGAATCTCTTGATGATAAATCTCGATTAAATAAAGACTATGTTTGGATTGTTGATCCAGTTGATGGAACAAAAGAATTTGTTACTCACAATGATGAATTTAGCGTCAATATTGGACTTTCATATAAACATGAAGCCGTTCTTGGCGTTATTTTAATACCAGTCACTGGTGAAATATATTATGGGATAAAAGGTGTTGGTTCTTTTTATAAAAAGAGTAAAGATGTAGAACCGATAAGAATATTTGTTAATAACAATATTGATAATCTCACCACATTAGTGTCACGTTTTCATTCAAATGAAACTGAACAAAATATGATAAAAAAGCATAGCGATGTCATCAAATTCCAACGAAAAGTTGGTTCATCAATTAAAGGATGCGTTATCGCTAGAGGTGAAGCGGAAATGTCGTATCGATTTTCATCTAACACCAAAGAATGGGATACGTGCGCGATGCAAGCAATTGTTGAAAACGCCGGCGGATTTGTTTTGAAATTTGATGGAACTCCCATAAAATATAATCGTGAAGATGTATATAACAAAGATGGTTACATCATTGTTAACAATAAAAAGAATTTTTTAATGTAAAGGAGAATTCGATTGTGAAAAAAAGTAATTTAATCCTCGCTTTAATTCCTCTTCTTACAAGTTGTGGTGGTGACAATATTGCTGCCGAACAATTTGTTGACCCAGATTTTATTCCAACTCTTCCAGAATTCGTGAATAAAAATAATGGCGCGATCAAAGAAGATGAGACAAATGTGTATTTTGATTTTTATGAGTTGAGCGACTTTCATGGCGCAACAACTTATGGTGAAGGATCTCAACTTGGCATTTCTAAACTCGCCTCATATTTTGATGATAAACGCCTAGCAAATCCTGGTGGAAGCATTATTCTTGCAGGTGGTGATATGTGGCAAGGAACAGCTGATAGCAATATTACTCGCGGTAATCTTGTTACTTATGCTATGTGTGAAATTGGTTTTGATTCAATGACTTTAGGAAACCATGAATTTGATTGGACTGATACTTGGATCAAAAATAATAAAAATAGAGCAAATTTCCCATTTTTATGTGCTAATTTGATTGATAAAACAACATCTACTGTTGCTGATTTTGTTCTTCCTAGCACCGTTGTTGAACGTGGTAATTATAAAATTGGTATCATCGGCACGATTGGTGAAAATATTAAAGATGCAATTTTAGCTTCTGCTGTTAAAAATTTTGATTTCGCTGATGAAATTGAAACAGTTAAATCTGAAACTCAAAAATTACGTGATAATGGTTGTGACATTGTTGTTTGGTCATCACATAATGATATCGATTATTTAAAAAATATAATGAATGGACAAAACTTAGATGTTGATTTAGTCTTTGGCGGTCATTCCCATTCTGTTTTAACAGGCACTGTTGATGAAATTCCTCTTCTTGAAACAAATGATTTAGGAAAAAGTGTTGCTCACGCCCAATTAGCAATCAACAAAGAAACAAAGCAGGTAAGCGTTGTTAAAAGTGAAGTTGATTCAAATCTTTTTGTTAAACAATATCAAAATAACGCAAATATCGATATGATTTATAATCAATATAACGAAAGATACATCAATCCAGTTAAAAATCAAAAATTAGGTAAAGCAAGTGGCGATTTCGATGAAAGAAGCCTTGCTAATTTTGCTGTTGAAGTGATGTATAAAAAAGTTCATGAGCTTTATCCAGATCTTGATACTAAAGCAGCATTTACTAATGTAAATGGTGGTATAAGAAACACTCTTAATAATGGCAACATTACATACGGAGATATTTATTCTGTTTTCCCATTTGATAACGAAATCGTTATTATGGAAACAACTGGTAAGAAATTAAACAATTATTGTGCTGGAAATTTAAATAATGCCGCCTTCTATCAAGAAGTTTATGAATATGGCGTATTAACTAGTAGTGGTAAATATTTGTTTATCACAACAGATTATCTTGCCTCCAATAGCGGTTATTTCCTTTCAGCAGGTGATGTTAAAGTTTATACAAAAATCACTGTTCGTGACTGTGTTGCTGAAGCAATTAGAAATAAAAAGACAATTAAAGCCGACGAATATAAAACAAACGCTAAAAACGAATTTAAACCAATTAAGTAAATGAAAAAATACAAAGTGTATCTATTTGATTTTGACGGCACTTTATTTGATACTTCAAAAGGTTTAAATTACGTCTTTAAAGAAGCTTTTAAAGTTGCTGGAGTGAAAGTGGAAGATAAGGATATTCCATATCTTTCACGTGTTCCTTTAAAAGAAAGTTTTGATGCGCTTGGTGGCGATTATAACAAAGTTGATGAATTTGTGAAGCGCATTGAAGAGGCTCTTGATGAAGAACCCGCTATTAAAACAACATTAAAATTTCCAGAAATAGATGAATTTCTCTCTTATATTAAAAATAATGATGTTTTATGCGGAATAGTTACATCAAATAATGTAAATCATGTTTTTAAGATATTAGATTTTTTCCATCTTGATCACGATTATTTCAAGACATATATAGGCGTTGATAAATCAGTTGAGGTAAAGCCTTCTCCTAAACCTATCTTAATGGCGCTTTCAGAGTTAGGTTATAAAGGCGATTTAAAAGATGTAGTTTATGTAGGCGATTCTCACAATGATTGTTTAGCAGCCATTAACGCCGGAATTTCCTATTATCTAATTGAACGCGATGAAGATCGCGATTTAGAATTTCCGAAAATATATTCGCTTATGGAATTATTCAATTAAAAAAGGGCTTAGCCCTTTATTTTAATTCTGAAGCAAGTTTAACACCAATTACGCCCGGAACTTCATCCATAAGGATGATTTCAATACCTTCTGATATTGTTGAGTTGACAAGGGAGCATCCATCGCAGGCTCCAAGCATATTGATATAGACAAACCCATCTTTAAAATCGACAAATTCAACGTCGCCTCCATCGCGATTAATGAAGGGACGAACTTTATCTAGAGTTGCTTTAATTAATTCAATTGTTTCTTCGTTATTCATAACGTAAAAAATTATAAACTACTTAAAATCTAATGCAAGTGATGTGATAAAATATTTTTAAGATGCATAAGAAATTTCGTTTGACACCTGCTCATTATAAAATAATGCTCGTCTTAAAAGAGCTTAACGCTATTAACAGATATGCGACACCAAAAGGGGTCAATAATATCTTAAAAGGTGAAGATGATATAGAAACAATACAATATAAAAATTTTGCTAGTTATATGACTCTTATTTCATTTCCTAGCCGTAAATTTTCTTCATATATCAATAATCTTGTGCGCAGAGGATATTTATCATATATTCATGATAAGAAAACTGATTGCTTATTTTTATATCTAACATCAAAAGGCGAAATTGCATTAGATGAATATCTAATCAAGCACAAAGACGAATTAACAAAAAAGAAAAACCGAACAAGAAAAGCTGAAATCGTTATGTTATAAAACATACAAAAAATAGCACCGAAGTGCTATTTTTTAATGTATGAATATCTTTGTGATTTAGGAGCTTTTAATTGATGATTTTCATCGATTAAGGCTTTCACAGAGATAGCAATTGTTAAGATAGATATTAATACAAGAAGAGATCCAACAACATATGTTGTCCAACTAAGTGTTAATTTACCGCTATAGACAGTGATCATTGTGAGATTCATTGCAAGGAATATAATTCCAGATACAAGATTCATAATTCCACCGAGAAGTGGTAATACATTGGATGCTTTGTTAAACGCAAATGCGACAACTGATAAGACAATTAAGACAAGTGCGATAATTCCAGCAACGCTTGCATGACCTCCAGCATTTTTATTTAGATAATTGATGCCATCAACATATCCGGCATTGAATATGACTTCATAACCGCTGAAAGCTGTTTTGCTGCCACCAAGACTTGCAAATTGTCCAGGAAGCGCTAATAAGATACAAGCAATTGCAAGAACAGCAATACTAATCATAGAGGTCAAGAATACTCTCTTATTCATTAATACTTCTCCTTTTACAATTCTTATTTGGTTAGGGCGACTGGGATCGAACCAGCGCTGATGGGTTCAGAGCCCACTGCCTTGCCACTTGGCTACGCCCCAATAATAAAAGGTGGCGTTATTTGGTAGTGGTGCCCGGGGCCGGAGTCGAACCGGCACGGAATTTAAGTTCCGAGGGATTTTAAGTCCCTTGCGTCTACCAATTTCGCCACCTGGGCAATTTTTGTAAATGGTCTCCCGTAGACGATTCGAACGTCCGACCCCGTGATTAAAAGTCAAGTGCTCTACCAACTGAGCTAACGGGAGACGATATGCAATTTATATAAATTGCTTTGATATTATTACATATAAATAAATGATAATCTACTTTTTTTGAAAAAAATTTTAATTGTTTCGATGCAATCGTAAGATTTTTAATTCATTAACAATATAAATATTGTTATATAAAAAATGAAGAAATAAAAAAACTTCGACAATTCGAAGTAATCTTTTTAAGCTGGTTGGGGTGGCTGGGATCGAACCAGCGAGTGACAGAGTCAAAGTCTGTTGCCTTGCCGCTTGGCTACACCCCAATAGAAGTGGTGGAGGAAGGTGGATTTGAACCACCGAACCCGAAGGAACTGATTTACAGTCAGCCGCGTTTGGCCACTTCGCTATTCCTCCATTTTCTACTTAGATGGTGGATGTTAAGGGGCTCGAACCCCTGACCCCCGCCGTGTAAAGGCGATGCTCTCCCAACTGAGCTAAACATCCGCTTATACACTTTCTAAGCGCGCTAAAATAATATATCATTATTCTTAATATTTAGTCAATGCCAAAATGCAAATTACTTTTATTTTAAAAAGCGAATTTTCTTAATAAAAAAATGTGCCAGTTGAAGTGGCACATTTTTCAATTATTAATATCCTTTCTTACCTAAGAGGTGGAACATATTTTTCTTATATATTTCAACACCTGGTTGGTTAAATGGATTAACATCTAATAAATATGCACTCATCGCACATGTTTTCATAAAGAAATAGAATAAATATCCTAAAGAATAAGCATCTAAATGATCCATTTCTAATAAGACATGATTTACTTTTCCATCTTCGAAATGGGCTTTAAGAGTGCCTAAGAATGCTTGTTTATTTACAAATGATAATTGTTTATTTTCAAGATAATTCAAACCATCAAGATTTTCATCATCGTGTGGGATAATAACATCTTTATTTGGCTTATCAAGACAAAGAATTGTTTCGAATAACACTTTGCTACCTTGTTGAATAAATTGACCAAGCGAGTGAAGATCTGTTGAGAAAGTTGCCGAATCTGGAAGAAGACCTTTTTCTTCTTTTCCTTCGCTTTCTCCAAACAATTGTTTGAACCATTCACCTAATTGAACAAGTCGTGGTTCATATGTGACAAACATTTCGACTTGTTTATTGCTATGATACATATGATCACGGATAACAGCGTATTTATATGCTGGATTGTTTTCAATTAAAGGTTCTTTTAATTCCATCATCGCTTGATGTGCACCATTCATCAATGAAGCAATATCGATACCGGCGACAGCAAGTGGGAATAAACCAACTGGTGTAAGAACGCTAAAACGGCCACCGACATCACTATTTAATGTAAATGTTTCATAGCCTTCTTTTGTTGATAGTTCTTTTAAGGCGCCTTTTTCTTTATCAGTTGTCGCAAAAATTGCTTTGCGAGCTTCTTCTTTTCCAACCTTTTTCTCAAGCATTTCTTTTAATAAGCGGAAAGAAATTGCTGTTTCTGTTGTTGTGCCACTTTTTGAAATTACATTGATGGCGAATTTTTTATCTTTGATGTATTCAAGTGTTTCATAAATATAATCGCTTGAAAATGTTTGACCAATAAAGATGATTTCTGGTTTCTTATTGCTATGAAGACCATTGATTGCTTCAATTGCCGCGCGAGCACCTAAATAGGAGCCACCAATTCCACATACAACTAAAACTTCATAATTATCGCGAACATATTTTGCAGCTTTAATAATTCTTTCGAATTCTTCTTTATCATATGTGTCGGGATAATTTAGCCAGCCCAAGAAATCATTTCCTGCACCTGTTTTGTTTTCAATTTTTTCGTTAATTGCATTAACTCTTGCTTGATAAGCAGCATAATCTGGTTTTGTTAATAAATAAGAATCATTTGTTTTAACCATTTTTTTAATCTTCCTTCTTTGTCCATTGGACTAAATGTTCTTTGAGGGCGGTAAAGTCAATTAAATCTTTATCGACCGGTATTTTTTTATTGTTGTGACTGAAATATTTATCTTTCTCTTCCTCGCTGATCTGGAGGATTGAAACTTTCAAGAACCCATTATCATCTTTATCAATTACTTTCACGCGATATGTTTTTCCGATTTTTAAAAATCTAAAAATATCTTTGATGTAAGAATTGGTAATTTGCGAGATATGAAGAAAACCTCTTGTTCCATTTTCAAAAATCATCAATGCTCCGTATGGCCTGATGTTTGTAATGGTACCTTCGATAATGTCGTTAATGTTATATTCAATCATTTTCTTTCTCAACGCTATATATTATATAGTCAATATCTTCAATTGTTGTTATTTTATTTATTTTTTTATTTCCGTTTACAAACAACAATTTTTCATTTTGAAGCAACGCAAATTGAGCATCATCACTTAAATCTTTACTTTCATCCACTAATTTTTTGATTAATTTATAGCGAAAGGCTTGTGGAGTTTGGATGCGAACTAGTTGATTTCTATCTTCATAAGATATGATCTCATTGTTTTTGATTCTAGCAATTGAATCTTCACATCTAATTGCTAATGTTGCAGCTTCAGCATCAATAAGGGCATCGATAAGCGATTTTATTTCATTATCGCTAACAAACAATCTGGCGCCGTCATGAATTAAAATGATGTCATCATCGCTTGCAAAATTTTGCAAATATTTTAAAGCATTTTTCGAAGATTGACTTCTTGAATCGCCTCCGATGACATAATGAATCTTTTTCTTTTCGCATTTTAATAATTCTTTGTAATAAGAAATATCTTCTTTGCGACACACTAAAACAATTTCATTGATATATTTTGAATCCAAAAATGGTTTAATTGCATAATATGCAACAGGTTTCCCATTTATATCAAAAAATTGTTTAGCGGTCTTATATTCAAAACGAGTTGAACTACCGCCTAATAAGATAATAGCGATAATTTTCATTTTTTATTTCGCGCTTTTTTCCCTTCTCATTTCTTTTTTAAGAAGTTCTTCTTCCTTGCATTTCAAGGTGTGATTAATAGAAATCTTATCGATAATTAATTTCATTGTTTTATCTAAATCACTATTTTCTGAATAATCAGCAAGGCAAGCAAAATTAACACGTCCGCCTCTTAACAAAGATGAGACATTTCCTTGTTCTTTTTTGCTGTATATCGCAATGGCGTTACCATTATTTTGTTTAACTAAAACCATGCAAGGAACATCAGTCATTCCATCGCCTAAATAAACCATATTTTCATATGGTATACGACGAGATACAGTTTTGTTATTTACAGAATCATCTGTTTTATTGGTAATACCTTTTGAAATGCGGAAGAAATATTGCGTTTTTTGTGTATAGTTAATTGCAAATTTTGGCCATATTGGCAATTTTGTTTCTGGATCATAATAGAATTCACAGCCATAAATCTTTTTGAATTCTTTTGCAATTGATGTGCCATCAATAATCTCTTTTGTACCGCTTGAAACAAGATAATGCTCTACTCTTACGCCTTTTGATTTTCCATATTCGTTGATTCTTTTAAACCAAGTTTCAACACCTGGATAATATTGGACTTCTTTGCCTAATGAGTTGAGCCATTTTTGTGTGCATTGAATACCTTTTTCTTTGGATAATTTAATCATCATCCACATGTAAGATAATATTCTTTCGCAGCCTGTTTTCTTTGAAAATTCTCCAGTTGCTCCCCAGAATTCATCTGGTGTCATTCCAAGAGCAGGGATAAATGCATAATTTTGCATATCAGTAGTCGACAATGTTTTATCAAAGTCGTACATAATTGCCATTATTGGTTTTTTCATACTAAATCCTCACATTTAGATTAACATAATTTATAAAATTATGTCAAATAAGCCAATTTATTTTCGACCTTTTTAAAATAGTTGCTATAATATTAGCAGGCAAAGGAAAGAAGAAAAAATGGCTGAAAAAATTATCTATATTATTCTTATTGTTTTCGCGGCTCTAGCAATTTTATATCTTCTTTTTGGACTTGTTTGTTTTATCTTTATTCGTGTCTTTACCCGCAAAATAAAAAAGAACTCAAAAGCCGTTAATTTATTGCTTGTGCAACGCACAGACATAATGAAAGAAATCGTGGGAATCGCAAAATCAAATAATATTTTATTGCCAAGTGATGATGTTGAAAACATCGCATTATTAAATAATATTTCTGATTTCCAAACTCTAACAAAAGAAGATCGCGATCAACGCATTTTATCTTTTATGCATTCTTCTCGCAATTTGATTACTCTTTGTTCGAGAAACACTCTTATCAAAGATAGCAAAGAATTTTTAAATGCCCTTTCAAAATATAAAGATATTGAAGAATCTTATCGCCAAATTTCTGCACTCTATAACAGTGATGTCATCGGCTTTAATTATTGGATAAATGTCATCTTTATTCGTCCATTTATGAAAATAAGCAAAGTCAAAAATAAAGACTTAATTGTATAAATTTCCAATAATTATTTGTCGTCAATCGTTTTCAAATTGAAGATATGGACCTTGCAACATATTTTGTCAAAATTAAAGCGGGTGAAATGGATTATTTCCATCCTTTTTATGAAGCGAGCAAAAAGGCAATTTTTTATAACATTTTTGCCCTTTGTAAAGACTATGCTTTATCCGAAGATATTTTAGAAGAGACATATCTATCATTTCTTAAAAATATCGATAAAATCGATAATTCTGAGAATATTCTTGGTTATTTAATGCGAATTTCTAAGAATCTAACTCTTGATTATTTCAAGAAAAATAGTCGCATTATTTTAAGTGATGATATCTATCAACAAGGAGAAAATGATACATATTACCTTGATCAAAAATTGCTATTAGAAAAGATACATAAAATATTGAAAAAAGACGAATACAAAATATTTCTTCTCCATGTGCTTGGTGACTTGACATTTGATGAAATTTCGAAAGCCACACACAAACCGCTTGGCACCATTTTATGGAAATATAATTCGGCAATTAAAAAATTAAGAAAGGAGCTTGAAGATGAATATAGTTAATGATAATAAAATAAAAAATATTGTATTAAAAAATAACACTTATGAAATCAAAACTAAAAGTGATGATATTTTAAGAAAATATGATGCTTCAAGGAAAATAGCTACTGAGCCAAAAAAGAAAAAATTCATTCCTTTATTTGCGTCTATTTCATCTGCTCTTCTTATTTCTGGTACCGCTCTTATTGTCGCTTTTGTTTTAGCTAAGCCACGTAATAGTGATATTTTTTCTCCGTATAAAAACAAAAATATTCAACAAGAATTATTGACTTTTAATGCCTTTTCACAAAGCAATATTTCAAAAAATATTATTAATAAGAATAAAGCAATCAAAAGCGAATCAATATTTAATGAAATTGTGGATCACTATGAAGTTGTGCAAAGTGGAATTAAGCAATTATTTAATTTTGATGAATATAAAATCATTAACGTTGAATCTGATTTTATATATGAAGATGTAACTTATAAATACGAAACAAGAATCCTCGATAAAAGCAATATCATATATGCTCGCGTTTATTATAATGAAATAGCTGATGAAAATACGAAAAATTTAGAAGCGTTATATGTTTTTGACAAATCTTATTATTCGGCATTAATAAGTTGTGAAAATTCAAATGATGAAAGCGAAATTAAAACGATATTAACTCCAATCAATGCCTCAGATAAAAAGATATATGTCATCGAAAAAGAAAAAGAATATAAAGGTGCAAATTCAGAAAATAGCTTCTCTTATTCTATATATTCTTCATTAGAAGATTATCAAAATGATGATGAAAATTATCTTAATAAAATCGAATATGAAATGGATAATAAGAATATTTCAGTAAGCATTTCTTCTAACACAAATAATTTTGAAATCGAATTTGATAATATTTCAAAGATTAATGATGATCATTTTAATTTTTCGCTTGATGAATATGAAATAAACAATGAAGAAATTGATGAAGCGTTATTTGATTTATTCTATTTAGCCGATAATAGCAGAAGATATGTAAGTGGAAATTATCAAATTATCAAAAAATAACCAATAATTTTTAAAATTCATTCGTCTTTATTATGAAAAAAACAAAAGGAGCGAAAAAAATTATGAAAAAAACTTTATTACCACTTTCTTTATCACTTGTCGTTGTCTTCCTTGCAGGATGTGCAAATTCTAATGCTCGTAAAGTTAGTGACAAAAACGTCTATTTGATGCAAGCTGCAACAGGATTAAATATCGCAAGTGGGGTTTCTACTTCATCAAGAATGATAAATAGATCTTTTAGCGATCAAGACAAAAATGATATCAAAGAAATTTTGCCAACATTAGATATGATGTTTGACAATAATTCTTTATTTACATCAACAGTCAACGAAGCAAATGTTGATATTGATGGAAAAAATTATCAATATGAAGAAGTTATTAAATATGTCAACTCTTCTTTAGAAGAAGGAAGTTATCGCCTTGTTTATAATATCGATGAAAATAATTTAGAAGAAGACCATGACGATGGTGAAGTCGAACAAGAAAGTCTTGTTTCTGGTTTAGCCTTTATCGATGAAGCAATCTCTTATCCATTTTATTCAAAATTAGAAAAAGAAATCGAAGATGATGAACATGAAGAAGAAAGAATGTTTGTTATCAACACTTCTGAAACAAGTCAAATCATCATCAAAGAAGAATTTGAAGTAGAAGGAAACGAGACCGAACAAGAACTTCATTACATTGTTAAAGAAAATAATATAACTACAATTGATTATAAAATCGAACTCGAAAGTGAAAATAGCACAAACGAAATCGAAATCGAGACAAATAACAAAGAATTCAAAGTTAAGCGTAACGTTAATAATGGAGAAATAACATATGAAGTTTCGCTTAAAGATAGCGATGCGATTCGTAAAATTACATTTAAAAAAGAAGTAGACGAAACTGGCGAAGTAACATTCGAAGAATTATAAGAAAATGTAATTGATAAAAAGGAGTATTTACTCCTTTTTATTATGCTTGAAGATCATAAATTTTTATAGGGATTTCTTTTGTATTTAACCTCGTTTAAGTTAAATTAGTGTTTATATTCTCGTCGATATCATTTAATGCATTGTTTTTGCTAATTCACACATTAACAAAAATCGCTCGTGATTTTTAGACATATTTGCTGAACATTATTTTCTTCCAGCTATAATCCTGTCTGGCTTTAAGTGTTTTGCCATCAATAGAAAAGATTAAATTTTTCCCTCAAGAATCCTCTCAATAAAATCTTTGTTAAACCAAAAGCTTTGTTTTGTGTATGAAGTAATTCCTGTTTCTTTATCAGGAACTGGAAGTTCATAATGGTCCGCCTCGACTCTTGCATGTGGTCTAACATGGCAAACCCCGTTTGAGTTTCTAGTCTCTTTTGGAAATTTATCTTTAACTTTGCCATTTGTATCAAAGTAAAATGCTGTTCCGTTTCTAATCATTTCTGCGCATTCTTCATGCATCTTTCTAATGTCTCCATCCACCACTGAGTTTGGAGCATTCCAGAACTGGATTCTATCAAATGAAATAACACCATCAATTTCCTTGAAAACAAAAATCATTAGCTTCAAATCAACAAAGTCATCACGAATCATCGATTCATCCCAAGGTGTGTTTATAAGTTCTTCAAATTCAAATGGTTTAAATGGCATAGATTCTGTTGGCCTACCGTTTTTGTCAATAGTTATAGTTCTAAAGATAATTCCTGCTACTTCCATTTCAGTTGTAGCTTTTTTACGTCCTGAGATACCAAGCATTTTTTGACATAACATAAAATTAAGTTGTTTTGCTTTTGAACTAACGCCAAATCTTCTACACAATTGTTTTTGCGTCATTCCATGATAAATGGACATCTTTTCTTTATAGATTTCCTCAAGAGGATTCTTCATCCATTCATCTTCACTCACTAATGGTGAATATGGGGCAATGTTATGAATCAAATTTCTATAAAGATATGTCATGAAGGATTGCTTAAAGCTATATGCTCTTGGTTTAGCTTTAATTGTTGAATTGTATTGCTCGGTTAGTACTTTGCTATCAGCACCTTTTGTACACGCAGCTAAAAACTCGGTATCTGATTCTGATATTTCGTGGGCCTTACCTTTAACAATCTTGTTGTGAATTATGTTCCAGTCTCTTTCAATAACCTTGTATTGTAGAGAATTTTCAAACTCAAAAAGGTCATAATCAGTAATCTCAAAATTAGACGGATGTACACCCAATGAATATAGATAGAACCAAATGAGCAATCTCTTATTCTTCTTGTAGAAGGAACTTGTTTTAAATGTAGCTAAAGCTTCAGACTTATAATTAATCATGTTAAGAACAAGTCTCTCTTTAGATGAGATAGAACCGTCTAAATTCTTTTTAATTGGAGTGACTTTTAATTCAATCCCAGCATCAATGAAATCAGGATTGTCATCACTATTAGCTTTGTATCCAAATACATGTTCTTCAACAAAGCCACCAAGTCCACCTTTGTTTTTTCCTGTGTAAGATTCATTTAAACCAAAATCACCAAAGGTTTTATGCATTGCCTTTTTGGTAATCTCTAAAATCTCTTCCTCACTAAGATGCCTATTCTTATCATCCATAACTAAAATGCATTATATCAAACGATAAATAAATTGAACAGCGCACGTCCGCACACATAGAAAAAAATAAATTATCTAAAGAATTTATTAGATCTTTACATTTTTTGCTTGATCGTGTATTATCTTTGTTGTAGACTAAGCATATGAAAAAGACTGTTATTGAATTATTCGCAGGTGTTGGTGGGTTCCGTGTTGGACTTAACAACATCACTAAAATTGATAAAAACGGACACGCCATTGAAAAGGGCCCATTCACTTTTGTGTGGGCAAATCAATGGGAACCAGCTACGAAATCTCAGCACGCATTTGATTGCTATAATTTAAGATTTCCTTCCGCGACCGAAAATTCTAATGTTGATATTTCAAAAGTCGATAAGACATCAATTCCTGACCACACATTATTGACTGGCGGATTCCCTTGCCAAGACTATTCAGTTGCACATACTTTGAGCAAAGCTCATGGTATCGAAGGAAAAAAAGGTGTTCTTTGGTGGCAAATCAATGACATTTTAAAAGCTAAACAACCTCCATTTGTTCTTCTTGAAAATGTAGATAGACTTGTAAAGTCTCCTGCAAAACAAAGGGGTAGAGATTTTGGTATTATGCTACGCTGCTTATCCGAGCAAGGTTATGCAATGGAATGGAGAATTATCAATGCTGCTGAATATGGTCACCCTCAAAGAAGACGCAGAATTTTCATTTTTGCTTATCATAAATCAACAAAATACTACGAATCAATGAAGGACCGTTCACCACTTGAAATCATTTCTTCACAAGGGATATTTGCCAAAGAATTTCCAATCGAAGAATTTGTAGAGAAATCCGTTAAAGAATTTGACTTTGTCAAAGGTTATAAAGATTTGGTGGCTGTTTCAGATAAATTCAACGCCACATTCGAAAACGCTGGTTATATGATTGGCGATAAGGTTTATACGGTTAAGACAAAGCCAATTATTACTAAACCAATGACTTTAAGCAAGATAGTTGAAAAAGGTGGCGTTGATGCCCACTACTTTTTAAGTGAGTCGCAACGAAGAAAATATGAATATCTTCGCGGCTCAAAGAAGATTCCAAGAAAAGATAAAAATGGATTTGAATATATGTATTCCGAAGGTTCAATGAGTCCATACGATGAATTGTCTCTTCCAGCAAGAACCATGCTTACTTCTGAAGGAACCACCAATAGGAGCACACACATCATTATGGATCCCAAGGAGAACAAACTAAGAATTCTCACACCTGTTGAATGTGAAAGAATAAACCAATTCCCTGATAACTGGACAGATTCAGGTATGCCAGAAAAAAGACGTTACTTCATGATGGGTAATGCCTTGGTTTGTGGAATTATTAAGAAGTTGAGCAATCAACTTAACCTTATTATTGATGGAGAAGAATAATTATTTCTTTCCAGTTGCAGATAAAGCTTTATAGAAGATATCGAATATCTTAACTTTTTCCATTTGTATCTTGTTTAAATAAGCTTCAACATTATCTAAACTATCTGATAATTTACCGTTTTCGACCAATTGCTTTACAAGGAATTTAGCTGCTTCATTTGATACTAATTCTGAAACATATTTCTTTTGAGTGTCATTAAATGTTGGATTGTTTTGATTCATTTCATCCAAATCACCTAAGAGAACTTTATTAATTACATTATTAGACATAATTTTAAGAATTCCTTGATCTGGTGTTCGATATGCTTGATATGGAACGGGCTTTGAACTTGGTTCAATTTTTATATCTGAAATTAATCCATTTTGCCCGTCTTTTCTATTTTGACTCTCTCTTTCCATTACCTTTAAAGTAGCGATGAGTTCACCATAAATAGCATTAATTTCATAATCATTATCAACAACACCGTCGCCGAAATATACTCTTATTTTGCCAATATCATTATTGATTAAATGTTCTTCTTTAATTTCAATCATTTCTTCATTAAGCGGAAGAGCGTCAGAACTCAACAAAATAACACTGCCAACTGGAATTATTTTCGTATCGAAATATAATGTTCCAAAATGAGTAAAAGCAGGTACAATTGTGATTTTGTCATTATGAAATTCTAGACCAGTTTCAGGATAGAAAACTTCCTCGCCTGTAACACTTATGGCAACTTGGGTTTCTCTTTCGTTATTCTTTGCTGTCATAATAAGTGGAACCAAAGTGCTTGATATCGCATCAATATGAACTTCTTTAATTACCAAATTGCCATTTGTAATGTCTTTCTTTTGATAAGTGATAACTTTAGGCTGGAACTCAATGTGTCCAAAGGTTTCACATTCTAAAGTGATTTCATCGTTCTCTTTAATAAGGTCTGAATTAATTAGTAACTTCAATCCATACCCCTTTCCTGCAGTCGTTGTAATTGCAGGTCTTTGGAACCTGATTCCTTCTTGTGGTGCTGTTACACCTCTTAAGCCACCAAAATGTCCATCGATATCAAGAGATTCTCTTAAATATCTATTTAATTTCGATAACGCATCACTAAATTTCCTGTTTTTTGTTAATGTAATCTCGCGTTTGTTTTCGCCGTGTTGATTGATGGCCTCACGTAAAATTTGGTAAAGAACTTTGACTAAATCAATATAGAAAGATCCTTTTGTGTCAAAACCTGTTCGGTTGTCTAATACAATGGCTTCTTTGTTTTCCTTACGATTTAGTCGTGTTTTACAAATGTTATAGAACCCATGGATTGTTAATAATCCGCTTAATGTAGTTGCTTGTTGATCGTTTTCTAAACCGAACATAGTGTTGTCATAGACATTATTCTTTTCGTCAACAACCAAGAATTTAGTTCCATTGCTTTCTTTGTCGACATTTCTGTAGAAATCAATTTTGCATCTAACAATAATGTCTTCGTTGTTAAATTCGAATTCTTTACTATCAAGAAGATTGTCGTCGCTAAATAAGTATTCTTGTGAAGAAAGTTTATAATCTACTAAATTTTCAGGTTTATAAGTCAATAAAACATCACGATTTTTGGCTGGATCTAGCAAAAACCTGAACATATAGAATTTTTCAATTCTTTCTCGAAGTGAATCTTTTTTAGAAGGCATTTTGACATAGTCAGGAACGCCAAACATAACGATAGTACCATTTTCAGGTATGCGATATTTAACTCTAAAATTAACCAAATCTCTAGCACTGATTGCACTTTCACGTGCTTCGAATTCCAATTCCTTGTTTTCATCTAATTGGAAAACTACTTCGTATAGTTTGCCGTTTTTTATACTTTTAACACTTGCGAGCTTGTTATCATCAAATACAGCTGCTTTCATTACATCAGTAGCACCTTGACCATATAGGCCCCTTGACCCAGTTGCTTCGCCTCCAGCTGTGTCCGCACCATATTTTTTAAAGACTTTATATAACCTATCCTTGTCCATGCCTTCGGCATTATCAATAATTGTTACAACATGATAGTCTTTTAATTTTGGCTTCGATATATCAATATAAATTGGTTTCTTGGAAACAATGTATTCAGAATCTTTGGACTCGGTTTCAAGTTTTCTATAGCTATCGTCTGAATTGGTAATTATTTCAGCTAAAAAACGACAGATATCATTGCCAAGAGATTTTCGTACATCTCTATCGGCTTTTCTTTCATCGTTAACTATTCTTTCCATTATTTAATTCTCCTAATTGTTTCATTTATCAATTCCAAACAAACCTCGTCCTTATTTTCATTTGCATATGGTTTAATTTCGTTTAATGATGTGACAATTCTGTTAATTTCAGAATATGGGAAAGTGCCAAAGAAATCCCAGAGGTAAAAGAGATTAATCTCTTTCTTTGTCTCATAAATTTGATAGTATTCAGACTTTTTGAATTTTATATATTCATTTAGGGTACCTTTTTTGTGCTTGTCCACTAAAGGTGCGGAGATATTTGTAACTTCGGCACCATTAATCATAGCCTCAACCTGTTTTGCTGTAACAACACCAACTTGAGTCAATTGATATCCTAATCTAACATCGCCAATTAGCAAGCGATTATTGGGGTTTGAAGGTTTCACACAATGCAAAACAGTTCTATTTAATCTATCTACGGATGGAAATTCAGGGAATTCTTCATCAACACAAAATTTATCAGGGAATAATTTAAAAGTAGCAATGCAAAGGTAATTAAAAGAAAGTGGAACTTTCCTTTGCTCAAGGTAATACGCTGCATATATGCATAACTTTTCATTACTACTTACACTTGCGTATTTGGAATATGCAATTTTTTCTATTGCATTAATCGTTTCTTTAAATGTCATAATTCGAATTTTCCTTTCTCTTTACTACTATTAAATCTTGCCTTTGTCGCCTTTAATTCTTGTTCGATTGCAGCAAAAATTTTTTTGACCTCTTCTTCAGTATAAGAATAGTTATTCTTATTAGAGCAATTGCCGAGCAATCTAATTTGGTCAAGAATCTTATTTGTTCTTGCTGAAGCTATGCGTTTAAAACGCTCATTTTTGGAGTTATTCATACTATCACCTCAACTACATGGTACATTTTTTAGTACGTTTTTACAACTACTATTTTCATATGTAGTACTAAATTGAGTTGTTTATTAATATTTTTTTTCTAAATAATTCGACAATTCAAATTAAAAATTAGAAAAATGAATAAAAAATGGGCTTTTCTGAGTATCACCTGTTATGCCAAAATATTTTCCATCTTCTCTAATTTCTTAAAAGTGATACACACTAAGTTTGGGAAGCTGAGTTTAAGCTTTTTAAAAATGTCAGGATCAACTTCGATGTTATGGTGTCCGCCCTTAGTGCCTTTTTCAAGTATATGTCCTTAAATAAAGCACTTTTGCGACCCAAATATTTGATTCGATCACTTAAAGTTCGTATAGTTGCATACTTATGTAAGAATGTATTGAAATCAACTAATAATGATTAATTAATGAACCCTATTGAACAAAGTAAAAATCAATTATCGATGCCTTATTCGAAAAATAGATAAAAATTGGCTAATATAGTTTTTCCAGAACATTCTAAAATATCAACTTATTAGAAGTGATATCTGTTAAAGTAGTTCTAGGAATTCCGCTATCAATTGATAATGAATAAAACGCAGTTTTCTTTTCCGATAGTAAATCTAGAAATGTCATATCTAAAATATATCGGTTAACCGACATAATTCAATATATTTATCAAGAGAAAACAACCACTTATATTAGTTCTATTTTGTAAACTTGTCTTTAATGTGCGATTTCACATTACTAAGTTTTTCTTCTAGAGTTAGCCCCATAAAAAAATCCCCATTTCTTCTTGCCTTAATTGGGCTAAATTATGGGGAAAATTTCAATCAACATGGTGCAGCGAATGAGAATCGAACTCACACAGGATACCCTATACGCCCCTCAAACGTACGCGTCTACCAGTTCCGCCATCGCTGCATATCGATGCTTATATAATATACTCTTTTATTTTTTTCTTAACAAGTAAAAATATTGAATTAACCTAAAATTGTATTAAATACAATTGTTGCAAGTCCAATGTATATAAGCAATGAACAGACATCAACAATTGTGGTGACAAATGGAGAAGAAATAAGGGCAGGATCTTTTTTGAAAGCAGCTACAAGCATTGGTAGTGATGTTCCAACAAATTTTGCAACCAAAATACCAAGTAATAAAGTACCACTTACTAATAATGAAATTGATAATCTTGCAACAAATAATTCTCCACCTACTAATGGAACACCACTATTAAGATCGGCGCCATCAAAGCCAATGATGCCGACATACATTTCAAATAAGAACCAAAGAGCAGCAAATACGCAAACCATCAATCCCGTTACCAAGGCAACGCGCATTTCTTTCCACAAAATTTTAAAATAATCTTTTGGGCCAAATTCTTGAACTGCTAATCCACGAACCATCAATGTTGTTGTTTGACCTCCAGCATTGCCGCCTGTATCCATCAACACCGTTACAAATGGAACAAGAATTGGTAAAGCAGAAAGTGTAGTTTCAAATTTTGACAAAATCATTGATGAAAATGTGCCAAGGACTAATAAAACCATGAGCCATGGAGCGCATTTCAAAGCCATGCGAAATACATTTGTTTCAAGATATGAATTGTCAAGTGGGGCAACACCAGCCATTTTGGTCATGTCTTCAGTTGCTTCTTGTTCGATAACATCAACGATGTCATCAACAGTAATCAAACCAATTAATCGATTTTCATTATTTAAAACCGCAATTGCGTTTAAGTCATAACGCTTAATTAAATTTGCAACTTCTTCTTGGTCTGCGCCTATTGTGGTGGTGACATAGTCACGATTCATAATATCGCTTATGATTTCATCAGCTTTCGCAAAGATTAAATCATCTAAGTCGAGAGTGCCAACTAAGTTGCGCTTGCTATCGATAATAAAAATTGTATAAATTGTTTCTTTTGTTTTACCTTCGCGACGAATTTTTCTAATCGCTTCATCCGCTGTTAAGGATTCTAATAAGACAAGAAATTCTGTGGTCATGATTGAACCAGCAGTATTTTCCTTATAATTTAATAATTTATTAATAACTTCGCGTTTTTCTTTTGATACGTTTCTTAAAACACGAGTGACTAAATTAGCAGGTAAATCTTCAAGATCATCAACTAAGTCATCGGTAAATTGGCTTTCTAAAATGTTGGCCAGTTCACTATCAGACATCGTTTGAATTAATTTTTCTTTTGTGTCGTTTGATAGTTCGGTAAACAAATCTGCGGTGTATTCACTTTTAACGAATTTGAAAATAAAAACTAAATGGGAAACATCTTCAAAGTCATCGCATGCTTCAGCAATATCAATCGTTGGAACAACTTCAAAAATATTGCGAATTTCTTTTACTTTTCGTTCGATGATTAATTGCTCGAGTTTTTCAGTTGATATCAATTCGTTTTCCATAACTCTTCTTTTTAGATTTTAAACTAAGTTATTTATAATAAGAAACAATTTTTTACTTTTTTTAACATTTAGATTTATTGTGTGATAAAATTATGGCGTCAATTAGGAGAAAAAAAGATGAAACAATTTATTGTTGAAACGAGTGCAAGACACGTTCATGTCACTCAAGAAACACTTGAAATATTATTTGGAAAAGGCCATGAACTTGAAGTTCGCAAAATGCTTTCTCAACCTGGCCAATTCGCATCTAGCGACAAGGTTGAAGTTATTGGTTATAACGCCAAAGACCCAAATGGTCCACGTCCAAGCGCAAAATTATCAATTCTTGGTCCAGTCAGAAAAGAAAACCAAGTCGAAGTATCATTTACTGATGCCAGAAATCTTGGCTTAGTTGCTCCAGTCCGTGAAAGCGGTGATGTATCTGGTTCTGGAAAATGCACATTAAGAGGTCCGGCCGGTGAAGTCGAATTAAGCGAAGGCGTAATCATTGCCAAACGCCATATACATATGACACCAAAAGATGCCGAAGAATTCGGTGTAAAAAATGGTGATATTGTCGATGTATTAGTCGATACCGGAAAAGGAAGAAAAACAATTTTTGGCGATACAGTCATCCGCGTCAGTGAAAAATACGCACTTGCAATGCACATCGATACAGACGAATGCAATGCCGCCAGCGCATTTGGTGCAGTGATGGGAAGCATTGTTAAATAGCTATGGAAAAAACATTTGAATATAATCCCCAATTAGTGTGTTCACGTTTATTTAAAATCACCATTGATGGCGATATCGTCAAAAAACTTGAAGTCGTCGGTGGTTGCCAAGGAAATTTACGTGGAATATCAAAATTGGTTGAAGGGATGAAAATCGATGATGTTATCGCTCGTCTTGAAGGCATTGAATGCCGTGGTTCAAGAACAGGAATAACGTCTTGCCCTGATCAATTAGCAAAAGCACTTAAATCTATTAAATAATAAGGAGTTTTACTCCTTTTTATTATGGTTGACAGTAATATAAAAGAAAACTATAATATTCATAACGCTTATCAAGAACCATGTAATAAGGATGAAATAACATGGTAGCAACTCTTTATTCAAAGTAAGTGCTCTTCCTTAGCAGAGTCCCACTCTCTGAGCGATAAGTAGGATCTCCTTTAACGGAATCCCTTAGTGGGAGGCCGTTTTTTATTAGGAGGTTCAAGATTATGAACGAAAAAAATTTATTTACATCCGAATCCGTTTCTGAAGGTCATCCAGATAAGGTTTGCGATCAAATTGCTGATGCTATTTTAGATTATTGTTTATCTATCGATCCTAATTCTCGTGTTGCTTGCGAAGTTTTTGTATCGACAAATTATGTTTTAATTGGCGGAGAAATCACCACAAAAGCAAAACCTGATTATGTCTCTATTGCAAGAAGAGTCATCAAAGATATTGGCTATGATAAACACGAATATGGTTTTTCATATGATAACGTCACAGTCGATGTTAAAGTTAAAACTCAATCACCAAACATTGCTCAAGGAGTTGATATTGGTGGCGCTGGCGATCAAGGCATTATGTTTGGCTATGCCACTAACGAAACAAAAGGATATATGCCTCTTGCGATTTCTATTGCTCATAAACTTGTTCGCGTTGCCTCAATGCTTCGTAAAAGTGGCGAATTTAAACATGCTCGTCCAGATATGAAATCACAAGTAACAATCGATTATGAAGATCCAAAAAATCCACGCGTTGTCACTGTTTTGATGTCTGTTCAACACGATCATGACGCGAATAATGAAGAATTTAGAAATTATATAAAAGAAAACATCATGAAACCGGTCGTAAAATCATTTGGAATGAATGATGACTTTGAGATTTTAATCAATCCAACCGGATGTTTTGAAATCGGTGGTCCAGCTGGTGATACAGGTGTTACTGGAAGAAAGATTATTGTTGACACCTATGGTGGTGCGTCTCGTCATGGTGGTGGAGCATTTTCTGGTAAAGATCCATCTAAGGTTGATAGAAGTGCTGCATATATTGCTCGTTACATCGCTAAAAACCTCGTTGCGGCCGGTGCCGCAGATAGACTTGAAATCCAACTTGGATACGCTATCGGAAAAAGCGAACCAGTTTCATTAGGCATCTCTACATTTGGCACTGCCCATTATAGCGATGAAAAAATCCTTAAAATTATTCATCAACTTTTCGATTTAAGACCACGTGAAATCATTAAAACTTTATCTCTTACAACCCCAACATTTAAATATGAAGATATCGCATCATATGGTCATTTAGGAAGAAGTGATTTAGATCTTCCTTGGGAAAAACTTGATAAAGTTGATGAAATCAAGAAATTGTTAGAACAAGAATAAGCGGTTTACCGCTTTTTCTTTTGTTCTTTAATAATTTTTGCAAAACATCTATATTTTTTAATATATTTTTGTCATAATTAAATTAGAAATTATCAACTAGTATAATTTGGAAAGGAGTGCTTTTATGAAATACCAAATTATTGGTAAGAACATTGAAGTTACCGAAGGCATTCGCGAAGCAGTTGAAAACAAGCTTTCGCGTATGGATAAATACTTCCTTCTCAATGATGATGTTACTTGCCGCGTTGTTGTTAGATCTTATAAAGTGGGTACTAAGATCGAAGTTACTATTTTTACCCCTCAAATGGACTTACGTGCTGAGGTGAGTAACCCTGATTTATATGCTGGTATCGATTTGGCAATTGATAAACTCGAAGGCCAAATGCGCAAAATTAAAACAAGAATGGACCGTTCAAGAGGCGGTAAAATTTCTCTTGGTAAAGCAATTTCTCTTGAAAATATTGATGCCTTACCAGTTGAAGATGAAGAAGAAGAAACAGTTGTTAGAACTAAATCAATTTATCTTGAACCAATGAGCCTTGATGAAGCAATCACAAGAATGGAAGCAATTGATCACCCATTCTTTATCTATCTTGATGAAGAAGATGACAAAATTTCTGTTTGCTACACCAGAGAAGATGGCGGTTATGGCGTTATCCAAGCTGAAAATAGCTTAAAATAAATCCATTTAAATCAATAAGGGTTCTTCGTAAGAAGGACCTTTTTATTTTGTGGTTTTTATTTTGCACGCATAAAAATTCTTATATAATTATGTCGTAATGATTAATATTGCGTTTGTTGAAGATGATTTAAATTTTTTAGAGCTTTTCAATTCTTTTTGTGATGAATATGCCGCAAACAATAAATTAGATTTTAATTATCATCATTTTGGCAATGCTGAAGTATTTTTAGAAAAATGTAAAACAACTGCTTTTGATTTGGTCTTTATGGATATTGAACTGCCCGGTCTTAATGGAATGGAAACAAGCAAGAAATTAAGACAAATGGATTCAAAAGTAGTTATTGTATTTGTCACCAATATGGCATCTTTTGCAATTGAAGGATATCAAGTTAATGCTTTTGACTTTATTTTAAAACCACTGGTGAAGCAAACATTTTTTATGAAAATGGATCGCATTGTTGAAAAAATAAAATCAGAAGAAGATTGTTTTATTTCTCTTAGTTACGCTCATCAACAAAAACTAATCAATATTAACGAACTAGTCATCGTTGATGTTCGCGACCATTACATCGAATTTGTGCTAAAGCATGAAACTGTAAGATTCCGTGGCTCGCTTAAAAATTATGAAGAACAATTATATGCTTTTGGTTTTTTAAAGTGCAATAACCATTCACTTGTCAATCCTCGCTTTATTATTAAAGTCGATAAAGACATGCTTATTATGCGCGATTATCAAACTGAAATCACTCGCAACAAGAAAAAACAATTTTTAGAAAGCTTTGCTTTATATTTAGGTAAACATTAATGGTTGATACACAAATATTTTATTATCGACTTGTCTTTTTGGCAGAATTACTGATTTCTGAATTTTTATTTGCTGTGCGACTTCCGAAAAGGAATCATTTTGTGCTTCGCGTTTCATTATCGATATTAAGTTGCTTTGTTTTAACTTTCTTTTTTCCGATATTTTCTGAACATCCGCTTTACTTATCGATAATGTTTTTTATGATATTCGCCTATTCGCTTATCGCTTTATATATGTGTTTTGATTGTTCATTTAGAAGCGTGCTTTTTGTAAGTCTTGCCGCATATACAATCCAACATATCGCCTATATTATCTATTCTGTATTAGTGGAAACCTTATACCTCGATCAGATTATGGATTTTTTGTTTTCGAATAATCCATATTTTAATAAGGATAGTGTTGGTGGATATTCTCTTATTACTTTTATTGCTTATATTTCTATTTATTTTTGTGTTTATTGGATCAGTTATTTTACACTAGCAAAACGAATTATTAAGAATGCGGATATGCATATTAAAAATTTCGCCTTTATTTTCCTTTCGATTTTCCTTGTTGTCGTTGTCATTGTCTTAAATCTTATTTCTGAATCAAACGAGAACGAAGATATAATCTCTTACTATCTTGTTAACGCTTATGCCTTACTAACTTGTATTGCGTCTTTAATTATTCAGTTTTCGCAACTTGAAGAAAAAAATATTCGCAACGAACTTGAAGTATATAAAATCTTGTTTAGTGAAAGAAAAAAACAATACGAATTGTCGAAAAAGACAATCGATATCATTAATATCAAATGTCATGATTTAAAACATCAAATTCATAAAATTAATCAAAACAATGTCATCGACAGTGACAACATCAAAGAAATTGAAAAATCATTAGATATTTATGATTCATCATTTAAAACTCATAACAATGCTTTAGATGTTACGCTTACCGAAAAATCACTTATCGCATTAGATAATAATATTAAATTATGCGTCATTGCTGACGGCTCTTTACTTTCATTTATGAAAAGCAGTGATATATATTCTCTTTTTGGCAACGCGATTGAAAACGCAATTGAGGCATTAAAAGAAGTTGATGAAGAACTTAAAGTAATTACTTTAATTGTCAAGCAAGTCAATAGTTTCGTCTCAATCCATATGGAAAATAAATATAAGGGCATATTAAATGTCGTCAATGGTGAAATCTTTACCAAAAAAGATGATCATAATTATCACGGTTTTGGTTTGTTATCGATAAAATCAATTGTCGAAAAATATAAAGGAAATATATCTATTGACACGAAAAACAATATTTTCAAATTAGATATTATTTTCAACGTCAATTAACAACTTACGGACAGTTTTTTTCATTTTACGGACACTCAATTGTTTTGGTAAAGCCCTTACATTACGATAAAAGTGTTATTAGCTAAGTAACACATAATTTAGGAGGAAAAAGACTCATGAAAAAGATGTCCAATGTTAAATTTAGGACAATCATGGTTCCAGCTGCAACGCTTCTTTTTGCAACTGGATTAATTGCCACTATAACAGCAAACCAATTCAGTGCGTCGCTTGACTTCGCTTTTGGTCGTGGTGAAAAACACATCGAACAAGTCGAAGGAATTGCTCAAAGCGATGTTTCTTTCTATGAAAGAAGATTTGCTGAAGCAACTAACTCTCGCTTAGCCGCCCGTGATGTTGCTCAAAAAGTGGAAGAAGAAGGTGCTACCCTTCTTAAAAACGATGGTGTATTACCACTTGCGAAAAATAGCAAAGTAACACCATTTGGTTATCGTTATGTTTCACCATTCTACGGTGGAACTGGTTCAGCCAATATCGATACATCTGATTCATACGTTATCACAGCTGAACAAGGTTTAGCAGACAGCTTCTCTGTTAATACTGAAGTTGTTAATGCTATGAAAGGTGCCACACCTGTCACAATGGAATATGCTGATGGAAATGACCCAACTAATTTAACTGAATACAATTCAGCGATTTATGTCGGCCATGAAGCAAGTTGTGCAGATACAACAGCTATCATTTATATTGCTCGTCCAGGTACCGAAGGCTATGATTTAAATTCCAGCACTCCATATGATGATGGAACAAAATCTCAACTTGAATTAACAACTCGTGAAAAAGAAATGATTGCTTTTGCTAAAGCAAATTGTTCAAAAACTGTAGTTTTATTAATTACCCCAACACCGATGATGGTTCAAAGCTTACAAAACGATAGCGGTATCAACGCTATTATATGGGCTGGTTTACCAGGTGCTGGCGGATATCGCGCTGTTAGCAACATTCTTGATGGTACAGTTAACCCATCCGGTAAATTAAGCGACCTTTGGTACGCTGATTTCTATAGCGATCCAACTTATAAAAATATTCTTCCAGGTACAATCACAAACCCTGATGAAGGAAAATCTTCTCCATCTTCTTATATGGAATATGAAGAAAGCATTTATATGGGTTATCGTTATTATGAAACTCGTTTTGCTGCCGATAATAAATTCACAGTATTTGGCGAAACAAAAGGTTACGACGACGCTGTTGTATATCCATTTGGTTTCGGATTAAATTACGAAGATGATAAAGTAACCCAAACATTTGATTCTATTTCATATTTCCGTGATCAAGTTACTGTAAAAGGAACAATTCATAACGAATCAACTCGCCCAGTCGATGAAGTTGTCCAAATCTATGTTGGTGCTCCTTATACAGCAAACGGAATTGAAAAATCAAGCAAAGTTTTAGTCGCTTTCGACAAATATCATGTTGAAGCAAATTCAGAAAAAGAATTTGAAATCAAATTCCTTGATGAAGAAATGGCTTCATATGATCATAAAAAGATTTATAGTGAAAATGGATCATATGTCCTTGAAAATGGTACTTATTCCATTTATTTAGGAAAAGATTCCCACAATTCATTTGATTCTAAAAATATTACTGTTCCAACAGCCAAAGTTTATGCTTTAGAAGCTAAAACTGGAGAAGCAGTTGGTAAGAGAAGTAGCGATATCGTATTAGCAGAAAATTTATTCGATAACTTAAACGAATATGTCGCTGGTGGTGAAATGACTTCAATGAGCCGCGCTAAATTTGC
>JALFFX010000057.1 GCA_022777645.1 Erysipelotrichaceae bacterium
CTTGGACCATGTATTGCCAAAAAAGATGAAGCAGATCGCAACAGAGAATATGTTGATGAAGTTTTAACATATCCTGAAATCAATCGCTGGTTTGCTCAAGAAGGCATTAAAGTTGAAGCTGGTGAAATGGTTGATAATAAGATTCATTCTAAAGCCAGATTATTTCCAACATGCGGTGGTATTTTAGAAACCATGGCGTGTGAAAATAAAGATTTTGATTATATTGCTATCGATG
Organism: Erysipelotrichaceae bacterium; assembly: GCA_022777645.1. GTDB lineage: Bacteria > Bacillota_I > Bacilli_A > RFN20 > CAG-826 > Fiminaster. The sequence continues at coordinate 236 of JALFFX010000057.1, forward strand.
GCATCGAAGAAGCAAAACACACTCTCGATGATATATTAGCAGGCAAGATTCATAAATGTTTTATTGAAATGTCATCTTGTAAAGGCAGTTGTATTAATGGTCCGCTTGTCGACACTAAAAAATATGGGGTTGTATCAAGCTGGTTAGCAATTAAACATTTTGCTGGTAAAGAAGATTTCACTGAAGGTGTATTAAATAGCGACAACATCGTTCGCAATTACAATCAAATATGTGTCACTCATGCCACACCAGGTGAAAAAGAAATCGAAGATATGCTTGCCAAGATGGGCAAATCAGATCCAAGAAAATGTCTTAACTGTGGCTCTTGTGGATATAATTCTTGCCGCGATAAAGCCATTGCGATTATCCAAGGAAAAGCCGTTATTGAAATGTGTCTACCTTCCTTGATTGAAAAAGCGGAATCATTCAGTGACAAGATTGTTAGCAATACTCCAAATGGTTTAGTAGTTGTTGATGAAAATCTCACTATTCAATTGATGAACAAATCAATGTGTCACATTTTAGGCATTCCAAATGCTAATTACGCAATTGGCAATTGTGTTACCACGCTTTTAGATAGCGAAGACTATGCTAGAGCACTTAATGGCGAAAAGATAGTTGGCAAAACATGTTATGTCGCTGATTGCAATAAATATTTAGAAGAGACAATTGTCTATGATAGTGTCTATCACATTATCATCGCAATTTATAAAGATATTACAAAACACGTTATCGAAGCTAAAAAGCATGAAGAAACACTTAAAAAGTCAATCGATATCGCTAATAAGGTTGTCACCAAAAACATGATGACCGTTCAAGAAATTGCTTCACTTTTAGGCGAAAGTGCAGCGGAAACAAAAGTTGCCTTAACATCCCTTAAAGATACTTTGAAAGATGAGAACAAATAATTACGAAACTGAAATTGGATATTTATCAATTAATCACGTTGGTGAAGAACTTTGTGGTGATAATGTTTCTATTATCTCGCCAGACGATTCAACCAAAGTGGTAGTTTTAGCTGATGGATTAGGAAGTGGCGTTAAAGCCAATATCTTATCAACATTAACCGCGGAACTTCTTTCAACGATGATTGCCAATAATATTCCAATTGAAGATTGCGTGCATAGTGTTCTTGAAACTTTACCAGTATGTAAAGTAAGAGGCGTTGCTTATAGCACTTTCACGATCGTGAAAGTAAAAGATAACGCGATGATGGATATATATAATTACGATAACCCTACTCCATTTATGATAAGAGAAGGAAAAATCCATCAAATTTATTACGATAAATTGCTTATCGAGGGCAAAACCATTTATCACGCTTCGATGCCAGTTAGATTATCTGACACAGTGGTATTGATGAGTGATGGTGTTAAATACGCTGGTGTTGGCGAAACTCTTAATTTTGGTTGGGACTTACCAGAAATTCAAAGTTTTATGGAAGCTTTATATCAACCATCTTATAGCGCTAAATCAATGGCAACTGTGTTAATTGATCACTGCAACCAATTATATAATCTTCGACCTGGGGATGATACAACTGCTGTTATTGTCCGTATTAGAGAAAGAGAACAAGTTAATTTGTTAATTGGTCCAGCCACTAATAAGATTGATGATGAAAAGATGCTATCACTTTTCTTTTCTAAAGCCGGAAAACATATTGTTTCAGGCGGCACAACATCATCAATTGCCGCTAAATATCTTCATCAGGAACTTGAACTCGCTCTTGATTATGAAGATAAAGAAATACCGCCAACATCAAGAATCAAAGGTGTTGATTTAGTTACCGAAGGTATTATCACAATTAATAAGGTGCTTGATTACGCTAACAATTATTTAACCACCAATAGTGATTATTTCTCATGGTCTTATAAACAAGATGGAGCGTCTTTAATTGCCAAGATGCTATTTGAAGAAGCGACTGATATCAATTTCTTTGTGGGTTGTGCAATGAATCAAGCTCACCAAGGAGAAAAAATCAATTTCCAACTCAAAATGCAACTCATCGATGAATTAGCCAAAAAATTAAAAGCGATGGGTAAAAATATAAAAGTAAGTTATTTCTAAGGAGGCTAAAACAATGCCAAAATTTGATACCAACGTCCAAGAACTAAAATACAAAGTATTGAAAGAAGTAGCAAAATCATATATTGCTGGGACTTTAACAAGCGATCTTCCAGACATTCCAAAAAAGATTATCCCTGGGCCAAAACCAACAATGCGTTGTTGCATTTATAAAGAAAGAGCCATTGTTAATCAAAGAATAAAATTAGCAATGGGTGGTCATGATGATGTTAACAATGTCGTCGAAGTATTAAATATCGCTTGTGACGAATGTCCACTTGGTGGCTATGAAGTCACAAATAGATGTCGTGGCTGTATTGCGCATCGCTGCGAACATGCTTGTCCAAGACATGCGATTAGTTTTGATCCAATAACCAGAGCAGCAATTATTGATAAAAGCAAATGTATCAACTGTGGATTATGTGCGAAAGCATGTCCATATACCGCGATTGCCAATGTTCAAAGACCTTGCGAACAAGCTTGTAAAGTTAAAGCTATTAGCCGTGGTGAAGATGATGCAGCTAAAATCGATAATGAAAAATGTATCCAATGCGGCGCTTGTGTGTATCAATGCCCATTTGGAGCAATCATGGATAAATCATATATCATTCACATCCTTGATTTATTAAAAGATGCAAAAGAAAAGAATTATCCTGTCTACGCGATTATTGCTCCATCCGTCGCAGCCCAACTTCGTGAATATAGTTTAGGTCAACTTGTCACCGCAGTTAAACGCATTGGCTTTACTGCTGCAGTTGAAGCAGCATTAGGTGCGGATATGGTCGCGTATAATGAAGCCAAAGAATTAGCAGAAAAAGGTTTCTTAACATCTTCATGCTGTCCAGCCTTTGTGAGTTATATTGAAAAATATTATCCAACACTAAAAGATTACATTTCTCATAATCTTTCCCCAATGGCGACTATTGCGAAATGGATCAAAGAAACTCATCCAACAGCCCATGCTGTCTTTATTGGACCATGTGTTGCTAAAAAGAAAGAGGTTCAAAAACCAGAAGTTAATAAATATGTCGATTACACGATGACATTTGAAGAACTTCAAGCCCTTGTTGATGCCTTTGATATCGATGCCACAAAACTTGATGAATCGCCACTTGATAACGCTTCATATTATGGTAGAATCTTCGCTCGTTGTGGTGGATTAAGCGATGCGGTTAACGAAGCGCTTAAAGAACAAGGAAGCGACTTTGTCGCTAAATCACTTATGTGCGATGGACTTGACAATTGTAAAGCTGGATTAACAAAAGCTAAATCGCCAACAAGAGATTTCAACTTTATTGAAGGTATGGCCTGTGTAAACGGTTGTATCGGTGGTCCTTGTATGTTGACTCACGAATTTAGAAATAAAGCCGACGTTGATAAATACGGCAAAAGTGCCAAAGAAACAACAATTAAAGGTTCGATTTCTATCTACGTTGATCCAGATAAGGAATAAATATAGCTTATTAAGCCTAATTCCATTCGGGTTAGGCTTTTTAATTTGTTAATTATTTCTTATAATTATTAAAACGCGCACGTAGCTCAGCTGGACAGAGCATCTTCCTCCTAAGAAGAGGGTCGGACGTTCGAATCGTCTCGTGCGCGCCACAATAGTTATATTTATCACATCAATTTGATGTGATTTTTTCATAAATAAAAATATAAAAAGCATTAGCAAAAATAAAATAATTATCGTTTTATTTGTGATTGATTTTATTCAGTATTAATATATTTTTATGGCAATATTTGATAATATTTTAGACACAATTGGAAACACGCCTTTAGTCAGACTTCATCACATCGAAGAAGAATATAAACTCGATGCAAAACTATTTGCGAAAATAGAATATTTTAATCCCGGCGGTTCAATAAAAGATCGACCAGCGATGATGATGATCAAAGATGCTTTTGAAACCAAAAGAATCAACAAAGAAACAAAAATTATCGAGCCAACAAGTGGCAATACCGGCATTGGTCTTGCTTTGATATGTTCTTATTTAAAGTTAGATTTAACAATTATCATGCCAGATACAATGAGTAAAGAAAGACAACTCCTTATTAAAGCATATGGGGCGAATCTCATCTTAACTGAAGGAAAACTAGGCATGAAAGGAGCGATAGCAAAAGCTAATGAATTAGCAAAACAATATCCAAATTCTTTCATCCCATCTCAATTTGATAATCCAAGCAATGTTAAAGCTCATTATTTGACTACTGCTAAAGAAATAGCTAAAGATTTAGATAATAAAGTTGATATTTTTGTCGCTGGTGTGGGTACAGGT
>JALFFX010000066.1 GCA_022777645.1 Erysipelotrichaceae bacterium
CAAGATTAAAAATTCTTTATTTTGAAGATAAAATTAATAAATTAAAAAATCAAAAAATTATGCTTTTTGGTCTCGGTGGAGTCGGAGGCTATGTTTTAGAAACTTTAGCAAGAAGTGGCATTTCTTCTTTTATCATCATCGATGGTGACATCATTGAAGAAAGCAATATCAATCGGCAAATCATCGCCACAAAAGAAAATATTGGCGAAAGCAAGGTAATTGCTTTTAAGAAGAGATTATTAGCAATTAATCCTAATATTAAAGTAGAGATGATTGATAAATTTATTCATAAAGATGATATTAATAGTTTACCTTTTGATGGCGTTAATTATGTTATTGATTGTATCGATACAATATCAACAAAAATTGCTTTAGCAAAATATTGTTTTGATAATAATATCAAAATCATATCAGCGATGGGCGCTGGTAACAAATTTAACCCAATGGGTTTTATCGAAAGCGATATTTATAAAACTGAAGTTGATCCGATTGCCAAAAAGATGCGTGGTGAATTAAGAAAATTAGGCGTTGAGAAATTAAAAGTAGTATATTCAAAAGAAGCGCCTCAAAAAAATGATAATATAAATATTGGAAGCAATGCTTTTGTCCCAGCATCAATGGGCATATATATTGCTTCAATTGTTTTTAAGGATTTATTAGAAGATGAATAACTGTGGAACAAAATATAAATTAATCGAATTATTAAACACGATCGAAAATGCGTTTTTTTGTGAATGTCAAAAAGATAAATTAAAAGATTTATTTATCGATATTTTTAACGATGAAAATTTATTTGCTGTCTTCATGAATAAAATCAATGAAGCAAAAAAGTTACTTCAAAAAGATTTATCGTTTTTTATGGATAGTGATCCTGCTGTTAATAGTGAAGATGAAATCATTACTTGCTATCCTGGATTTAAAGCTATTTTTATTTATCGTATCGCTCATATTTTTTATGAACTTGATTATAAAATTTATGCTCGTATTTTAAGTGAACATGCCCATTTCTTAACCGGTATTGACATCCATCCAGGAGCGAAAATAGGATCGCCATTTTTCATCGATCATGGCACCGGCATTGTCATTGGTGAAACTGCTGTTATTGGAAATTATGTTAAACTTTATCAAGGTGTCACAATTGGAGCATTATCTTTGTCAAAAGGAAGTTCTTTAAAAGGAATGAAACGCCACCCAACTATTAAAGATAATGTGACGATATACGCCAATTCATCAATCCTTGGTGGTGATGTCACTATCGGTAATAATGTCGTTATTGGTGGCAACGTATTTTTAACTCATTCTGTGAATGATAATTATAAAGTAATCATACAAAATCCTGAATTAATTTTAATAAAAAAATAAATGGCATTGCCATTTATTAAATTAATATTTAACGCAAACTTATATCACATGCTTGGATCAATTTTTTTCGCAACTTTGAAAGCAAAAATATCATTGATCAAAGATGATGTAAAGCCAACTAAAATCATCCATGGGAAAGCAAAAGCAATGTTTATCAATATTTGATAAATATTTTGACCTGGATTTAAAAAACAATTAAGCAAAGTTAATGATGGAGTAATAATAATATAAAAAATAAAAGAACTAATTAAAGTCGCTAATAAACGATATGGAACATTATTTGTATATGTTTCATTTTTAACTTTAAAAAGAGATGTAAACCATTTGCCAATTTTTGTTAATGGAATAAACATACCAATAAGCATGGCGATAACAAATGACACGCCAAAATTAATAAATAAATTAACAAGAGAAATATTATTGAAATTAATTGTTAAAATCCCTTCATTATATGTTGATACACCGACAATCGAACTTGTTAAGCATAGACAAAAACAAACCGGGATATTGCACAAGATGTTATAAATGAGTTTTGCTACCTTAAATTTCATATCTTTTTTAAACACAACGGGTCTATTATATCAAAAATACATTTTGTTAAAAGGATATTTTCATAAAGATTTATTAATTGATTTATCAATTATTATGTAGATTTATACATCTTATTATTTTAAAATGAATGTATGTCATCAAAATATGGAATCTTATTAGCGGTTTCCTCTCTTCCTTCTAATCACGGGATTGGTGATTTTGGCGATAATGCGTATCGCTTTATATCTTTTTTAAAAGATTATAATTATTCATATTGGCAAGTATTGCCTTTAAATCCGCTTGGACCGGGCAATTCGCCATATATGTCAACTTGTAGTGAGGCGATTGAACCATTATACATTTCGCTTGATTATCTTGTTAAAGATGGCTATTTAAAAGATGTTCCAAATTATCGTAAGTCATCTTCAAGAGTTGACTATCAAAAAGTTAAAAAAATTAAATATAAATATTTATATAAAGCATATCTTTCTTTTATTAAAGATAATCAATACAAACTCGATAATTTTATCAAAGATAATAAGTGGGTTAAACGATATGCGATATTCACATATCTTCGCGTTAAAAACAATTTAGTTTCGTGGCCAAATTGGGATGAAAAAGATAAATTTTATAGCGAAAAGAAAGGCTTTATAAAAGGCAAAGAAAAACAATGTTATTTTTATGTCTTTTTGCAATATATTGCATATAAGCAATACAAAAAGCTTTATAAATTCGCTAAAGAAAATGATATTAAAATAATTGCCGATTGCCCATTTTATGTCGGCATTGATTCTACAGATTGCTATTTTAATAAAGAATTATTCATGTTTGATGAAAACTATCATCCAACGCTTGTCAGTGGTTGTCCTCCCGATGATTTTAGTGATGATGGTCAACTTTGGGGCACACCTATCTATAATTTTGAGAAGATGAAAGAAGATGATTATTCGTTTCTTATTAATCGTCTTGGTTATATTGCATCGACTTGTGATTATCTTCGTCTTGATCATTTCAGGGCTTTTGATACATATTGTGTTATTCCAGGTGACGATAAAAATG
>JALFFX010000012.1 GCA_022777645.1 Erysipelotrichaceae bacterium
TGATTGCATCGAAGTTATTGACTATAACGCCACTAATCAAATCACTTATAATCTCACCTCTTCAGCCGCTGGAACTGGCGAATTATCATTCGTGATGTCATCTAACCCGCATGCTCAATGGACATTTACCGATTATTTAAAAACATTCGTCAATGGTGTCCAACTTGATAAAACTGTTTATACTGCAAAAACAAGTCAAGCAGGTTATGATACCTTTGTTGAAGTTGTCATTGGTGATATCGCACTTTTAGAAGGTGCGAATACGATTCAAATTAGATATTCATGTGCCGGAAGTTATGCTGCATCAATTGGCATTGGCGAAGAAGGTTATAGATTTGATATCAAATCTATGAGCATCAAATCTACTGCCGTCGTTGCATTATCAGGTAATGAGCCAGAAGCTATTCCAACGTATACATTTAACGCCACTGATGACAAGGTTCTTGTTAATGAAAACTTAAATAAAAATGTTGAAAATAATTATGTTGAAGTTGCTAGCGATTACGCTATTGAAAACAAAATCACATTCAAAATCAATGCAAGCGCTGCTGGTACAATGAAATTATCATTTACCACAAGTGCTAACCCAATGGCAATTTGGTCATTCGTTGATTATTTCAGATTATGGGTTAACGCAACTGGTGATTTAACAAGTGATAACAAAGTTACAAAAGGCGAATACAAAGCTCATACTCAACAAGGCGATTATTCAACATTTGTCCGTGTTGATGTTGGCGAATTTACTTCATTAGAAGGCGAAAACACCATTGTATTAGGCTTTGCTTGTGCTGGTAATGCTGCTTATCGTTTCTATGTTAGAAATATGATTGTGGCAACTAATCAAAAAATTGCTTTAATCTAATTGATATTATCTAGTAATAATGAAGGCATGGTTAATTCCGTGCCTTTTTTGCTATTTAAGTAAAAAAATTACAAATTATGACAAATATAATTATATATTTTTATGTTTTAGTATGATTTAGATTAGGAGTTTGACATATATGAAAACTAAATCAAAAAAATTAGCAAAAACTTTATTTCTTTGGGCACCACTTTCAATAGTTACTTTAACGCTTGGAATCGTCGCCAGTGCAGTAACATCATATTACGATCAAGTCATTCGTGATTTCATGGGTGTTTTAGGCGCAGAAAGAGTCAAAGAAGTAGATGATGGTTTAGACAAAATATATAACAAGAAGAAATTTGATACTGTCGAAGAATTAAACGATTATGAAAAAGAATTAGTAAGAGAAATAGGACAAGAAGGCTATGTTCTTTTAAAAAACGATACGACAGGTAATAAAGGTCTTCCCCTTAAAACACAAAGTGAGAATCGCACGAAAGTCTCGCTATTCTCACATTCGTCAGTTGATTTATTAGCAGGCGGTACAGGAAGTGGCACTGGTGCGTTAGATACCAATTTAAAAGAAGCTTTCGAAGCTCAAGGTTTCGAAGTTAATAATACATTATGGAATTATTACACTTCTGGCCCTGGTAAAACTCATATCCGTGGAACTGGATCAGTTAATTATGGTCATGGTGAAGAAGATTGGCGAATCAATGAATGTTCATTAACTAAAATGAGACAAACCCCAGGTCTTCTTGAAAGCGCAACTGGAACGACTCCTATTTTTGTGATTAGTCGTACAGGTGGCGAAGGTCGTGATTTAGCAAGAAATATGGCCCGATATACGAATGTCGAAGAAGATAAAAACAAACATTATCTTCAACCAGATTCTTATGAACATGAAATTTTAAAATATTTAAATGACAATTTTGATAATGTTATTTTAGTTGTTAATACCAATAATGTCTTTGAACTTGGCTGGATAAATTTATATCCTAATATTAAGTCGGTATTATGGGTGCCAGGAGGCGGTGGCGAAACTGCTAATTCACTTGTTGATGTTATATCTGGTAAAGTAAACCCATCCGGTCATTTAGTTGACACAATCGCGTATGATTTCTTCTTATCTCCTGCTATGCAAAATTTTGGAGATATTCAATATACATATAACGGTTCTCCTGCCCTTTATAGTGGATCAACTTTAAAAGATATTTCTAATACTGGTGCATCGAATAACGGATTATATGGTGTTTCATACGATGAAGGCATTTATGTTGGCTATAAATATTATGAAACAAGATATTTTGATTATATGAATGGCGTTGCTAATGTTGGAGATTATATTTATGATGATGTTGTTCAATTTCCGTTTGGATATGGACTATCTTATTCTTCGTTTACTTGGTCAGATTTAAACGTTTCATCAATAGATGAAAACGGCAATTTTACTGCGTCAGTCAAAGTTAAAAATACTGGCGATGTCGCAGGTAAAGATGTTGTTGAATTTTATGTAAATGTGCCTTATACCAATTATGATAAAAATTATCATCTTGAGAAAAGCGCGATTTCATTAGTGGGCTTTGAAAAGACAAAATTACTTCAGCCTGGTGAAGAAGAAATTGTTTCTACAACTTTATCAATTGAAGAATTTAAAACTTATGATGATGTTAACGCGAAAACTTATATTATTGAAAAAGGAAATTATTATATAACTGCAGCAAGCGATGCTCACGAAGCTACTAACAATATTTTAAATAAGACTGGCGTAACAAGTGTCGGCAATGCTGATTTTGTGGCTAGTATTGATAAATATAATTCACTTTCGGATGATTATGTTGTTTTTAATAAATCAAAATCTGGTGAGATTATTACAAATCATTTTGATGATGCAAATTACATTGAAAGAAATAAATATTTATCCCGTCAAGATTGGGAAAATACATTTCCAATTACACATGGTAGTCAAGAAGCAAAAGTGACATCGATGTATTCTGAAAAAAATGGTTATACATATTATGAAGAAATTTCGCTTGAATCGTTAAACAAACTTAAAGCATGCGGCACTGCTCAAGCAGCAAATAATCCAATTAGTGATAATGATATTCCAGCTCAAACTGGATTTGGTATTAAAACTAGTCTTGAACTAATTGATGCTCGCGGTAAAAATTATGATGATTTTGATTTTGATACATTAGTATCAGCAATGAGCAAAAAAGAAGTCGGAACGATATTAAATCTTTCTGGTTATACAACTGGTGAAAGTCAAGCAATTGCTAAACCTGCCCCAAGCGATTTAGATGGACCGATGGGCTTAAATTTAATGGCAACTCATGAACCATTTTCTATTGCTTATCCTGCCGAAGTGACTATTGCTGCGACTTGGAACAAAGAATTATCTGCCAAACATGGCGAAGCAATTTCTCAAGACGGACTTCGCGATAATGTTTTAGCAAGTGGCTGGTATGGACCAGGTGCGAATATTCATCGCACCCCATTTTCCGGAAGAAATTTTGAATATTATAGTGAAGATAGCTTTATGTCTGGTGTCATGGCCAAAGAAGCAATTGTTGCTGCCGCAAAAAATGGTATGTATTCATTTATCAAACATTTCGCATTAAATGATCAAGAAGACCATCGAGACCAAAACGGCATTTGTTCTTGGGCAAATGAGCAAACAATTCGTGAAATTTATTTAAAACCATTCCAAATGGTGTTTGAAGGCCCTACTGTTGAAACAAAATATTATGAAAATGGCGAATTAAAGATTGCAAATACACCTTGTGCTTTAGCAGTGATGACATCCTTTAATCGTATTGGCTACACTTGGGCTGGCGGTGATTATCGCTTATTGACCGAAGTCTTAAGAAAAGAGTGGAACTTCAATGGTCTTATTTTAACCGATTATAGTGCAGGCGCTACAAGCTATATGCACACCGAACAAATGCTTAGAGCAGGTGGCGATGCTCAACTATCGCAATATGGTAATCCATTCGATAATTTCACCAACGCAAATATATTCTATGCCAAAGAAGCAATGAAACATGTTTGTTATACAGTTGCTAATTCAAATGCGATGAACGGATTTACTCACGGGGCTAGACTTGGTTATAAAGGACTCCCAGTTTATTATTTCATCATCATCGCAATATATCTTGCTTCAGCATCATGTATTGGTGTTGGTACAATTAAAACCATTAAAATTATTAAAAATAAAGAAGAATAAATTCTTCTTAAGAAAAACTAGGTGATCCTGGTTTTTTCTTTTGTTTTTTCTATCGCATTTCTTATACTAATATTCCAAGGCATTAATGAAGTTGAAATGGATATTATCAATTGTCCTTCCTAAATATATTTTAGTCCAAGATTATGTCCACATCTCCAAAAGTGCAAACACTATCTGCACAATTGAGTTGGAGTAATCATTCAGGTGCATTTGGAAGAATAGTTTTGTAGGAAAAAGCGATTGGAAATGTTGATTTTCTACGACACTATTCTTTTCTTTTGCTAATTTTCCAATTATATGGAGGTTGAATCATGAGAATAGACATATACGAAAGTATGAAAATCATGAAGCAAGGAGAAGCAAAACCTAACTACGCTGAAATAACAAGAAGATGGAATTGTGTTTATCGAACAGTAAAACGTTACTTTGAAGAATTTTGATGTCAATTTAAATTTTAAAAAAATAAAATTATGTTTTTTCACATCGGCTAATAGATATAAAAACGACAAATCTGGCCCCACCTTTAAAGTGCAGAGAAAAATTGCTAAGATAAATAAAGGATGTGTAAGTAATATGGCTAAGAAAGATAAACAAGCAACTGATTATTCAAAACTTTCTTTGCCGGATATAATTAAAAGAAATATTAAGCGCAATGTCACTTTTTTCAAACTTGAACGCGATGAACAAAGAGGAGTTCTCGATTATATTCGATCTCACAACATCGACATAAAGGTCTTTGGATGTAAGTGGTACGACATTTTGTCTGGCAAATTTTTCACAATTGAATATTTGCCAAGAGAAGACTCAATGTTTGGCATCGATGAAGAAAAGAGAGAGTTTGATACATTTAGTGATTTCTTCAAATATGTCCGAGGTGATATTTACGAAAATTCTTGCTTTTATGGGTATGATTTTTCAGCTGAAGAGATTAATGAGTTTTCAATTAAAATTGAATCTTTGAATTTTGGTTCCCTTATTAACGAAACTATTGATGACTATACCTTTGAATCTATTAATAACATTAGAAAAGAGAATATTGGGGTCTATGCTGATAGATCAAAAGCCATTATTAAATGGTTTGAAAGGTCTAAACCAATAACAACGCTCAAAGACTTGGAAGCTAAGTATAAACAGTTTGTCGAAACATTTGACTTTTGGGAAGCCAAGTATGTCTTTTTTTCAATGCTTCTTAGGAAAGATAAAAATCTTGTGAAAGAAGCAGTTATAGAGTTTTTATGCAAACACGATGTTAACGACGGAATCACATTTGACTCTATTCTACTTACATACGGAAGAGAATCTGCGTTGCATGTTATTGATAACTTTGATGGTTTTTATAGTTACACAACAAAAAGAAGAAGAATAAGAAACTTTAAAGATGCTTTAGCTGGATATGATAGTGGAACTTTTGTGCTGCAAAGAAGATTAGGCTTTGACGAATCGTTGCAACTTTACTATGTAAGAGACAGGTATTATAACGACAAAAACTATTCATTAACTAATAATGAATTCTTTGGAGATTTTTTGGGATTTGCATCATTTGTCAAAGGAGATTTATCCGATGCAGATTTGTCTAAAGCACCAGTGTCTAGAAAAGAAATTAGCAAATATAAAACCAACGAAAACACCAAGCTCCCATTATCAAAAATTTATGATGCCTACGAAGTGAGAAAAAAGTTTGCCGATGATGAATTTGTTGTTAACCAGAAATGGATTGATGCAGACGGCATTACTATCCTTGAGAAAGAGCATACATTCACACGATTTTTTGATTTCGTATATTTTTTAAATGGAGATTTATCCAACGCAGACTTGCTTCTTTGCAATGGTATAGAAAACATAAGTAAGATTAAAAATCTTAAATTAAAAGGAATACAAGTCAGGAGCGAGATTGCCGAAAAACTTGGTTTGCCGTTGAGATTGTTACCAAAAGACAGGCTCGAAGCTAAGAGTTTTGAATCAACCAAAAAATATGAGCTCGAGACCATAGAGAATCTTTTGATTGAACATCCCGAAGATGATGACTATTCAGGGAGAGTGTCATACATAACCGATATTCATCTTTTACATAGGTTTAACGCCTATAAATGCAAAACACCTGAAGATGTAAGTTGTGTCATCAAGACAATAGCAAAAACATTGGGAGAGCAAGCCACGGGGGTGAATCTAATTGGAGGAGATACCTCAAGCGATTTCGATATATTTAAGGTGTTTATAAGCAACCTTACCGAATACAGGGAAAGAGGAGATTTCTTCTTCACATTGGGCAACCACGAATTGTGGGGTTTAAACGGAGAAAACTTTGATTCGATTGTTGATAAATACAAAATCGTTTTAGAAGAAAAAGGCCAAGGAAGAATGCATTTGATACAAAACAACATCTTTTATGCCGATGGCGAATGGAAAGAAATAACCGAAGAAGAGTTGTCTCGAATCTCTTTAGATGATCTAAGAGCAAAAATGAGAAGTGCTAGGGTCATAATCTTCGGTGGTGTTGGATTCGCTGGAATGAATAATGAATTCAATGCGGACAATGGCATCTATATGGATGTTTTGGATAGGGAAGAGGAGTATGCTGAAAGCGCCAAATTCCTTGCCCTTTATGAAAAAGTAACTTCCGCCCTTAAGGAAAAAAATCTTATCGTATTTACACATATGCCAATGAGAGATTGGGGTGGTGGAGATATTCACGCAGAAGAAGGAGTAGTTTACGTTAATGGTCATAGCCACCGCAACTATTTCTTTGACGATGGCAAAAAACGAATCTATGCCGACAATCAAGTTGGATATAGTGGCAGAAGAATATCATTTAAACAGGTGGCCATTGATTTTAACTACGATTGGTTTGCTGATTATAATGACGGCATTTATCAAATAACGAAAGAAGATTACGAAAACTTTTATCGAGGTATCGGAGAAGGACTTACCTTTAATCGACAATACGAAAAGCTTTTCATGATTAAGCGTGAGGAGACCTATATGTTTTTTATGCAAACTCCCAAAGGAAGTATGCTTATTTTAAACGGCGGTTCGATTAGAAAAGCTGGAAATCACTCTCTTGAATACTTTTATGAGAACATTGTCAAATACTCTGCATCCGTAAGTTTGTTTCTTTCAAAATATGACAACTTCCAAAAGCAGATTTCCAATGAGGTAAAGCGAATCGGTGGAGATGGTAGAATCCATGGAAGCATAGTGGATATTGATTTCTATAACCATCTCTATCTCAATCCTTTAGAAGGAACAATCACTCCCTATTTCGCATACTCAATGGTTGATAAATATGTTTATAACAATCTTCCTAGCTTATTAAAATACGAATGTCCTAAATTATTCGCTAACTATGAAAAAATGATTGGTCAGGAAAGCAAACAAAATGCACTTGCGCTATATCACAAAAACTTGCCTATCGCAAAGAACAGGAAATATGTCGATAGCACCGAAATGTATAAAGTGTCGAGAATCCTAAAAGGATTACAATTCACAACCAAATACAACATTGTCAGACTTTGGAATGATGCCATCGTAGCCGATGCATCCGAGGAGAATGGAAAGTTGATTGTTTCGGGAATTATTGATCCTGATTCTATTCCTCAATCTGTTGTCGAACCTAATCCTCGAATTGTTCGTGAACCTAAATCTCGAATTGCTCGTGAACCCAAACCAAAAGTAATAAAACCAATCCTGTCCGAAGAGGAAAAAATTAAGATTCGCGATGATAAATACAAAGCGTTAGTAACTTCGGAAACCGACGGCAAAGTGGTGGTGGAAACATATCGAGGGTCGACCGAAAAGGCCGATTATAGATGCGCTATATGTGGCCATACTTGGAGCACAAGACCAGATCACTTCAAGAGTCGACAAAAATATAAATGCCCAATTTGTTCAAAAGAAAATTTACCTGGAAAATAGGTATATCACCTTCAGATGAGTTTATTTCGCCAATGCTATTGATACTTATGAATTAATTCCAAGTGAGTCTCATCCTATGATTCACTCAGATATAAAGATAATGAAATAGTGTCAACACTGTTGTCACAAATTAGTTGGAGTAATAATTTAACAATTCTTTCGAGCACTAGAACAATGGAAGAAAAAGAGTTTTATATACGCATGTGTATTAAGAATAATTATTCAGCAAGAGAACTAAATAGGCAAATTGCCAGTAGTTATTATCAAAGATATATGCTTTCAAATGGTGGTGCTCTTGAATCGGTTGAGAGAACTATCAATGACGATGACATGAAGCACTTGATAAACAAGAAAAGAAAGAAAACGAGAACCCAAGCATTGGCATAATTCTTTGTGCTTCAAAAGATGCTGCTATTGTTGAATACGCGATGTCTCATAACACATCTCCAATAGCGGTCGCTGAATATAGCACAAAGCTTATCGATAAAAACCTGCTAGAAAGGAAATTGATTGAATATAAGAAATTACTTAGTAAATAAACTTCTGGCTTTTTTAAAGAGTTTAGTCTTCTTTTGTGAGTATTGATTTCCTATTAATTCGAACAAAAATTTTGATTCCATAGTATTTTTTAAATCTGAAATGGTTTGATTTACTGCTGGCCGGGCGACATGAAGTTGCTCACTAGCTTTAATAATCGATCCTAAATTGCAACAAGAATGAATGATTTTAAGTGTCCAATAGACGTATAATTATAAAGATAAATTATTAATTTACTTATATGTCAAAAACAGCAATAATTACTAAGGACGAGGTAAAAAATGAATGAATTAATTAAATCAATAATCTATCTACTAGTCGGTGTAACTGTCTTATTAGTAGGTATGAGAATGATGTCAAACGGAATGAAAAAGACCATTTCCATCAAAGTCAAAAACTTTTTCAAAAAAACAGAAAATAAGCCAATTGCAAACATGGGTATAGGCGCAGTAGCGACAATGGCAATCCAATCTAGCGATGCTTCAAATGCAATGGTGGTTGGCTTTATTAATGCTGGCGCCATGACTCTTTATCAAGGTTTAGCAATTATGCTTGGTGCTTATATTGGTACAACAATTACTGGAATCATTGCATCTTTTTCATCTTTGCCAATATCTGTTTATTTCTTGCTTTTTTGCTTTATTGGAATAGTAATGATGTTTTTTAATAATGAAAAGGTAGTCAATATCGGTGAGATTATCTGTGGTCTAGGTTTATTATTCTTTGGTTTAGCAGTTATGAAAGATTCTTTTAAAAACCCAGATATCACTAGCGCATGTCAAACTTTATTCTCTTCGATTAATTTTGGACCATTATTGTTTTTAATTAGCGTAATTATCACCGGTTTAATTCAATCAAGTAGTGCAGTGACTTCTATTGTTATTGCTATGGTTGGTAGCGGAGCTTTAGATTTATCTAGTGGGTTATTCCTTGCTTTAGGCGCCACCCTTGGTACAGTCATTACCACAGTTATCATCTCACTAAATGGATCAATTGAAGGAAAAAGAGCATCAATTATTATGTTCTTCCTTAGATTGCTTTCTTCTTTAATGATGGTTTTAATTTTAACTATTTGGCGTCAACCAATTGCAAATGCAATGCATTTCTTTGCCATTAATGGTAGTGATGAATTTCCAATTGCGTTATTTACTGTTTTCTATAACGTAGTTTTTATGCCTCTTTTAATCCCTCTTCTTAAACCTGCGATTAGACTTGGCTGTAAAGTAATCAAGAACAAAAAAGAAGAAAGCATGATAAAAGTTGTTCACTTTATTGATGATAAACTCCTTAGTGTTCCAAGTGTCGCACTTTCTCAAGTTAAAAAAGAAATAATTAATATGTTTACACTTTCTAAAGAAAACTATCTTGATTGCATGAAAAAAATGCTTTTAAATGATAATTCTTTGGATAAACAAATCGTAATGAAAGAAGAGCAAATTGATTACCTAAATCAAAGAATTACTGACTTTCTTATTAAATTATCTTCAAAAGTTAGCTTGAGCCATGAGCGAGAAGTAGGTGCATATTTTCACGTTATTAATGATATCGAAAGAATTGGCGACCATGCCTATAATTTTTATGAACAAAAAAATGATCTAGATTCCAAAGGACTCTTCTTTAGTGAAACTGCAAAAAGCGAATTAGGTCACTTTAATGCAGTCTTAGATGAAATGTTTAATGAAACAAGTAGAGTTTTTGAGAATAACGATTCATCAAAATTAATGAAAATTCATGAATTAGAAGATGAAACAGATAACTTGAAAAAGGAACTATCTGATATGCATTTTACTAGAATCAGAACAAATGCATGTTCTCAAGAACTTACCTCGGCATACTTGACTGTTTTAACAGAACTGGAAAGAATTGGTGACCACTTAACCAATATTGCTTATTCAATTGATAATCCTAATGGTGATATTCCAGCATAAAGGAGTAATGGTGCATTAGGATTATAGTGGACACTAAGGAAGAAAAGTCTGGCGTAGCAATATTGCTTACCGAAAAGCCATTCATCAATGCAACCACAAATTCGATACTTTCAAAAAAGAAAGTGTTGCAACCCACATTTAATCAAAGAAGAGATTATTGCAAAATGCTTTGGTGCCTATGACCAAATAACGATTCATAAATACAAAACAATTAGCTTTAAATTTTATAACGGTTAATAAATGCATTCTAATTTTAGCCAAAAGGAGTTCGTGTAAGCATCAGAATAGTTATGTGGAAATGGGATGTGATTTTACGAAACCATTAAGATAACGAAAAAGTGCGAACACTGCTCGCACAATTAATTTGAAGTAATAATTTAACCATTCTTTCGAACACCAGAACAATTGAAGAAAAAAGTTCGCTATATGTGATTATCAATAATAATTTGTATTTTTCTGGTGATAAATGCTGGTATTTATCGATTTCTTACATCTTCATCTTTAGATAAAGTTTGAATTATTGTTAGACTTAAATCTATTAGAGATATAGTTCTGAAGTGTGGTCAACATTGATTCTAAAAAAATAAAAAAGGCCACTCGCTATCATCTAGTCGAGCGCCTGTATAAAATGAGAACTATATTTTATTAGTGAATAATTTATAAATATTAATTTACTTTTTTAAGCAAGATTAGTGATTAAATTTAATGATAAAAAATGTATCAAATTAACCTAATGCAATATCTAATACCATCATAAGGGCAAATCCGATTGCAAAACCAATTGTTGATAAGTTGGTGTGTTCTCCTTCTTTTGCTTCTGGAATAAGTTCTTCGACAACAACATAAATCATCGCTCCAGCGGCAAAAGATAATATATATGGAAGAATTGGTACAATAAATGAAGTAATAAATAGCGCGATAACAGCGCTTACTAATTCAGCAACCGCTGAAACCATACCAAATAAAAAAGATTTTAATTTAGTATTTCCTTCGGCTTTTAAAGGAAACGATATAATCGCACCTTCTGGGAAGTTTTGGATAGCAATCCCAATCGCTAAAACAAGAGCGGACATAATTGATATTTGAGAATTATTTGCTATTGCGCCTGCGATCATTACTCCAACTGCTAGTCCTTCTGGGATATTATGAATCGTTACCGCTAAGACAAGAGTGGTGGACTTTGATAATTTTGATTTGATTCCTTCTGGGTTTTTAGCGCCTGCATGCAAATGAGGAACAATAGAGTCAATGATTAATAAAAAGATAATTCCAACGGCAAAGCCAATTAAAGCTGGAACCCAACTAAAATTGCCATATTGATCTTGTGATGATTCAATTGATGGAATAATCAACGACCAAATAGACGCTGCTATCATAACTCCACCAGCAAAACCTAATAATGTTTTTTCTAATTTTGGATTGATTTTATCTCTTAAAAAGAAAACACATGCTGCACCTAATGTTGTTCCTAGAAATGGAACGATTAAGCATAATATTATTTGTGGCATATTTTAATATAACTATATATAGTTTTCTCCTTACGTAATTATATATAAACGATATTTATTTGCAAGAATAACGATAATAATTTATGATGCATAAATATGCTAATGATAATATTGTCACTTGAAAAATAAAATGAAACTTTCGTTATAAAGACGCGTTTATTTTTACAATTGGTTTTTAAAAGCAATTTGTTAAATCACATTTATTTAAATACATTATCGAAAAAATTGTTATATACTTTAAGTCGAGGAATATTTTATGACATTTGATGATAATACAAAAAATATTTTATTGAACGAATCTTCAAAACCATCTTTTAGTAAAGATGTTAATTCTCGCGAATTTGAAGAAAAGATAACAAATATTGCTAAAAAGATAACAATTGATG
>JALFFX010000054.1 GCA_022777645.1 Erysipelotrichaceae bacterium
TAAAAGCGTTAGTTAATGCTTTTTTAACTTCGCTGTTTGTCAATGAATCATTGCTATTTTCATCAAAACAAACACCTTGCATTGCCCCACCATGATTCCAGAAAATCAAAGCCATTTTTTCAGCACTGAAATTTTTGATACCATATTCAACAAAGCTTTGAAGTGTAGAATAAGAGCCCATATTTGATTTGGTTTTTGTTTCTAACAAAACAAGTTCGTTTCCTCTTACAATATATCGAGAATTTTTTGTAGAAGATATTCCATAATCTGATGCCCATTTTTTTGCGCCACCAGTTTCGATGACAACATTTAGTTCATCACTAATATTTGATGAGACAAGTTCTTGAATATTAGCAGTAGCAAAATAATTTTGTGATTCAAGGTCGCTACCACACATATAAATTAATACTGTATATTTTCCTTTGTTTTCAATAACACCATCACTAGTTGAAATAGTAGTTGATGTAATAGATGAACCACTGCTAGTTGTTCCACTTGTTGAAGTGCTAGTGCTACCACTACTAGTTGATCCGCCTGTTGAAGTGCTAGTGCTACCACTACCAGTGCTAGAACTTGACCCGGGAATCATCATTGAACATGATGAAGCAGTAAGAGCTGTTAAGACAGCAAGCATATATAATCTTAATTTTTTCATATATCTCCTTTCCTTATGACATAAATATAATTAACAAACAAATAAGCGTTTTTATTGTTAAATAAACATATTTACAATCTCATAAATAAAAATTGCAATGAGAATAATAAATATAACAAGAAGCAAAACAAAAATCCTGTTTCGGGATTTTTGCTTTTTTTCTAAGTAATAATTTTCGCTTTTTTCGTTTTCCATTTTTAATATTTAATTGGATCGCTTGTTCTTGGGAATGGTTGGCAATCACGGATATTTTCAATACCAGTGCAATACATAATTAAGCGGTCAAAACCAATACCAAATCCAGCGTGTTTACATCCACCAAAGCGACGTAAATCTAAATACCATTCAAGACCTTTTAAACATCCGCTTTGTTCCATGCGTTCTTTTAATAAGTCGTAACGTTCTTCTCTTTGAGAACCACCGACAAGTTCACCAACAGTTGGGACAAGTAAATCACAAGCCGCCACAGTTTTACCATCATCATTCGCGCGCATATAGAATGCTTTTAGCTCTTTAGGATAATCGGTTACAAAAACAGGACCTTTGACTACTTTTTCTGTAATATAACGTTCATGTTCGCTTTGTAAATCCATACCCCAAACGATGTTTGGATTTTCAAATTTAACACCACTAGCGACAGCTTTTTTAAGTTCTTCAATTGCTTCAGTATAAGTCATGCGTTTGAATTCGCTATGAACAACTGCATGAAGTCTTTCTTTTAATGTTGGATCAATTCTTTGATTGAAGAATTCGATTTCATCGACACATTCATGAAGGACTTTGTGAATACAATGTTTTAAACATCCTTCGATGCATTCCATATCATCTTCTAAATCAGCGAAAGCAAGTTCAGGTTCAATCATCCAGAATTCGGATGCATGACGTTTTGTATTGGAATGTTCCGCTCTAAAAGTAGGACCAAATGTATAAACATCACGGAATGCTAAAGCAAAAGCTTCGACGTGAAGTTGACCAGAGACAGTTAATGAAACTGGTTTGCCGAAAAATGAATTTGGATCTTTATCATTAGTGGTGACATTAAATGTTGAGCCAGCACCTTCTGCGTCATTACTAGTAATTAAAGGAGTATGAACATACATAAATCCTTCGTTTTGGAAATATTCATGAATTGCCATAGCAAGAGTGTTTCTCACTCTAAAAACAGCATTGAACGTATTAGCGCGTGGACGAAGATGAGCGATATCGCGTAAGAATTCTAAACTATGAGCTTTCTTTTGAAGTGGATAATCACTATCGACATTGCCTTCAACATTAAATTCCATAACTCTAATTTCGAAAGGTTGTTTTGCTTCTGGGGTTAACACTAATTTGCCAAAAAAGGAAATAGCTGCACCAGTATTTAAATGTGACAAAACATCATGATTTTCAACTGTGTTGTCATAGACAAGTTGAACATTTTTAAAACATGTTCCATCATTTAAGGCAATAAAGCCAATCGAACCATTATCGCGATTAGTTCTAATCCAGCCTTGCATGAAAACGACATCTAATTCTTTTAATAAATTTTTATATTCTGGTTCATTTGAAGAAACAAGAGAATATAAATCTACAGCAGTAACACCTTTAACTTCCATATTGTTAACCTCCTAAGAGTGGTAAATAAATTATAGCAAACTAATTTTGATTAATAAAATTAGAATATTTTGTATTTATCGATTCGCCAATTTGGATCAGCACTTACCGATAATGGCGCGAAAATTTTTAAATCATATAAATGCGAGGCAAGTCGCGCGATCATCGCTGCATTATCTGTTGTGCACCAGATTGGTGGGACAATTAAATCGACATCTGTGTTATCAAGTCGCTTATGCATCATTTCTCTTAAATATGAATTTGCACTGACACCGCCTGCTAAGACAACTTGCTTAATGTCATATCTATCAAGAGCTTTATCGAGACGATCCATAATCATTCCAACAGCGACATCTTGGAAAGATTTGCACAAATCTGGGACATTGATTTCATGACCTTTTTGTTTTTCGTTATTAACCAAATTAATAACAGCAGTCTTTAATCCAGAATAGGAGAAATCAAGACTATCATCATGAAGCGGAAACGGCAATTTATATGTATGTTTTCCTTCTTTTGATAATTTATCAATTGGGATGCCACCAGGATATGGTAGTCCAACAGTTCTTGCAACCTTATCAAAACATTCGCCGATTGCATCATCTTTGGTTTCTCCAATGATTTCAAAATCAAGTGATTCCTTCATGTAAACAAATTCGGTATTGCCACCACTTACAACGATTGAAAGAAGTGGAAATTTTAGTGGCTTTACATATTCGTTCGCATATATGTGCGCCGCTAAGTGATGAACCGGAATAAGTGGTTTATCATAAAGCATTGCCAAGGTCTTTGCTACTTGCATGCCAATATGAAGGGCACCGACAAGACCAGGACCACGAGTAAAGGCAAATGCATCAACATCTTCCAATTTGATATTTGCTTTTCTAACAGCTTCATCTAAAACATATAAAACATTTTCACAATGAAGTCGTGATGCAAGTTCTGGCATAACGCCACCAAATTGTTGATGCATCGAAATTTGAGTTGCGACAACGTTTGCTAAAAGTTCATCATCTTTGATGATTGCAATCGATGTTTCGTCACAACTAGATTCAATTGCTAATATTGTTGCCATAAATCAAACTCCTTTCACCATATATAAGGCATCTTCGCCATCTTCATAATAATTTCTTTTTGTCGTCACCAATTCATAATTAAATTTCTTATATAATTCTTGAGCGGCAATATTGCTTTTTCTAACTTCTAAAGTAACAAAATCAACACGATTTTCTCCTTCTTTTGGAAATGTATTTTCCATCTCGTTAAGCAGAAGAGAAGCAATATGCTTCCTACGATATTTTTGATCCACACATATTTGCATTATTGTGGCGGAGTTAAATGTGAGCAAATAGTCGATATAGCCAACAACTTCATCGCCATAAAGAGCGAATAAGAAATTAGAAAATGGATTATCATGATATTCATCATCCATGTTTTTTAAAGTATATGGATGTCTGAAACATTCATTTTGTAATCGAACATAATCAGAGAAATATTTTTCGTCTTTTTTTACAATTTTTATCATTTTATTTCTTTTAAATATTTAGGTTTTAAAGCAAAGATATCATTAACTAAATTTGTATCATTTTCTGCTTTAGCAAGATTAGCGATAACATCAACTTCTTCATGGTTAATGCCTAAATGTTTTGCATCTCCTGAGATTTTATAATCTTGATGAGAAGATATATAAGATAATAATTTATCATTTTCCATGACTTGGTCATCGAGAATGATTTCATCATTATGATAAACGCCAACATAACTTCTTCCGCTTCTTGCATTGAAAACGCAAATAGTTGGATGATCGTTATCTTCTAATATTTTTAATGAACTAACGCCATACATTTTGATATGCAATGCATAACAAATTGTCTTTGCAATAGTGATTGCAATTCTAACACCTGTATAAGAGCCTGGACCAACGCCCACAACAACGGCAGATAAATCTTTTTTTGCAACGTTGTTGCGCTTTAATAAATTATCGATTTCTTCAATCATTACTTCGCTTTGTCTTTGCCAAGCTTCATAAAAAACTTTGTCGATTACTTTTTTATCTTTACTTAAACCGACACATAAATATTTATTTGCACTATCAAGAAGTAAACAATACATTTTATTTTGCCTCCTTAATTGCCTTTAATACATCAAGGTATGAATCTGTTTCATCAATGATCTCAAATTTTCTGGAATTATCATCAATGCGATAAATATTTATTTTTAAATTTCTATTTGGAATTAATTCTTCAATAAATTTCGGCCATTCGATAAAGCAAATTCCTTCACCTTCAATAAATTCCTCAAGACCAATGTCATGATTTTGATCCTCAAGGCGATATGCATCAATATGAAAAACATTTGGTGTGACTTCAAAATAACATTTAAGAATATTAAAAGTAGGAGATACAACATGATCTTTGTAGCCAAGCTCATTTAATATCCCGCCAACTAAAGTTGTCTTACCTGCTCCTAAGTCTCCACTTAGAAGGATAATCGATTCACTTTTTAGGTTGTTTGCTAATATTTTTGCTAATTTGTTTGTCTCATCAAGTGAGTGAGAATATATTTCTATCTTTTCCATATTTGCCTTGTTTATTATATAACTTTGTTATAAATTATTTAAGATGAAAACAAAAGTAATAATTATTGGCGCTGGTCCAATCGGCTTATATGTCGCTAGTAAATGCGATGATTTTTTGCTTTTAGAAGCAACATCATCCATTGGTGGTCAACTCACCAACCTCTATCCTGAAAAATTAATAGTAGATATTCCTAGCCACGAACCAATTAAAGCAAAAGACTATATAAAAGAATTAGCAACGACTGTTGATTTAACAAAAATAAAGTTCAACGAAAAAGTAATCAATGTTATTGAAGGTGATGAAATCAAAGTCATCACCAATGACAATGAATATATCTGCGATTATTTAATTATCGCCACCGGACTTGGCTTTTCTAAACCTAGAAAATTAGGAATTCCAAATGATGATTGCGAAAACATTTTATATAGCTTAAAAGATTTTTCATTTTTGAAGAACAAAAAAGTCGCCATTTTTGGTGGTGGCGATAGCGCACTCGACTGGAGCAAAGAAATATCAGCAATTTCAGATAATGTATCACTTGTTCATCGCCGCGAAGAATTTCGTGGTAATCCAGAAACTATCGCAAATTGTCACAATTTGAAAAAATATCTCCCATATGTTCCTTTTGAAATTAAAAAAGAGAATAATATTGCTAGAGCAATAACTATTAAAAATGTTAAAACTGAACAATTAGAAAATATTGATGTTGATTATATATTGGTCAATTATGGAAATATTGCTGAACAAAACAAATTTCCATTTAAATTAAATGGATCATTTATCAAAGTTGATGAAAATTATTCATGTTCAAAAAACATCTTTGTAATTGGCGATCAAGCTGATTATGAAAATAAAAAAAGACGTATCGCTAACGGAATTGATGAAGCAAATCACGTCTTAAATATTATTGGTTAACTGTCTTTTTAAATAATTTGTAATAATAATTGATTTTATTGGCTTGGAATGGGAATTCTCGAGCGTTCATTTTTGCAAAGACATCATCAACTGATTTAG
>JALFFX010000071.1 GCA_022777645.1 Erysipelotrichaceae bacterium
CAAAAATAGAATATTTTAATCCTGGCGGTTCAATAAAAGATCGACCAGCGATGATGATGATCAAAGATGCTTTTGAAAGCAAAAGAATTAATAAAGAAACAAAAATTATCGAGCCAACAAGTGGCAATACCGGCATCGGTCTTGCTTTGATATGCTCTTATTTAAAATTAGATTTAACAATCATCATGCCAGATACAATGAGCAAAGAAAGACAACTCCTTATTAAAGCATATGGAGCAAATCTCATCTTAACTGAAGGAAAACTTGGTATGAAAGGTGCGATAGAAAAAGCTAATGAATTAGCGAAACAATATCCAAATTCTTTCATCCCATCACAATTTGATAATCCAAGCAATGTTAAAGCTCATTATTTAACTACCGCTAAAGAAATAGCCAAAGATTTAGACAATAAAGTTGATATCTTTGTTGCTGGTGTTGGTACAGGCGGAACGCTTACTGGCTGTGCCTCTTATTTTCGCGATAATAAAATCAATACAACCATTGTTGCAGTTGAACCAAGTGGTTCGCCAGTATTAAGTAAAAATCAAGCTGGGCCACATAAGATTCAAGGCATTGGAGCAGGATTTGTTCCATTAAACCTTGATACAAAACTTATCGATGAAGTCATCGATATTGATAATGAAGAAGCATTTGACACCACTAATATGGTTGCTAAATTAGAAGGATTATTAGTAGGTATATCATCTGGCGCTGCCTTAAATGCTGCAATTAAAGTCGCTAAACGAAGTGAAAACAAGAATAAAAATATCGTTGTTGTTTTTCCTGATACTGGATCAAGATATTTATCTTGCAACGTTTTTGAATAAGCAATAAATTCCTCTTGTAAATTAAGTAAAATATAAGTAGAATATATTTACCCAAAAAAGAGATGGGCCTGTAGCTCACTTGGGAGAGCGCTTCCATGGCATGGAAGAGGTAGTCGGTTCGATCCCGATCAGGTCCACCAGAATGACATTTAACTTTGACGCAATGAACAGTTGGTCAAAGTTTTTTTTATGAAAAAATAAATATTCAAGATTTTTATTGTTGCCTTATTGACATGATTATTATGAAAAATTATAATATAGGCAAGTTAGTTGTAAAAGGAGGCTGTCAAAGGAATGGAAATTAAAGAAAGAATTAAAATGCTTATGACTGAAAAACATCTAACCCAAAAAGAACTTGCTATATCCGCTGGCATTACTGAGGCATCAATGTCTAAGTATCTAAGTGGCGAGCGTACACCTCGAATCGATGTTGTTGTAAATTTAGCAAACGCATTAGGAGTTTCAACGGATGAACTAATTGGTAATGAAGTTGAGAACGAAAAAATGGATTTTATTAGAATGAAAACAATATTAGCTAGAGGACTTGATAACTTGTCGAAAGAAGATAAAAACGAATTAATTAAATTTCTATTAGAAAATTAAGAAAGGAGGGAATATGAAGTTGGCATCTCAACGATACGAACAAATTAAAGAAACAATAGCAGAATTTCTAGAAGATTATGATGTTAAGAAAATATCTGTCGATGTTTTTGAGCTGGCTAGAAAAATGAATATAAAATTAGTATTTGCGTCTGAAATATTGGAAAGACATCCAAAAAAAGTCGATGAATATCTATTATTCTCATTCCCTAATTCTTATTTGTATTATGATCCTGAAACGCAAAAATTCATTATTTATATTGATGATGTCGGAACCAGATGGAAAAGGCAGAGATTTTCTTTGGCTCATGAACTTGTTCATATTATTTTAGGTCATACTGAGCAAAATGAAGAAAATGAAGCCGAGGCTAATTTTGGAGCAACTTATTTATTAGCACCAACATCTCTTGCATTGATGCATTTGAATAATGATAAATTATTTGACGCATTTATTGTTGGGAAGATTTTTGATGTTTCCGAACCTGAAGCTCAAATTATTGTTCGATACAATTCAAATAGAGTTTGCTACTGTGACTTAAAAGCGAAGCATTATGAAAAAACAATAAATAATCTGTTTAAAGATTCGCTTAATCATATGATTAGCAAATTTAATTAAAGGAGGATCTTGATATGCGTTAATAGTAATAAGTTTTGGAGAAAAGAAAAAAAGGGAGCAATTATGTCACACTTCATTAAAGCTAAAGAAAATCGCAACCACTGCGAATGGTCGCGATTAGAGATATGCTGAAGCACATCTTGGCAGATTCATATTAGCATATCTCACAATTTTAAGCACGAAAAACGTGCGAAAGGATATCTAAAATGAATTTGAAAAAAAATAATCGCCTTCGAAAAAGCGACGGCGATGTCTTCTTAGCGCAGAAGTTAAAAAACGCAAATTTCAACACTGGTTTCTACCAAGTTCCAGAAATTGATGATGTTGAGCTTGATAAACCGGAAGATTTAGTTCTTTGATCTAATAGGCATAGATGTAAGAACAAATCTAAATGCGGACTTGTTTTCTATGAATTTGATTCCAAGTTTGATGGTAGGGATGGTATTTATAACATCCTCAAATATGGAACCGAAGAAAGAGTCAATCAACTAATTACAGAATTAAAAGAATTCGCCTTTGTTGTTTGCCCTGATTATTCAGTCTACGGGAATTTCCCTAATTATAAACAAATAGATGCCTTGTCTAGGAGCAGAGAAGTTGGTTATATTCTTTCTGCTTATGGCATTAAAGTAGTTGTTAATTATAGAGCTACATTTGAGTGGACATATGAACTAGCACTTACAGGTATTTGTTATAACGGTATTGTCGCAATAGGAACATTAGGTTGTCTTAGAGACAATGAATCTAGAACATTATTAAAGGATAGTGTTCACAAATTAGTTGAATATATTAGACCACGTGTAATCATTGTTTATGGTTATGCACCGGAAGATATATTCAAGTGTGCTACTGATAGTGACTGTGAAATTTGGCAATTTGATTCTCTAATATCAAAAGCCTTTAATGGAGGCAAGTGATATGGGAATGAAATCAAAATCCGGACATTTTCCAAGTGGGATTGGTGCTGGCGGTGCTTCAAAAAGAACCAGTTCGGAAAAAGGTGTCTCGCCTAAAGTAGGCAGTGATATTAAACGAATGTCACAAAAAGGTCAGGAATTATATAATAAAGCCGAAGATCCTGGATTAAAAAACCAAATCAAAGAATTATATAGACCTGGGGCTGTGGTAGGTGATGGCGGCACGGCTGACGCTTTAAGAGAAGAGAATAAAACTGGTAAGAAAGTTGGCGGAAAGTCTCACACTATAAAAGCTCGTGAACGATTAAGAGCTTTGCAAAAAATCTCTTTAAAGAGAGACTTGTCTGAAAGCGATAAATCTATAGCAAATGATTTAATTAATGATTTAGAAGATGCATTGAAAGGAAATAAAAAATGATGACGCAAAAAGAATTAAATAAACAATTATTAAGTATGATTCCAAGCTTACAGAAAAAGTTTGATGAAATATGCAATGAATTGGACGGTATTGAAACAGGTTCAACTATTGTTGTTGAAGATGTATTTATGCCTTTCTTTATTGATGCTGTAGTTTTTGATAAGAAAGATTTATTATTGCAAGCGCAATCGTTCATCGAATGGCTGAGTGACTATTACGATGACGAATATGCAGGTGACGTATTAGTAATATCTATTTATGAATCAATTCATTATTCGTCAAAATGTGAAAAATTAATTAATTCGTTAGGGCCTAAAGCAAAAAAACAATATGATTCACTAGAATGGTAAATCTTAACAAAATTAGGACTACTTTAATTATTATTTAGGAGGAAAGTAAAATAAAAATTTTTGCAATTTTTGAAAATTGTTAATAAATTGTGAAAGAGTTAAAAAACACTTAACTGAATAAATTTTACGTAAAATGAAAAAAATATTTAACGTAAGTTATTAATATTAAGAACTAATAGAAAAATCTAACTTACTCAACTGGCAAATAAATAAAATAATGGAATGTTAAAAATTATTACTGGAATGAGAAGATGTGGAAAGCCATTTTGTCATGATCTATTTTTGAAGAATATTTAATTAGCGAAGGCGTAAGTGAAAACAATATTGTTCTAATATTTTTAGTGCCTGTTTAATTTCTTTTAATTTGCATATAATCAATTGTCCTTCCTAGTCTAAGATTATGTCCTAATCCACAATTAGTAAAAATTATATTGCTTTTATCATATTATAAAAAAACTACCAAAGTATTGCAAAAATGTAATATTATGGTTATATTATTATATATGAAACAGTTACCTAAGCTATTTTCTTTTAATGATTTAAAAGATACCTACAAGACGGCATCTGATTTTTCTGTGTTTGTTTATCGTGCAATAAAAAGAGGCGATATAAAGCAAGTTAAAAGAGGCCTATATGCATTAGTTAATCCGTCGACTGGAATGATCTTTGCTACTAAATTCCAAATAGCCAGTCACTTATTTGATGACGCTTATTTCTCTTATCATGATGCTCTTGAATATTATGGCTTAGCAAATCAGTCGTTCGTTTCCGTATTTACTTATTTAACTAAGTCACATGCCCGCGATTTAGAATTTGAAGATGTGACATATAAGGCTAAGAAATCTAATAGTGATTTATTCATACTCGATAGAATGAAAGAAGAAGGGGTACGTGTAGTATCTTTAGAGCGTGCTATCATAGATTCAATAGATTGTTTATCTTTAGCGGGCGGTTTAGAAGAAGCGGAATACGCTCTTGATAATTGCCCCAAACTAAATCTTAAAGATGTTGAACTGCTCCTAAAAGTCTATGATAAGAACCTTTTATACCAGAAGGTTGGCTATTTATTTGAGAAGCACTTTGGCAATGACATACCTGAAGAATTCTATAAAGAGTGTTTAAAACATTCAGGAAATACAGTGATATATCTAGAATGTAATCCTGGTGAAGGCAAATTAAATGCTAAATGGAAATTAATGATAAAAGAGGAAGAATACCTTCCTAATGTCTAGGAAACTGGGCACCCATCATAATAGTTGTGGCTTTTTATAATGTTGTAAAAAATTGTAAAAATAATATTATATTATTTGTATGAAGAAGAAATTTAAATTGAACGAACGAGAACAAGAACAAATCGATCTTCTCAAAAAATATTATGAGATCGATGATGAAAAGCGAATTATCAAAGTCGTTTTGCATTACGCAAGCATTGATGAGATTCTTTTATGCGATATTGAATCAATTAATCATCCTCAATTTGATGAATCATTATTAAGAAAAATCAGTGATTTATTTGCGTCCTTTCCTCTTGAATATAAAGTTGATATATGTTTAAAGATTGATGATTATAAAGGATATGATCCAAAAGATATCAATGATGCTTTTTTAGATAAAATTAAAATGTTTAATTACGAAACTCGTAAAGAAACATCCCATCATTGGCTTGTGGCGTCTGGCTTAGCTTTTATTTCCATCATCATTATGTTTGTGCGAATTTTGTTAACTGAACATGAACTTATTCCATCAGGTTCAATGATTGATGAAATATTAGATATAGTTAGTTGGGTATTCTTATGGGAAGCAGTCACAATCGTTTTCCTGTCACCAAGTGATTTAAAACAAATTTCCATGAAAATTGCTTTTCGTATTGCATCAGTTTTTTATCTTGATAAAGACTCTAAAATATTATTCTTTCAAAAGATTGATACGATTAGTAAAGACGCAATACTAGAAACAAGAAGAAAAGCATTCGGAAGAGCGACACTTTTATGCGCTGGAACAGCCTCAATTGTTACGGGCGTTATTTCATCGATAAATTTATTGATAACTATGTTAGATCCCGAATTATGGAAAATAATTGATGTTGCATTATTTTTGCCACTCGTATCCGTTAATTTTTTATTAAATATCTTATTTGTTATCGGTGGTCTTGCCGCAGTATCTTATTTCCAAAACAGAAGATCAATTCAACGATTTGTGCCATTTTTTGCATATTCGTTTTTAATTGTTGATTCTATTCTTATCATCGGGGCGATTGTCGCTTTAGTGATTTCGCAATTTTCAAGTGGTAGTTTTGGCTTTACTGAATTTTTCAGTTTATTGCTCTCTCTTGTCATCTCAATTGCCTACTCGATTGGTTATTTCTTAACAAAAAGAAACAAAAAACATGCCTGATATATTTGAAATTAATAATTTAAATGTTGATAATTTAGCAGCCACATCGCTTGATGTTGATAATACTTCAACAAGTGATGAACTTGATGTTGGCGAAAACAACGTTGAATATAAAGCTAATGCGTATGCCGAAAGCAAAAGAAGCAACAAAGTTACAACTTTAGTCCTTCTTTCTGTTTCTTTATTTGCAGGCGGTAGCACAATCTCAAATATCTTTGTTGGTAATAATCCGATTATCAATAATTTTGCAACTGCTTTTAGTGTTAATGAAAACACATTTTCATATGAACTTGATATTGAAATTGATCAAACACATTTAATGATGACAATTGAAAGTGAATCATATTCATATCAAAAAGTATTTACTTCTACTAATGTATATAAAGATTCGCTTGTTCTTGAAAAGGGTAATTATCAAATTAATTTTGTTGCCACAAACAATTTTGATTATAATCAAAAATTAAGCGAATACGATTATTCATTCATTATTTAAGGAGGTCAATCATGGAAAACAATGGAATCGAACCAGTAAATGTTAAAAAAGGATGGTGGGGAAATAAATCTCCTCGTCAAAAAGTATCTTTTATCATCACAATTATCATTTTATTAATATCCATATATGGCATCATATCACTTCTTTTTGCCCGTGATTTATATGGCGATGCTTTAGCCGATAAATTATATGGAAGTAGTGATGTTCCAAATGGTTTTGTTGCTTTGTGGAATGTTCTTGTTAACGCTGGCGAAAGTATTTTAAGCTCATTAATTGTTGTTGCTGTCACAATTGTTGGAACAATATCACTTAATTTCCTCATCCATTTATTTACCATGAATGGTTCGAAGAAAACAAAAACAACTGCCTCAATTATTCGTTCAGTTATTAAATATGCCGCTATCTTAGTGGCGGCAGCCATTCTCCTTTCAATTTGGGGCGTTAATGTAACTGGAATTGTGGCATCTTTAGGAATCTTAACTCTTATTATTGGCCTTGGCTGTCAAAGTCTTATCAACGACGTTGTCAGTGGACTTTTCATTGTCTTTGATGATTATTTCTCAGTTGGCGATATGGTTATTATCGATGGCTTCCGCGGTTATGTTGAAGAGATTGGTCTTCGCGCGGTTAAGATTAACGATTCGTGTGGCAACATCAAATCAATCAACAATTCTTCAATCTTAACAGTGGTGAATTTATCGCGTCAGCCAAATTATATCTCCATCACAATGGAAGCATCATATAACGAAGATGTTGAACGTCTTGAAGCAGTTTTTATGCGTGAACTTCCGAAAATCAAAAACAAAATACCAGAAATTGTTGATGGTCCGTTTTATAAAGGCATCGATGGATTTTCCGATCGAGGAATCGTCTTTAATTTTGCGTTCTTTGTCAAAGCGGAAAATCGCTTCCAAGCAACCAGAGATTTCAAACGTGAAATTTATCAAATGTTTGTGAAAAATGATATCATCGTTCCTTATCTTCAATTCTCTGTTAATCCTCCTGATCCAAAAGATCGCCCAAAAGCGAGTGCTGAAGATAAAAATATAATTAAAAAACCAGTTAAAACAAATAAAAATTACAATAATAAAAAATCTCGTTTTCGTCAAAAAATTGCGAAAGCATATAGCGACACAGTCGAAGAAGTGAAAAAAGAATTATAATAATTTTTATTATAAATAATATTTAGGCATGAAGGCGTGCAAAGATTCATTTAAAAAACACCTATTTAGTTTTATATTCGGTCCAGCATTAAAGCTTATCGAAGCTGTTTTTGATTTGCTTATCCCTTTATTTATGAAAGCAGTCATCGATTTAGCAAAATATGGGGATGTTTCTTTGTTTCCTGATAATGCTTTTATTTCCAAATCTTTAGCGAATTTTATTCGTCTATTCCCATCGTTTAATTTTGACAACAGAATTATAAGTGATGCGATAATTTGTTTCATCATTATCCTTAGCATGGGCCTTGTTGGTTTTGCGATAACAATGATAACTCAATATATCGCTGCTAGAACTGCGAGTGAAGTTGGCTATGATATTCGCAAAATGACATTTGAAAAAATCATGACTCTTTCAAAAAAGAATCGTGAACAAATTAAACAATCAAAACTCTTAACGATATTAAATGCTGATACATATCAAGTTCAACATGGAGTATTAATTTTTATTCGCCTTATTGTTCGCGCCCCATTTATCATTTTAGGAGCACTAATTATCTCTTTCCTTCTTTCTGTTGAATGTGGCTTTGTTTTCTTATCAATTATTCCGC
>JALFFX010000023.1 GCA_022777645.1 Erysipelotrichaceae bacterium
ATAAATACAATTATTAGAGGTGTTCCAAAGTCTTGTTCAATAATAAACGACGCATTGGAGACATTCATTGGCATGATTTCACGACCAATGAAGTTTTTGTAATTTGCTTCACCATATTTTGCGATGACATAATCATAAAGATATACACATCGCTCAATATCACTACCATATTCATTAGCGGTAGTGGAAGCAATTGTTTGCTTGTTCGCTTTACTAAGCGAACTGAATTGGCTGGCTAAACTATTCCAATTTTCTACCTTCGGGGCTTGTCTTCCTGTAGGATCGCAAGCGAGAGTGGTATGAAACGAATTGACAAAGTTATTTAATTCACTGCTTGATAATGAAGAAGCATATTCTTCTTCACTAAGAGAGTAAATTTGAACATTGCCTAGTTTTGATACAAATCCATCAAATAAATTGCTAGATGCATCATAGCCTAAATTATATAGGCTATAGCCGTGCCACGTTGAGATCAACGAGGTTCCATCATCATAGAATCTGATATACCAAGCATTTGATGATGAATTATTCTTGAGGAAGGATAAGTATCCTCCAGATTCAGTTTCAAACACATATCTATTTCCGCGTTTTGATAATGTAAATACGGCGGCATCAACTTTTTGCGTTTCTGCAAATGATATTGTTTGACTACCTTTTTCAAGGCAAGGAAGGGAATTACTATAATATTCACCGTCTTTTTCAGCAAGTACTACTGAATAAGACCAAGATGTGAAGATTATTTTGTTCCCAGTTTTTAGCTTGTTAGCACGATCAACAAGGGTCCAACAAACTTCGCTACTATTACTACTGGCTCTAGTAGCAATTTCAGCTGTTCTTCTAGGGAGTTCTTTTACTTCTTGAGTAGGAGTGGAAGTAAACACGCCAGAGAATAAAAGAGCAACTGCCGAGGTCAAGACTGACAGATTCGCAAATATATTCATTTGCTACCTACTTTCTATCCCGGTGCCAATTGCACGAATGAGATTATAATACTTATAAAATCAAAATCAATATTTTTTTATAAAAAATGTCAATTAAAAAGAAATAGGTGTTATCAAAAAAACAGAAAAAAATAAATATCAATATACTTTCAATAAGGATTATTAGATAATAATTGCATGAAAACAATTGCATTAATTATGGCAGGAGGGAAGGGAGAACGCTTCTATCCTGCAAGTCGTAATCTATTACCTAAACAGTTCTTATCACTCGGCGCTGATAACGAAACAATGATTCAAAAAACTGTCAATCGTATCCGCGATTTAGTGTATCCACAAGATATTTTTGTTTTAACAAATAAAAACTATCTATCATTAGTCAAAGAGCAATTAAAAGATGTGCCAACTGAAAACATCGTGCTTGAACCTCTTAGTAAAAACACTGCTCCTGCAATCGAACTTGGCGTTGAAATTGCTAAAAGAAAATATGATGATGCCAAAGTCATCGTTTTGCCAAGTGACCATATTATCAAAGATGAAGTTGAATTTCGCCGCATTTTAAAAATGGCAACACAATTTGTCGAAAATAAAGAATCAATTTTAACAATTGGTATTAAGCCAACAGAGCCAAATGATGGTTATGGATATATCAAAATAAGCGACAGCCAAGAAATTAGCAAAGTTGCTGAATTCAAAGAAAAACCAACTATCGAAGTAGCGAAACAATATGTTGAAAGTGGTAATTATCTTTGGAATGCCGGTATGTTTATTTTCACAATCAAAAGCATTGATAATGCCTTTAAAAAATATATGTCAAATCAACACAAGTTGCTGACAGAAAGTCTTGATAATTTTCCAAAAGTTGAATCTATTTCTATCGACTATGGAATCATGGAAAAAGCTGATAATGTTTATTGCATTAAAGGTGATTTCGCATGGGATGATGTCGGTTCCTGGAATGCGTTAAAACGCATTAATGGAGAAGATGAAAATCAAAACACTATTCTCAATGATAAAACTGTATTAGTAAACTCTACTAACGTAACTATTAAAGGGACAAATAAAAAACTTATCACCGGTGTTGGATTAAAAGACATTGTAATCGTAGAAACAGATGATGTTATCTTAGTCGCTAATAAAAATGAATTAAGCGACATTAAAAAGCTAACTGCAAAAATAAAAGAAAAACAATTGGATGAGTATTTATAAAATAATGGGGCTTTGCCCCATTTTTTAAATCTTAAATTTATTAATTTCTGCTTTGCTTGGAACAACACCAACCGCGCCTTTTTTAAGTGTTGCCATTGCTCCAACAAAATTTGCTTTTCTTAGTGCCTTATATATTTCTTTATCATCATTAAGATTTAAGCCTTTATCAAGTTCATATAAGAAATATGAATAAAAAGCATCGCCTGCTCCTGTTGTATCAATAGGTTTGACTTCATTAGATGGCACTTTGATAATCTTATTGTTATAAGAAAGCATTGATCCATTTTTACCTAAGGACACAACAACAATTTGATGAGGATTTGTTAATCTCTTAAGAGCAATTTCTAAATCAGATTCATTTGCCAACAAACGTAATTCATCATCTGTAAATTTGATAATATCTGCTTTTGATAAACAGGTAATAAATATGTTTTTCGCAGTTTCTGTATCGGGAAAAATATCATCGCGATAATTTACATCAAACGAAATCAAATGTCCTTTATTTTTATAATATTCAAGGGCTTTGAAAAAGAAGTCAAATCCTTCTTTATAAGAAAGCATTAAGCTACCAATATGGACAATTACTTTGTTTGGCAATTTAATGTTTTCTATGGATGATAAAGAAAGATGATAATCTGCTCCATTATCACGAATGAATGCGAATGATCTTTCTCCATCTTTTAATGTTACTTTTGCAATAGTGGTGTCTTTATCTTCTAATTCTTCAATATTTGAATTAAGGGAAATATTTGAAATGTATTGTTTTAAAAATGATCCATGTTCATCTTTTCCGATTGCACCGCAAAACAAGACATCTCCTCCAAATGAGGCGATATTTGCTGCAACATTAAATGGTGCTCCGCCTGGAAAAACGGTTTCGGTTTTTCCATCATTAAATACATCGACTAATATTTCTCCAATAGATAAAATCATATGTTTAACTCCGCAAATATCACGAGCCGGAGGGATATTCGGCTCGTGATATCAAATATTAATTAATAAACCTTTTTATGACGTTTAAAGGCAACGATGCCAATAACTGAAATAGCAAGGACAGCAAGGAAGATGATGAGGATAACACTACTATTTGTGTTTTCAGCACCAAACATCATTGCAAATAAATTCAAGCCAGCAACTGAAACATTATAACTGCCAACAATGAAATTAACTGTTTGACCAACTGTGGTATGAATTCGAAGTGGCATTTTCGAAACTTCAGCGAGAACTTGTCCGTTTCCATCGGCAACATCACGAGTGTAATCTTCACTTAAATCAACAATCGTTTTTGCACCTTCGCTTAAAGCATTATATTTTGTGCCTAATTCAACTTTTTGGTCATTATTAATGACTCCACAGAATGTGGAACCGACATTATTGTCTCTAAATGTGCTGTAATAATAGCTTAAGAATGAAGCAGCTTCGGCGTAAACTGATGTATCAGCTGTTGGAACATCTCCGCCAATAAATGAAGGAGCGGCATCTGTATAAATAATATCGCCACTTGCAGTAGTAGCTGTTTTTGAAACATATTTATCAAGAACACGAGCGTATTTTTTATATTCTCTTCCTGCACATTCGTTATGAGTGACAAGATCAACTTTAAATGAAGGAGCAGTTGGATAATATGTGACTATTTCATCAAAGTTAGCTGCTCCCCAACCACCAGTTGAAACATCAGCTAAGCCGAGAACAATCTTTTTGCCTAAGAATGCTTCAAGATTAACAACATGGCGAACCATGGTGAGAATATATTTATCTTGTAAGTTGATATCTTCGTGAATAACACCATCAGCGCTAAATGTTTTAATATCAATGAATGCTAATTCTTGAAGGAAATTTGGACTTGTAGAATCACCATTTAATACGTGAACAGAAGCACCTGCTTGGCTAGCTTTAAAGGAAATAAGACCTGTGCCACTTAATGTAAATGCTGGTGTTAATAAGCGATATACTGAATCATCACCTGCGATAAATCCACTGTATGGATATGAAGAATCATCTCCTTCATAGAATCCTTTAAAGAAATTATTGCCAGTTTTATTATATGGCATATGAGCGCCGCCATTGCCTTCGTACCAAGAGCAAATAGCTTTGTCTAGATTTGCTGTTGCTTTAAGAGTGCCATATCGAGAATCATAAGCTAAGCGAGTTAAGCCATAACCATCTTCAAAATCTTCACCGACATCAGTTAATGTAAGACTTGTAAATGGGGTAAATTCTGCATTAGTGTTATAAAGATTGATGATGTGCGATTTCGCAAGTTTATCTTTATCTGATTTTTCGGATAACATGTTCATGTGAACAGAAAGCGAACGAGCTACATCAGTTGCTGTTTGATTGGCGAGTAATGAACCAATACACCAGAAACCAAATCCGCCAGTTGCATTATCTACGAATTCAAGCTTCATAGTAACGCCACTTGCAAGATCATCATCACTAATGGAGTCTGGAAGAGTAATTACTTTTTCGATAAAGTTACAAGAAACGAGCGGATCGTTAAAATTTGTGTTTGTGACACGGAAACTTTCAAATTCTTGACCAGCTTTTTTGGTATAAACGTTGATGTAAGTTTCAACGTTCGCACC
This sequence comes from Erysipelotrichaceae bacterium, assembly GCA_022777645.1. GTDB lineage: Bacteria > Bacillota_I > Bacilli_A > RFN20 > CAG-826 > Fiminaster. The sequence goes on from JALFFX010000023.1 coordinate 4,733, forward strand.
ACCTGCAATTAAAACAGTGACATAACGTTTCTTTTGGACCCACTCTTTTGTTGTGATTGTGCCGGTCCAAACTTCTTTTCCAACATCATCTTCTCTTTCAAAACCGCGGAAGAAATAATCAGGTGCATTGAAATGTCTATCACCCCAAAATGTTGTAGTAATTGGATCAACTTTAAATGATGCACGTTTTGAACAGTCAACGACTTCTTCTGATCCAGCTGTTTTAAAAGTAAAGTTACCTTGAACATATGTTGGAATATATGTTGTAAGCTTTTCCGAAGAACGAGTTGATTCTTTGCTTACGGCTAATACTTCTTTACTGTTTGCCAGTTTAGCGGAAGAAGACATACCAGCAGGAACAAGAAGCCCTAAGCTAAAGAGAGAGAGGAAGAATTTTTTAAACATAACTTAATCTCCTTTTTTATATATAAACCAAAAATGGTTTATTCCAAATTAATGCCTTTCACACTGATACGATAACTATCACAATCTTGAATGTAGTTATCAATACCAGCGAAAGCTTCACCTTTATTAAATAAAAGTTCGATGATAGATTTGTCGATGCAAACTTCTAAAGTGATACGACTTAAATCTTTTAGTTTGATTTGTTTTGAAGAAAGGATTTTTCCTTTTTCATTTTTTATTTCAACATCCATATCTTTTCTTAGTAAAGTGACAATACCTGTATTCTTTTCTAAGATGATTTTGATGTTTGATAAATTGATTTCAGCGATATCATCTGTTAAATAGCCTTCATATAAATAAGTATTAGGATTATCAAGCAAGAAGTTAAAACGTAGATAATCGTTATGAATATGAAGGGTCTTAACAAGTGATAATACTCCAACATATCCTTCTTTTTCAGTTGGAGAATTAATACCCCAACTATGAAGCCATGAAATGTAGTAGTTGTGTTTGTCTTTGGTTAACGTGTGCGAAGCATAACCAACAAAACCTTGTTCTAATTCTTTTTCTTCGCCAGTGGGCACGAATATTCCTTTATCTAAATCGATATGACCAACTTGTGAACAAACGGTGAAATCTTTTTCGTAATTACTTGGATGTTGGAAAGAATAAATAAGACATGCTTTACCGTTTTCAAAGACAACATCAGGACATTCAACCATGCCATTTTCCACCATGTTGTTAAATGATTTTAAGACATTGACAAATTCGTAATGAATTAAGTCTTTGCTCTTATATAACAAAATGGAAGAATAGCCATCTTTGTGGCGGGCCGCTAATAAGACATAATATGAATCGTTTTGGAAAATGATTTTTGGATCACGGAAATCTTTGACTAAATATCCATCAGGTAAATCATCTTCATCAATAACTGGATTGTATGGATATTTTTCAAAATTATATCCATCTTTACTAACTGCTAAACATTGAACTTGTTTATCACCATTTGCCCCAGTATAAAGGACAAATAATTTATCATCTTTTACAATTGAAGAACCGCTGAAACAGCCAAATTCTTTATCATATGGAGCGCTTGGTTTTAAGGCGATGCCTTTTTCGGTCCAGTTATGCAAATCGCGACTGACAAAATGAAGCCAATGCATTGGACCCCAGACAGTATCATATGGATTGTGTTGGGCGTATAAATGATATTCGCCATTAAAGAACACAAAACCATTTGGATCATTAATCCAGCCTTTCTTTGGTGTTATGTGATAATCAGGACGGTAACTCATTTAGAAACGGTTCCTTTCTTCAGTCTTTTTATATGATTATGATAAATCAATTAATTGATATTTAATGCTAAAGTACCATTAGGTAAGTCAGCCTCATTTTGATAATATGTGATAATATTATCGACAAATAATAGACCCCAATCTGATGTCGCTTCATCGACAATTCTGACCTTTAAGCTTGTATTTGCAAAACTACTAAGATCAATAATATATGTGGTCATATTTGCCATATAAATATTGTCTTTTGCAAGATCAATTGGGTTTCCATTATAGAAATATCGTTTCGCCATTGCGTCATTAAATAATTGATTTTTCATTGCAAAAACCACATTATTTGTTGTTGCATCAACTAATTCTATTCTTGTTGAATTGTTTTTAGCGCCACCTAAAGACACGCTCATTTTGTTGATACCACCAACGGTAAAGGCAGTGCTTTCTAAAACACCCGTTTTATTTTCTTGACCTGCCCATCCGCTAAGGAAATATGTGCCTTGATTATTAAAGGAATAATATTCATTCCACCAGACTTCGTCGTTAGCAAAACCGATAAAGTTAGCGTCGCCACTTGTCAATGTCCAACCAGTTAAATCACCAGTTTCAAAATCACCATTTAAAACTTGGTATTCGTTGTCATTTCCAAGAACTTCCCCTGGAAGAATATTTTTTGCATCATAATATTGTTCTGGTAAACCTGCTTCACTTTGATAATATGTGATGAACGAATCAACACAAATAAGGCCCCAATTGTTTGTCGCATTATCAACAACTTTTAGATAAACTTCTTTGCCTGCGAATGCGCTTAAATCAGCAACATAGTTAACCATGTTCATCAAATTGGTGCCTTTGTTAATCAAGGCTAAATCACCATCATGGAAATATGAATTGTAATATCTAGCAAGTTCAACATCATTACTCGCATCAAATAAAGCAACGTAGCAAAGACGTGGATCTTTTCCACCAGACATCTTAAAGCTCATCTTATTGATTCCACCAACTTGGAAATTGTTTGATTTAATATAACCAGTATTTCCTTCATTAGCTTCACCTGAGAAGTGATAGCTGCCGTTGCGGTTAAATGGGAACGATTCAATCCACCAACCAGTCTTATTTGTTACTTCGCCAATCTGTTTAGAAGCATCACTCCAAGAAGTTGTCCAACCAGTTAAATCGCCAGTTTCAAAAGTACCATTTTTAACTTGATAAATGCTTTCAATTTCAATTTCACGATTAATTTTGTTTTTGGCGTCAAACCAAACGTCATTATAAAATGTTGGTTTGTTTTCGTGATATGTCTTAATAGAATCAAGAGTGATACAGCTTAAATCTTCATTTGAAGTGTCATTATCAACAACTTCAATATACATTTTTTGACCAATATATTCCCTTAAATCAGCAACATATTGATTGAGATTTAAAAGTCTCATTCCATTTTCGACAAATGGGAATTGGAAATCGAGATATTCACTATTGGTGAAGCGAGCTACTTCGGTTGAAGTATCACCATCAACTCTATAAAAGGAAAGATATGTCAAATCTTGATGCTTACAGCCACCTAATTTGAAAGTGACATAGCCACTTCCTGATAATGTGAATGTTGTACTTCGCATTTTCCCGGTCGCACTTGGATTATAAAATCCGTAGTGGTAATTTCCGTCACGAGAATAAGTAATATTTTCGTTCCACCAAACATCTTCGGCGTTAACACCATCATGAGAAAAAGCTTGACCTTCTAAAACTTCCCAACCTGCTAAAGATCCGGTTTCAAAATCTCCGTTTGCGATTTCAAATTCGCTTGGTGCAACAGCCTCTTCAATATAATCGCGGCTCTTAACGTAGAAAGTTCCTTCTTCTTGAGGAAGTTCTCCACCGATACGAATATCATCAACACTTATGTATCCATAATATACATCGGTATCGTTATCAACGATTTTGATATATAATTCTTCGCCTTTGTATTTGTGCAAATCTAAAATATAATCAACAAAATTATCGGTATTATAAACACCATTATCATATTTTGTTACATCAACATAACTTTCAGTGTGTTCAATGAAATAATCGTTATTTTGCATCGCAATCATTTGATCGTTTTTGGCAAGATAGACACCGACAAAACATCTTTTTTCTAAAGGTTTATATTCAGCATTTTCACCTTTTCCTTTTGTGATTGCACCTCCAGCAATTTTCATCGATATTGTGCCGTCACCCGTCAAAGTAAAATTATTTGATTTTATAGCACCAACACGATTGACAGAGAAAGAATCATCAAATCCTTTTCCACTTAGATACCAATTGCCTTCTTTTTTGTTGCTGATTTCGTTTCCTTTGGCATCGTTTTTAAAGCGGAAAGAAGATGCAGAGGAAACCGCGTCATTATTAAAAGCATTGCCATAAACTACTTCCCAGCCTGATAAATCACTTGTTTCAAAACCACCATTGAATAATTTCTTAATTTGTGGTTTTTCATCGCTGCAACCGGAAAGTAAAACAAGAGAAGATAAAGTTAATAAAAATAAAGATTTTTTCATCATAACAAGTCTCCTAAATTACCAGAATTGCCATAATAACTTGGTGTAACTTCATCAAAATAAGCACTCTTCATATTGATGACTTTTAATGAATTGACTTTTAATGAAGCGTTATTGTCAAAGAATGATAAATAATCACTATCACCATAATGAGGATAAATTCTTGTTGTGAAAGTAATAATGTCATTGATATATACTTCCAAAGAAGAACGATCTAATAAAATGGTGACATCAAAGTTTCTTAAATCGGTATGATAAATTCTACTATCATTTCTTTCCACACTTGTAGTCGTGGTCGATAATAATCGGTCAATATAGAATGTATTATTTGTGAATTTTAAAGCTGTTTTTTCAGTTGCACCATTAACCGTGTGTTTGTTATATCTAACATTTAAGCCAGTTAAATATTCGCCGTTTCCTTCAAAAGAAATATTCATCTTAATTGTTAATGCATCACCGCGAACATCTTTAATCATGTCGTTTATTGCGTTAACATCTTTACCTTCACCACTATAATCGAATAAAACTTCATCATATAATGATGTCATTTCTTTAATTGGCTCACGCAACAATGTTGAACCATCATCGCTTAAATATAAATCAACAGGCATTGCCAGAGAGTGAGCCCAACCACTTAAAATATTTTGTTGAGTACCAGCTGCTTTTCCTTGAGTTAAGGCAAATAAGACAGTGCGACCATCTTCATAGTCTTTATCCATCTCATTTTCAGTGCGATAACAAAAACCAGTTTGACCAGTATAAATTCCGCTTCCTAAATCAAATAATTGCGGTTTGTCATTATCAGCAACAAAGCGATAATTTGCTTTATCAAAAGAACCAACCCAATAATAACAATCAACAACAAAACCATCGACTGTATATTGAGGGCAATCAAATAAAACATATTTGGTTTTACTGCCATCTTTTGATGTGACTGGAAGGAGAATAACACATTCCCAGTGAGCACCTTGTTCTGGATATAAATCTAATGGACATTGGTAAATATAACCGCGATACAACCAATTTTTCATATCGACAGATGTGTATAAATTGCCGCTTCCTCCTGCTCCAGGAATTGAAGTGGAAACAAGCATATAGTAAATGCCACTATCAAACCAAACAAACGGATCGCGGAATTGATCGCGTTCACCTTGACTATTATCGCTTGGTTGAGTAATCACGACTTTATCTTCAACAACCCAATCAGTAAGATATGGATCATTTGGATCAACGCAGTGAGCGAAAGCCACATTTTGTCCAGACCATGTGCTTTGATTTGTACCAGCCGTAATAATTAACCATGGGGTTCCATCTGGGCCGATGACACTGCCACCTGTCCACACACCTTCTGGACAAACTCCTTTTGTTGGAGCGACTGCATCTTTAACACTTACCCAATGAATCATATCAGTGCTTGCTAGATGTCCCCATCTAATTTGACTCCAATATGGACCGATTGGATTGTGTTGATAGAAAAGATGATACATGCCTTTGTAATATATTGGGGCGTGAGGTTCATTCATCCACACCGCACTTGGAAGGCCGTGATATATTGGACGATATCTATCGCCTTCATATTGGGCGCGATCTTCTTTAACATTATCAAAATCAAGATTAGGATGCGCGCCATCAACTAAAAAGCTTGAATAATATTGTTTGATTTCTTTTGGTGATTTGCTAACTTTTGAAATCGACACTTCATCTAATAAACCAGCTGGAAGTTGTCTATCGCAAGCAAATTCGATCATTGGCGATACATAATAACCAATGAATAAATCTTCACTCGAACGAATGATTTTTGTATTAACTAAATCAGGAATATATGCTTCGTAAGATATTTCACCATTGTACGCTAAAGCGATATATCCAGTTGCCCCATTAAATGTGGCAGCGATATGGTTCCATTTATAAAGTTCAAGAGAATTGATTGGATCATAAAATCCAACAACGACATCATCACCTGTTTCCTCGTTATGAAGGGCCATTTGTAATCCCCATAAACCAAGACGACCGTAACCGAATAAGAATCCTTCACCAACTTCGATGTCACCTTGATTGATGATTGATGTCATTCTTGTATGACCAGCGGCCATTGACGAAGCATCATAATTGACGACATTTTCAAAACCTCGAGGCGCAACCCAGGCTGAAAATGTGACAGCTTTATTTGGAACTATAAAATCTTTAAAAATCATCTTTGTTGAAAATCCATCCATATAAAGGGCGTCACCTTTTACCCCTTTTCTATAAATAGGATCACTTGGTTGCTTCAATAAATATTCTTCATTTTTTTCATTGAAAACATATTCAACATGCTTTTGACTTTTTGATACTGATTCGTAAGTGTATTCACCTTCGTGTTTATCGAAAGTCAGTTCTAATGCCGAATCTTCACTGACAGGTTTGTTATTATCAGTGACATTAGAACAACTAGAAATCAGAAGCATTGATGACATCAAGAATAATAATTTTGAAATTTTCATGTCGCTTCTCCTTTTTATAATTTAAGACCGCCGCTAAATCCTTTGACGATATATTTTTGGGCTAGAACATATACGACAAAGATAGGGATAGATGTGGTTACAAGGCTAGCCATAATTTGACCAGTTGTAATACCTTCAATTGACTGAATTGTTGTTAAGGCCGCTTGAATAGGCATCAATGAATCATCATTTAATACCATTGTTGGCCAAAGGTAATCATTCCAAACACCGATGAAGCAAAATACTGCGACAGTAGCAATAATTGGTTTGGATAATGGAAGAATTACTTTAAAGAATATTTGAATAGTGTTTGCTCCATCCATTCGCGCTGCTTCTTCATAATCCTTTGGAATTGATGAGAAAAATTGAATGAATAAGAAGATGTTAAAAATTGAAATTGTTTGTGGCAAAATGATTGCCAAAATAGATGCTGCTTGGCGTAATTGAAGCATTGTTTTGCAAATTGAATACAAAGGAATAATTGATGTTTCAACCGGCACGATTATCAAAAACATGATAATAAAATTGAAGAATTTTTTACCTGGGAATTTTAATTTGCATATCGCATATGCTGCCATTCCATTAATCAAAATATTTAAGATGATAACGATAATCGCATAAATAAAGCTATTGAGGGCATAACGGCCAACATTGTAGTCACCAAAAATAACTGCATAATTGTTGAGCCAACCACCAATATTTGAAAAATCAGGAAGGAACATCAAAAGTGTTCCGGCGTCATTTGCAATTCTTTCTTGCGACTTAGTTGAAGTAGCAATCATATAAAGAATTGGGAAAAGGAAAGCAAAAGAAAGACAAATGCCAAAAATGTAATAAATGACGTGGCCAACAGCTCTCTTGTTAGATTTTTTAACGACGACTACATCATCATTTTCAATGATTTCATTAATGTTTTTAGCCATTGTTTTTACCTCCCAAGAATTTGCGTTGTAATAAAGTGATTGTTCCAATAACAATTGTCATAATTAACGCGATTGCGGCACTATACCCAACATAATGTTTTGAATAACCTTCGTAATACATTAAATAGGAAAGGGTGACGCTGTTTTCTTGATATCCAACCATGAGCATTGGTTGAACCATGATTCGACACGCGCCAATAAATACTGTAATTGTGATGTATAAAAGCGTTGGTCTAAGACCAGGCAAAGTGACATGAAGAAATCTTTGCCAAGCATTGCAGCCATCAAGGCGAGCAGCTTCATAAAGGTCTTTTCTAATACCAGATAATGCACTTAAGAAAATAAGCATTTGATATCCGCATCCTTGCCATGCTGATATAATGACAATCCAAATTATTGTCATCTTTGGGTTGTTAATAAAGTCTTGAGGAGCAACGCCAAATAATCCTAAAAATGAATTCAATAATCCGGTTTCGCTTGGCGATAAAATCTCAAGCCATAAATATGATGTAATTGTTAACGAGATAACAACTGGGGTAAAGAAACAAACTTTGAAGAAGAAATTGCCTTTAACTTTGACATTGCAAAACAAGGCAAGTCCAAGCGCCAAACCGATTTGGAGAGGAACAACAAGGACAACGAACAACAAAGTATTTTGAATAGCGTGAGATAACATGCCACCACTGGCGATATCTTTAAAGATTTTGACAAAATTATCAAAGCCATTAAAACTGATTTGTTCTGGTTTAAGCAAATTATAATCAGTAAAACTATAAGCCAGAGAATATATGATAGGAAGTACAACAAAGAAGAACGCTAATACAATGGCAGGAAGCAAGAAAAGAAAGCTAGCTAACATTGGTTTGAAGCGATATTTTTGATTGTGCTTTTTCGCTCTGATAATATCGATGATAAAAACACCTAAGAAAATTAGAACAAAAGCAACAAATATTAATATGGCACTTAAAATTAAATCCATGGGTCTTATTTATATTCGTTAAGTTCAGATTGTAAATTGGCTGTTTGTTGATTGACAACTTCACGAACATTACCATCTTTGAGTTTGTAAATAATGTTTCTGAAGTTGGTTGAAAATTCTGGATAACCAACAGTTTCAGGACGAGCAATACCGGTTTGTTTTAATTGTTCAAACAAGACAGCTTCAGGTGAGTTAGCAGCATATTTTGGATCGCAGCTAAGGCGTGATGGAATCATACCAGTTGCATTTGTAACAGTGGTTGTTGATTCAGCTTTTGTTAAATATTTAATGAGTTTAATTGCATTGGTTTTATCTTGGATATGGTTATTTGTAACAGCGTATGACCAACTTCCAGTAGCCGAAGCACGATTGACATCTTTTGGATATGGAAGAAGACCCCATGAATCACGATTTGGGAACATCTCAGGATAATTGTTATCGAGTTCAGGAATTGTCCAACCACTTGAAAGATACATAGCGGCTTTACCAGTGACGAAATCGTTGTCACCTACTGAATAACTTGTGTAATTAGCATTAACTAAATCTTTGAAGAATTGGAAACCTTTGATCGATGCTTCACTGTTGAGATAGCCTTCACATGTAAGACCATCTTTGCTTACAAATGAACCACCAGCAGCGTGAATAAATGGGTAAAGAAGATAAGTTGCAGTTTCATCTTTTGTCGCATTTAAACGCATATCAACTGGAGTTTTGCCAATTGCTAATAATTTTGCACAAGCAGCTTTAAATTCATCAAATGTCCATGGGTTTTCAACTGTGTAACCACTGACATCAATGCCAGCTTGAGCAAATAATGCTTTATTATAATAAAAACCAGCACTACTTTCTTGAATTGGAAGACCATAAATTCTTTCTTGATATGTATTAACAGAAATGAAATCGTCTAATTCTTCGCTTGTCATTTCATCTGTAATATCATGAAGCAAACCAGCTTCCGCATAGCTTGAGCAGTTTGGAGCGTCAAAAGTGATGACGTCTGCTAATGCATCGTCGAGTTTAGCGGAAATTAATTGAGCTTGATAGTCCGCACCACCTGCAGTTCTTGTTTTAAATGTGGCTGATGCTTTAATTTTTTCGGAAGCATATTCACGGTTAAAACCATCAACAAGTTTTTTATAAGCTATGCCTTCTTTTGATTTGCTATCAACGTGGAATAAGACTTTGACAATAGCGTTTCCTTCTTCGTCAACTTCTGCCTCTCCGTTTGTCGTATTACAAGATGCGAGTAAAAGAGGTAATAAGCCAAGGACTAATAATTTTGATTTTTTCATAATGTTGTTTCTCCTTTGATAAATGTTGTATTAAATATTTGTTTTTTATTAACCTCTTCGCCTTTTATCAATTTGGTAAGAGTGAGAAATGAGGCGATTGCCATTTCTTTAATTGGTTGTTGAATGGCAGTCAGCATTTCAGTTCCGAAGAATAAACCATCGTAACTAACTAGTTGAACATCATTTGGAATAGCCCTCTTGCGATTTAGCAGTTCCTTATAGATTGCAACAGATAATGAATATCCCGATGCAAAGATTGCATCAAAATCTTTATATTTTTCAAAGAATTGAGCGACCATTTCACTTTCACCACCATGACCGACTACTTCGAATAAATCAAGTGTTGGTAGACCATGTTTTTTAACGAAATCAACATATGCTTGATATCGCAAATTGACTTCACTATCGACACATGGCTTTGAACCGATGAAGGCAATTTTTCTTGCGCCGCTTGCAAATAGTTTTTCAAGAGCGTTCATCGTTGCGTCGTAATTATCACTTGTAATCAACGGAATATCATTTCCAAGATGACGATCGATGCTAACAAGTGGACAACCTTTTAATTTATTTTCATCGTGGCTATAGTGGGTGACGAATATTGCTCCATCAACACGATGAGATTTAATCATGTTGATAATTTCTTTTTCTTTATCAATATTATTTTGGCTTGTCACAAGAAGGAGAGAATAATTATTGTCCATGCTCACCTTTTCAAGTTCTTCAACAAACTCAGCGAAGAATGGATGATAAATAACCGGAACAAGGACGGCAATGACTTGGCTGTGTTTTTGTTTTAATCTCGCGCCATTGACGTTTGGGATATAATCAAGTTCTTTAATTACATCTAAGATTTTTTGCCGAGTTTTATCACTGACAGATTTATCATTTGATAAAACGCGTGATACAGTTCCAACGCCATAACCAGATGCTTTAGCAATATCTTTAATTGTTGTTTTCATGCACCGCCCCTTTCTTCTTGTTTATAACCAAGATAGTTATTAATGTGACCGCGCCAAGAAGAACTAATCCGCTTGGAACACTTATAAGGACTATTAATCCAGTTTGATTGTTTTCAGCTTGTTTTGCTTCACCAATAACGTTGATATTAAAACTATATTCGTTATTAATTGATACATTGTTATTACCAACAGTTAATGCGCCTGATTTGATATGCAATGTATAATCTTTGACATAATATTGATCATCAGTAAGAGTCACACCATTAACGGAAACATTATCAATTGCAAGGGTTCCGATATAAATAGAGACATCTTCACCTTCAATTGTAGATATATCGTCAAAGGCATACATCTTATTGATTTGTCCTACTTTTACCACGATTTCAAAAGATGATGTTCTCGCATTAATTAATAATGTGTAATCTTTATTTTCATCAAGAAGAGCAAAATATGATTCACTGATAACAATCTTTCTATCTTCGACTGTATAGAATCCTTTTTGGATGATTGTATTTTTATTGGTGACATTGACAATCGAATCAACAACATCACCATTGCTGATAATTGTTAAATCAGCATTATTAAATGTATATTTTGTTTTCAATAAATAGATATTTTTAAATGTCGCAGTGCCGCCACAAACATTGAGGCCAAAATATCCTTCATCAAGCATATATGTATCAAGAGTAACATTACTTACAAGCACACCGTTGACGAATAAAACAATATCATTGCCTTCAACATTTAAATTGATGTTGATATTTTTATAATCAGCACCACTTATTGCTTTATTGGCTAATTCGCCTTGTTTTGTCCACATTTTTGATATATTCGCATTTTTATCAAAATTGGCGATGACATAATTATCTAAATTGTTGGTGGCTCTAAATAAGACGCCGGCAGCAACTGCCTCGCTAACATCAACATTCATTGATAAGCTAAAATCAGTAGCAGTTGTAGTAGAAGCAATAAAGCCGTCTCCGCTTCTTTGAATGCCGACAATTTTATCTTTGTTAACTTCCCAAGAACCACCAATGACACTGTTATTATCGAAATCTAAATCAGAAACAAGACAATCACCAACAGTAGGAGATACGTGTTTCCAAATAGATGCAACCTCATTGACTTGAAGAGAAGTTACAGTAATATCACCAGTAGTAGTTAAATATGCTTTAATCGCATCTTTGCTTGATAATGTCAAATTGTAGAATGCATATCTAAAATTATCGACAAACATTTCAATTCCACCATTATCGACAAGGACGTAAAAATCAAGCGATGTTTTATCAACAACACCTGTTTTATAACGACTATGATATGTCTTATCAAATTTGATTGAAGCAGCAGAAGTCAAACTGCGATCGAAGAAATATCCTTCTTCTTTTGTCCAACCAAATGTTGTTTTCTCGTATTTATTTTCATTGACCACAAAACTAATATTTTCTTTATTAGGATTATCGATATGGGCAATTAATTCATATGTATGATTATTGACATTGATATCAAGTTTTTCATTAACATTTTCGTTAACGAAATTAACGATATTAGTCTTTTCTAATTTTGCATTATCTTTTGTGATTGGAGTTTGAGTTAACCCTAAATTTTCATCAAGACCAAAAATAACAGGAATTGTAAAGCCTCCGCCATTCCATGTTGATCTAACCCCGGCATATAATCCTGCTTCAGCAGCAGCAGGAAGACCACTATACCAGCTCATGGCAATAGATTTGCCATAATATTCACTGTTTTGATCATCGATATAAAATGTTTGGGCAGCATATGAATCTTCACCACAATCAACTTGATTAAGAACAACATTAGAAAGTGTTGAAATATCAACTCCATCTTTATTAATAAATTTTATTTTTGATGTTGCATCATCATAAACAAATTCACCAACAAGATAGCCGCGCGACATGATGACCATCAATGTGCGTTCAACATTATTTGTGTCTTTAACTTTGCTAATTGAAACACATTCTGGAACAGCGGTATTAAATTCACCAGCATATGACCAATTAACTAAATCATCGGATTGAAGCATAAATACTTTATTAAGTCCTTGGCTAGATAAAGTCATGCCCCATTTTGTGACGACATTATTTGCGTCTTTTTTAACTGGGAAAATACCTGGGTCACGGCAATCTTTTTTTCCACCACTTAACAAAAGCGATTGTGGAATTAACGCTCTTTTGGTCCAAGTTAAACCCTCATCATCACTAGTGATGATAACTTGGTCTTGGCTTTCCCAACCATCACGTGTGTAATATCCTAATAAACCTGATTCACCACTAAACCAATTGGCGTTATCAATAACGCTTGACATGCCTTTGTGATAAACCATCGCGCATCCGCTCCAAGCATAACCTGTTCCAGCTGCTCCTAGTGCATTAGAACTATCGTCTGGGAATAATGCGATTGGAAGTTCTTCCCAATGGATTAAATCGGTACTTCTTGCGTGTCCCCAATACATATCTCCCCATTGCTTATCATATGGGTTTGTTTGGTAATAAAGATGATAATATCCATTGTAATAAACCATACCGTTTGGATCGTTGTTCCAATGGGCAAATTGGCTGTAATGATATTGATTGCGATATGTATCGCTATAATAAATAGAATCCACTTCATCGATATATGTATCATATATTTTTACATTTGCATTAAAAACATATTGACCAATATTTCCACCAGTATAACCAATATCGCTAGCTAAGATTTCAGTGTCGATGCCGAAGCGTTTAATATTATCAATATAAAATTCAAAATATTGATTTGTTTCATCACTGCTTTTAACAATTTTAAAATCATATGATGGGTAGTTACGAACGCGAGGATTGATAACATTTAATTCACTTTGAGTGACTTTATCATTGCCAATATAATAATCAGAATATAGTTCATCAGCTACCAATGAATTTTCATCATTTAAATAAAAATGCAATAATTTTGTTTTATTTTCATATCGATCAACATTAAATACAAAATAATTCTCGTTTTGAACTGCTCCAAAAACAAGACCAGATGCTTGACCAGATACAAAATCAATATGAGATGAATAAACAAAATTTTCTTCTTCTGTATATGTATTAGTTAATAAGGAAAAACTATTTCCTTCACTACTTAATGTAGCGTATTCCTTTGAAATACCTTTACTTGGTGTGATCGCGGAAATTGCAAATAATGATGATATCAATAATAATGTTTTCATTTTTTTACCCTAAGATTGTTTCTTCGCTTTCCGCATCGAACATATGAACATGTTCTTCATCAAAATTAATGACAACATCATCATTAACTTTAAGAGTTGTGTTTCCTAAAATGGAAATGATTGTATCTTTATCTGCACCTTCTAAATTCGCGTATACTTGTGTTGTTGAACCAAGGATTTCACTCATCGTGACTTTCATGACAATACCAGTTTTTGAGACTTTTAAATGTTCGGCACGAACGCCAACTTTAATCGCGTGCGCCAAACCATCTTTATATTGATCATACAAAGAAGGTAATTTATTCAAATCTAAAGAAAGCGTTTGTCCATCAACAAAAGTCAATTTGGCTTTCTTGGAATCACAAATTAATGAAGCATCAAAGAAATTCATTTGAGGAGTGCCAATAAATCCGGCAACAAACAAATTCTTTGGATGATTGAATAATTCCACAGGAGTGTCAATTTGTTGGGTAACGCCATCTTTCATAACAACGATTCTTGTTCCCATTGTCATCGCTTCGACTTGGTCGTGAGTGACATAAATAAATGTTGTTCCAAGACGTTGTTGAAGTTTAACAATTTCACTTCTCATCGATGTTCTTAATTTAGCATCAAGATTTGATAATGGTTCATCAAGAAGGAATAGTTTTGGTCCGCGAACAATGGCTCTTCCTAAAGCGACACGTTGACATTGACCACCACTCATCTCACCTGGTTTGCGATTGAGCAATTGTTGAATACCTAAAACTGAGGCCGCCCATTGAACCTTTTCATCAATTTCTTTTTTGTTGTGATGGCGAAGTTCTAAAACCTCTTCTCCATTTTCATCTAAAACATGATTTCCATCTTTATCAATTTTTGGCAACATTGCTTTTCTAATTTTTAAACCAAAAGCAATATTGTCATATGCTGATAAATGAGGATATAAGGCATAACTTTGGAAAACCATTGCCATATCACGATCCATTGGATCAACATTGTTGAGCAATTGATCATCCATATATAATTCGCCAGCAGATATATCTTCAAGTCCCGCGATCATTCTCAATGTAGTTGATTTTCCACATCCAGAAGGACCGACAAAAACAATGAATTCGCCTTCACCAATTTCGAGATTGAAATCTTTAACAGCAACAAAATCTTGATTAGTGTGAGCTTGTTCTCTTGCTTTTTTAGAAAATAAACGTTTAAAAAACGATGGTCCTTTATCGCGAGACGGATAGACCTTGTAAACGTGACGTAAAGAAAGGTTTGCCATAGTAATACCTCTAATTAATATTTGGAAACGGTTCCAATGTTAATTTTATATTATGAAAACGCTTTATTATTGTCAATAATGAATTTTTGAAAATATTTTCATAAAAGAGAATTTTACAATTTTTATATAAAAATCATCCTTTTGATTGTCGTTATTTTAAAAGACTAATATAAATGCCTGGCTTACTATCGTCAAAGAAAACTGTGCTATCAAAGATTTCATCAAAAAACCTCACATTTTATGTGAATGATATTAAAATTCCAACACTATAGAAAAATTATTTTATAAATTGATTTTAAATAACAAAAGAGATGAAGATGAAGAATTAAGTGAATCAGCGATGCCGAGAATTACATAAATTAAAAAAGCAAAATACCCTGAAACAAAAAACATGATGATAGAAAGAATAAAACCAATGATCGCAACTGCTCCTCTTTTTAACGATATCGCGCCAAAAACAATACCTATTATTGATGGAAAAATTGCTGCAAAGACAAGCGGAGCATAAATGGTTGCTAATCCTAAGCAAAGCCCACTAATAAATGGACAAATAAGAGATATGATTGCAAAAACGTTTGGTTTTCTTTTCATGTTTTTTTCTTCCTTAATTTATATAATAACGCAAAAGAAAAAGGGCGCAAGAATAAGTCTTACGCCCAAATTGATTGAAATACTATTAAGCTACAGTATATTCGGTTAAAGTCTTGCCTTGAAGGTTTCCACCATCAGATTTAAATGAAGAATCACTTGAAACTTTCAATTGATAGGAACCGGCATCACCTGATAATACAGCAACAATTTCGCCATATTTTGAAGACACAGTAACTGTCTTTGTATCTACATCAAATGTATATGTTGCGTTTTTATCATAACCAAATGATGATGAACTTGGAGCAGTTGTCTTGGTTTCATCATATGTAACCCATATAATTGCATGTTCGTCATCAGAGAAATAGATTTGGCAATAGTAATTGTATTGAGTCTTGCCAGAAAAATATCTTCCTGATACTAATGGTGATACATACGCTGCTGTAGTTCTGGAATCAATTGTATATGTTCCATCTGTACCAAGTGTCACAACAAGAGTTTCCATTGTAGAATCATCAACCATGTACTTGGTTGTGATTTGTCTACCTTCAGCAGTATATTTTAAGGTTTTGCCTTCAAATGTGAGTGAACCCAATCCATCAACGACGATATCACTATTACCTTCGTCGGTATAAGTTCCTTGAAGACCATCATATAAAACAATTGTTGATTTGTTTGTAACAGAATAGAAGAGAACTCCGTCTTTAGCAACAGTATATGTTGCAGTAGAATCACTAACATATGTGCCAGCGGTAAATTCTAATGTTGGATTTAAGAATACCAATTGGTTGGCAACATCTAAGAAAAGCGAAGAGACTAAGGTGCCTTCTTTAAATACTGTAATAACATGGTACTTTCCAGCAAATGAATAGTTATTAACTGTATATGTTGTAGATGTATCGCCTTCTTGAAGTTTATAACCAATAACAATGTCGCTTCCGATTGGAGTACTGCTATCAAAACTATGGTGAGCAAAAACGAAATTGCCTGCAACCATTGCAGCCTTAGTCTTATCACTGTTTGTTAATAAACCAGTATTAGCATCGAATGATGTAAATGAAGTAAGCGTACCGTTTTTATTAACAATACCGGCTGAGTCGATGGTAAAACCATAACTTGAAGTCCAACTTGTTTTTGTATTGGAATTGAAGGAATTAAGGCCGACATATGTTCCGACAAATGATTGACCCGCAAATAAAGTCATATCTTTTTCGGTAACAGTAATTGTGAGGATTTTTGACAAATCAACTTTTGGCATTGTGAATTCATAATATCCGTCAGCATTAAGAGTTAAAGCTAATATGGAACTATAGCTGCTGCCTTGTGGGATATATGAACCTTCAATGGTGTTAACTTGATATTGTTCAATATTAGTAGAATTAACCTTTACATAATATGTGTTGTCAAAGATACCAGCATTTGTAGCAGTAGCAACATATGCACCATCAACTTTTTCATAAAGCACTGGTGTTAAATGCTCACTTCCAACAAATGAAACATTTCTTAATGTGGCTTCTGTATTGATATTTAAGGTAATGTTAAAATGAGGCATTGCAAATTGAACTTTTTCACCTTCAACTGGGATGGTGACATCAAGTTCAGGAATAGTAACACTCACTGGATGATATTTTTCTGTTGATGATGATGTTGAACTATAGAATATGACAGAAACAGCAGCACCATAATTTACATAATAACTACCATTTGCAATACTAACAGTTTTGTCATCCGCTTTAATAGAATTAATATGTGAATAAGTATCATTTTTTGTAATTGCAAATGTGGCTGCACTTGTCAAAACCGAAACAACAACATTTTCGCTTGGCATAACAAATGTAATAACACCATCAGCGACCGAAGATTCAATTGTAGCAGCATCTGCTGGATCGAATGGATCAGTTGCGACTGTGCAACCTTCAAAGTTATAACCAGGTTTTAATGTGAATGGAATATTAACTGTTTCACCAGCAACATAAGCACCAACTGTATCTAATACAGCAGCGGTATTGCCGTTTTTAACAGCATATTTTGTAAGGATTGGCGAAGTGGCAACATTGATTTCAACGTCATAGTTTGGCATATAGAAATAATATGTATCTCCACTTGTACCAAGAGTAATTGTATTTTCTGCACCAACAGCGGTAACTGCGCCGACTGTTAAAGCAGTTTTATCATAAGTTAATGTAACATCAACTTTTGTACCAACTTTTGCGGAAGAAACTGAAGTAGTGATTGTAACACCAGCAACTTCAGCTGTTGTAACTTCGTATTCATGATGAACATTAACATCGACACGATCAGTGTGATTGCCATCAGTTGTGGTGACAGCAACATAAGTAGTGCCTTCTTTTAAAGCGGTGACAACACCATTTTCAGAAACAGTGGCAATTGATGAATCACCAACACTAAATGTGTAGGTTTTATCAGTTGCGTTTTCTGGTAATACAGTAACTGTTAATGGATCTGATGATGCTCCTTCTTTTAATTCAAGGCTTGTTTCAGTAATATCAACACTTTCAACATGAACAACTGGATCAGTAGTTGATGTTTCAGTTGTTGTTGTTTCGGTTGTTGATGTTCCGGTTGAAGAATCTGATGTAGTTGGGGCACTTGAAGATGAACTAGAATTGCCACAACTTGCCAAAACTAAACCAGCAGATAATAAGGATAATAATAAGATTGATTTTTTCATATTCGTTTTTCCTCCTATTATGCCTTTGTGTATGCGCTGTTAGCGACGGTACCTACGGTAACACCATTGACAACGACATCAAATGTTGAAGATGTGCTATTGAATCTATCGCCAGATGTAACGTTAAATGTCACATTATCACCATAGAATTCATCATTAACGAAATCTACGAAGAAACGAGCAATTATTTTACCATCTACAGAGAATTCAACGGCGCCAAGAAGGTTCTTGCTGAACAATGAATCAACATAAGCAGATGTTGCTGACTTCACGCAGAAATACATATCGGCACCAAGGTTGTCTGCGGCAAATGTTTTGCCTGAACTGTAGGCATAAACAAGAACGTTAGACGAGAAGATTACTTCACCAGCACGTGTGGATGAACAAACGCCAATACCTTCAGTACTTGATCCTTCTTTATAATTAACGGATTCGATTTTGAAAGTTTTTGAACTTTGCCCTTCATCGTCGATTGTCATATTCGTTGTAACTGCAGAATCGTTTTTTACACCATTACTATAAATATTGATGTTATAAAAATTACCGACAAAGCTTGCACCAGCAAATGGTCCTGGGACCTTTTCTTCAAATGAAATGGTGACATTTTCTTTATTTACCATAACAAATGAATAAATGTGTTCAGTATCTGATACTGTAGTGACAGTAACACTGGTTGTGTCATATTTTACTGCCACATTTTTAGGAACAACATTAACGCCATCGGCGACTGTTAATTGGAAATAAACTGTTTCACCTGGAACAAAGCTTGTAGCTTCTGTTGGTGAGAATGTGCCGTCTTCGTTTTTCTTTAAGAATGCACCAGTGATGTTTTCTGTATTTGTGATTGTAACTGGAACATAATTGACAGCTGTAGTAACAGTGAAACGGACATTGCTACTAGGCATTGTAAATGATGCTTGTTTACTTTCATCGATTGCAATTGGGGTTTCACCAAAAGCTGTGACAACATTTAAATGTGTTGGATTAGCAGCATCAGTTCCTTTTAATGTGACACGAATCATTGTGTTAAATTTCACATAGAATGGATAATCGTAGTTTCTAGTCCAAGTTTCTCCATTATCGAGTGAATATTCAACTTTATCAATAAAAGTAAATGGTTCTGTGTCTTTGATAATTGAATAAGTTTTGGCAACTTCTTCAACATCAACACCAACTTTAGCTGCTGGCATTTTGAATGAATAAACACCGTTATCATTTGTAACAGCGACAGGTTCTGCTTTAGCATTTTCACCATCTAATGTGAAAACTTCAACTTTTCCAGTAAATGAATATGGGCTGTTCCATCCCATATTAACAGAAAATGAAACGACGTCGCCTTCTTTCGCAACATCAGCAATACCTGCTAAAACGATTGCTTTGTCATCGTCAAGATTGACAATTTCATAAGTTGTGTCGACGATAAGGCTACGGCCTTTAACGTCAATAGTAACGTCCTCGTTTGGCATCATAAATGAATATGTATACGCGCTTGAGGAAGTTTTTGATGGCTTTTCAGAGTTGACTGAAACTGATTCCACAGCGTATGAATCAGCATCAAAATCAAGTGAGAAGTCAACGCGAGCTCCTCCGACAGCAGTTGAAGGAGCACTTACAGTGACAACATCGTCTTTCACAACACTGATGGAATGGGTTTCATCAGCAGCAGATGCAACTACAAATGTTGCACCACCGACTGCAATAGCAGCCATTGAGAAAGAGGTGATTGTCATCGCAAGAATACTTTTGTTAAGTATTTTCATGTGTTTTCCTCCTATTTATTATTAACTTCAATCGTTGAGGAGCTTATGATATGCATCGAGAAGTGGAACATTAGCTTTTCCGAATGCATAGAAAGGTACAACAACGGGATATAGCCTTCCGCCATATCTGAAGTAATAAATAAATGTAATTTTGTTATATTCTTCACCACGATATGATGTGAATATATCGATTTGTAGTCCGGCTGGAGCATATGTTGATGGATCATATGCTTGGTCGAACGAGTTGTTTTTAAGAAAGTCAAGAATTAAAGCATCATTTTTGACAACGTAAGATTTTCCTTCACATTGATATTCATAATCTTCAAATGTGCCTTCTTTGACGTATTGAAGATTATCAAGAAGCTTCAAATATGTTGGATAATGATACATTTCCACAATATTAGGAGTTTCATACATCGCAGTTGGAAAGAACGTTACCGACTGCATGTTTTGTTTGTGAAGTGTTCCGTTGGCATTGAAGTTATAGCATCCTTGTAAATCAAAATCTGGATGAGTTTCATTGGCAGCTTGGACGCATTCCATTGCTCCGCTTCCACCAGAAGAGGTGTCAAGCTCGCTATAGAAATAATCTTCAGTGAATACTTCTGTACCAACAAATTCGTTCTTATTAACATCGTGAATTAAGCGGCGGAAATTATTACCTCTTAATAAATCGCGCATGTTAGTGAGCTCACTATCGGGAGTAAGATGTTTTCCACCACTACTAAGGAATTGATCAACTGCTTCATCTTTTGTTTTGTTTAGATTTTGCATTGTGAAGATGAGAGGTTTGCTCATCTTTTGCATTGCAATCTCGAAGAAGAAGCTATTGTTTTGATATTTGGCAGTGATGGAATTGATATTAATGTATTGACTGTCAGTAAATCCAAAAGATTGGATTAAATTCATTTTGTATTGTTTGTTAGTAATAACTAATTCTGAAATATCTTCTCTTATGCTTTTAACAAAATCTGTTTCCACATGGTACATGGTTTTATAAAAGGTGTTATCCCAAAGAGATTGATAATTATTGTTCTCATTGTCTTTTAGATATTCGCCAGGAGCGAATTCTTCATCACAATAATTAAGTGGATAAATTCCTTTTTTATCTTGGATGTAATGATAAATGGATGTTTTATCAATATCTGATGTAAAACCAATGCTTTTGTCAGTGAATAATATTTTGTAGTCGATATTATTCAAAGAATAATTGAATGTGTAGTTTCTTTGTGTATTAAGAGCAAGAAAGCCGTCTTTCAAGGAATTAATTGCACCCATCTTTGCTTCACCGCATGATGCGAGTGAAAGCAAAGTGGATGTTGCTAACAGAAGAAGTGGTAATCTTTTCATGATTAACTCACTCTACTAAACGGTGAATAAGATGTCGCATAACCTTGATCATCGCATTCACCAAACAATGGAGAATAAATGAAGCCTTCGCCTTCGCTATCATAATATGCTTCAGCAAGATAAACGCCGAATCTATCAGTATTAGCTTCATAATAGAAATCTAAGACATAATCAGCTGGATCGGACGAGAATCCATTTTTATTCGGGGAGATGCTAATGCTTCTAACGCTAGCTTTAACTGTACCGTTAGAGAATGCATATTCAAATGTGACATTTAACGCTTCATATTTATTTGTACCACTATCTGGATCATAGCCATCATCAGTGATTGTTCCAGTATATGTGGTTGTTGAACCACCATATGGAGTGGATGTGAAGTTGAGTTTAACGTGAGCTGCTAAATCAGCATCGCTTGATTCCCAGGCTGTTCCAATTGGATTGGCTGAAGCTGGGATAATGGTAAATGTGAAGAATGTGTATTTGTTTGTAACACTATCTTGATACCAATCAGATGTTAATTTAATGCGAACTGTTTGTGCAGTTGTAATTGAAGCGGCTCCAGTAGCGTCAAGAGTTAATTTTTGACCAGTTTCAACAACTTTGAGCAAGGTTGGATTTTCGCTGACAGCATCATAGATTACAGGAGCACTATCTGGAGTGGCACTGATTTTGAATGATTGAACTGTTCCAGCAACAATGTTTGCAGATGTTGCAGAAGTTACATCACCTGCATGTCCTCCCCAAGTTGAATAAATTGACAATGCATGGAATTTTTGAATGGCGGTAACATTGATTTTGACATCAAATGTAATGCCGCTTGAGGCTGTGTGGTTACTAAATGTGACTGTTGCATCACCAATACCAACACAAGTCATCTCATTCCATAAATCATTGTTTTCTTTAGTGATAACACTATTATTTGAGGAAGCAACTGGACCATATTCCCAAATATCAAGAGCAGTTGAAGGTGTGTATTGAAATGTTTTCAAATATGGATAATTAGTTTCATAAATCTTATTTAAAGATACTGCATCACTATAATGGAGATATGAATTATTATCGCTTTCTGGCTTGGTTGTTTTTGCGTCATAGAATTTGATTTTATCAACCGATGTTAAGAAATATGGGGTGACATCAAATGTATTGCCGCTGCCAGCGTGTAAAGCACCATATGAATAGGCAACTGCAATGGATTTAACAACTGTGCCTTCTTGTCCTGCAAGTGGAGCATGGCTAGAGAAATTCCATTCCGTCTTTTTAAATTTTGTTTTGCTATATTCAAGAGTGCTTAATGCCCCATTATTCAAGAATGTTAATGTGGCATCAAAGATGTATGCTTCATGAAGTTCAGAAGTTGTTGAACTTGCAGAGCTATCATATTCAACAAATGAATCGATTTTGGTTGTAAATGTGCCATCGCCATTATCATCTGAAGAAATGCTGATGTTGCTGGCGCTTACTTCGCTTGCTTCAAAGCCAACACGATATGCATCCATGAATTCTCTTTCAAGATAATATCCATAATGCGAACCGTGGTTGAGTTGAGCATAAGCTTCGCTTTCGTTGACTTGAACACGATTTGCCTCAACATTATCAGCAACAATGTCAAATCTTCCTGAATATGCCCCATAATCGTTATAAGTATAACGGAAACGATCATCATTGCCTTTTGCTACGGTATATGTATCAACGATTAATAATTGATTATCTTTAACTTCTTTATAAACGTGATATGTTTTGCTTTCGAGAGTGTTTTTGACTTTAGCATATGATGTGTTGTTATCATAAATCTTCATGTCATAATCAATCATCAAGATGTTTTCGCTATCTTCTGTATTAGTGGTTTTATAAGAAATACCGTTTAATCCAGGATAGTTAACAGATGATTCACTTCTAATCATGCCATCGAATAATGTACGTAAAGATGAAACACTATTAGGAAGTTTATTTACACTTTTACGGACAACATAGCAAGGTGTAGCAGAACTTGGATTGTAATAGAAGTCGTATGTTGCGCCTGCTGCAATTTCAAGAGCTTCTGATTTGTTATATGTTGATTCAAGATCAGCAAAACATTTTAATCGATCAACACTCATGACATTGAGTTTAATTTTTTCACTACCACTAGCGATGTAATAGGAGAAAAGGGCAGTGCCAGTTCCTTGAACTTCAACATCGCGAGCGACATATGTTCCATCATCTTGTTCTTCTAAAACTGCGGCAAAATCACCAGAAATGGTAACATCGCCAACAACATCACATGTAATTGAGATGGTAACGGAACGATTTGGCATAACAAATGTATAAACATTGCCTGTGCCACTTAAGGCTGCACCATTAACTGTTACGGTTTTGATGGAATAAGATTCAGGTACGCTTGTAATTGTAAGGGTAACTGATTCACCAGCTTTAGCTTTTTCTTTGCTTAAGGTATATGTAATACCAGTAGGAGCGGTAACTTTAATAACATATTCTTCTTCGATTGGAGTAGAGGTGCCTGTACTTGTGCCACCTGTTGAACCTGAAGAAGTATTTTCATTATTACAGCCTGCAAGAAGAGTAAGAGCTAAAAATGATGATAATACTAAAGGTAATTTTTTCATGATTTTTCCTTTCTATTTTCCGGATTGGAAGACATCGCGATATTCAAGCGAAATTGGTGAGAACATATTAAGAAGAATGTCTTCGCCAGCACCGGCATCAATATAAACAAAGGCTGTATCAGCAGTGCGAGAAATAAAGAAATAAAGTGGATTGGTTTGACTTCCTTCATTTTTGCTAACAACACTGACGGAATACATAAACATGTCCCATTCCTCATTGAAGGTTGGATTGGTAACATCAAAGACAATATTCATATTTTTTTCGGTGTCATCGCTTCCGCTTACTTGCCATCTGAATGAGTCTTGATAATCAACACATGACAAGCGGTGATTTCCATAATATGAAATGCCACCATATGTGTCGTAATCAAATGCAGCTTTAGCAACTGATTCAGCTGTATGAGCGGTGCGAACGCGAATGAGAAAACGGAAATGGAGATATTCTTGGCTGTCATAAACCTTTAAGATTGAATTGCCAGGATTATGAGTTACAAATTTGTAATTATTTCCGCTTAGATGTGTGATTGTTAATGCGTCTTGGTTGCTTGAAACAACACGAATATTCGCATCATCGTTTGGAGCGCTATAAGTAAAACTATATTCGCTTCCACTAGCAAGATTTCTTTCCAAGAAGACAATATCTTCTAATACACCAGAGTATGTTCCACTGGTGATTTCATCTGCTTTTGCAAGATTGACTTGCGAGTCGTAATCGACATCCCCATTAGAAGAGGTTTTATTAGGATTACAAGATGCAAGAGTAAACATTGAGATCAAAGGAAGAAAAATTATTGCTTTTTTAATTTTTGAAATATTCAAAATAATCAACTCCTTTCAACTTTTAACACATATTTTAATGAAAAATAGCAAAAAGCAAAAGGAAAATTAATTTTCCTGTTTTTTTAAAATAAAAAAATACCTTCAAATGTAATCGTTTTCACATCTTACATGAAGGTTTAAGTTAATATTTTATATTAAAAGCTTGAATTTATGATTTCTAACAATTAATGACAACGCCTTTCGGTGTCTAAATGGCTAAATCGCCTTTCTTAATCCAACCTAATTTCAAGAATAATAGATACAATCCAAATACCATTCCAGCTGGAACAACAACACATAATCCGATTGCACCAACTAAGCCTTTAACTAAGTCAGGAGTGTTCAATACAACTTGAATTGGGCCAATCAAAGCACATGTTCCCATTCCTGCACCAACACTATTACATTCAAGACCAAGAACACAAGTTGATATTGGTCCTAAGATGGTGGAAACAATAATAGTTGGTAGCCAAATAATTGGCTTTTTGAGGATATTAGAAAATTGCAGCATGCTCGTTCCAATTCCAACTGAAATGATTTTACCAATGTTGTTATCTTTGATACTCATCATCATAAAACCAATCATTTGGACAGAACAGCCGACGGCAGCTGCACCAGCACCGATACCACTTAAGTGAATTGCGACCGCAATAGCGACTGAAGATATTGGAGCAGTTAAAGCCATTCCCATTAATACAGAAATAACAATACCCATCAAGAATGGTTGATATGTTGTCGCTGTTTCAACAACAGAACTTAAACCATTGATGAGATATTGGCAAGGAATAACTAAAGCAACAGAAAGAACACTAGCAAGAATACAAATAAATAAAGGAACAATGATTAAATCAACAGGTGTTTTCTTCTTGAGCACAACTTTAGTAATAAGCATTGCAAAAATGACTACAAGATAAATAAGAAGAGGATTTTTTGATCCACCAGTAAAAGAGAAAGAAAACACAAATGGATTGGTTTCTAAATCAAATGAAAAATTGATGGCAGAAGCAATTCCACCAGCCACACCCATTGAGACAATACGAATAGGAGATGAATTTTCTTTATCATATGTCGCGATGGCAAGACCGATACCAATACCCATAAAGGCTTGCACAACGGTGCCAATTTCGGCAAGTGGTGTGAATGTGGTTAAAACACCAATTTGATTAATAATCGTGCCAATAATTAATGTAGCAAATAAGCCAATAGCCATAAGGCTACTTGTCTTAATAATAAAGTTATAAATATTTTTGATAGTGCTTGTAGGTTTGATTTCTTCGTTTTCCATAGCGACTTAATAATAGTCAATCACTTCCAAAAAATAAAGTGATAGTATTTTTAAAAATTAAATCTAATTTATTTTTTATTAATTTCCATTACAATATTATTAACATGAAAATATTGAACAAATTAATATTGTTTTCTTCTTTGCTATCAATTGTTTATACTTCTTCCGTTAACAATTTTTCGCATCAAATTAATTTAACACAACAAATTGTTGTCAAAGCAGATGTAACAGGCGGATATACAGTTCAAGATTTTTGCGATTATCTTCAAGATAAAAGCGAACATTATCCACTTTCTGATGAATTTATAGAACGTTATCAACAAACAAGTGGTGGATATATCGATAACGCTAAAAAATATGGTATTCCAGTTGATAAAACCATCCATGAGCCAAATCAAAAATGGCATTTTTTCGTATCATGGATTGAAGATGGGGCAATCGATAAAACTCAAAGCGCCAAATCAAGAGTCTACACTGGTTTATTATGCCCAGAATTATTGCTTTGGATTTATGAGGCAATGGGAGTTAATCCTGCAAAAGTAAAAGAAGCCAAAGCAGTAGCAGAAAAAGGAAAAGTCGAAGGTATAAATGTTTCGACTTTAGCTAAAAATATGCGAAGCGTTGTCACTTGGGAAGATTTAATCGTGGAGATAAGCAAACAATGAAAAGAAATAGATTGTTATTAACTCTGCCCTTAATTTTTTTACTTTCAAGTTGTGGCAATGATGTTATTTCATCAAGTAGTAGTGATTCTACTTCGACAACTGAATCAAGTTCAACAACTTCAGAAATAACTACATCATCAAGCGATGAAAAAATACCACATTCAATAATATATGATGCATCAAATGATTATCAAATAAATGGTCTTTCTTCTTCATATTTTGCAAATGATGTTGTCTCTTTTTCAATAACTTTGCTAAATGCACAAATAGAAATTGAAACAGTAAAAGCTAATGATGATATTTTATCCATTTATGGAGAAAATATGTATTCATTTACTATGCCTAATGAAGATGTTCATATTTATGTTTTAACAAAGAATAAAGAAGATG
>JALFFX010000028.1 GCA_022777645.1 Erysipelotrichaceae bacterium
TTAAATAATTAGCGCCTTGGCTTCTAACATAATATGCTCCATTATTGTTGGTGATATTCAAATCTCTTTGTCTGATAACTGAATTAGCAGAGATAGCATCATTTTTAATATCAACTTGATTAAAGTTTGCTTTACCACCAATGTTGGCTGCATCAAGTGATCCATCAAGAGCGTAATCTTTATGAATTTTTTCATTGCCATCATTTTTAACAGCAAGATATTCTCCACCAGATGTAAGAGTAGTTGATAAATCAGTTACTCTTTCATAACCACCATTGACATGGTTTGTGACACCGAATTTGATAGAAGTGATATCACCATCAAAATCGGTTGAATTATTTTCATTGTGATTGTTGATATAATATTCGACCGCTTCTTCATTGTAAGAACATTCAATATATATGACCGCACTCTGAATATGAACATCAGCAAGCATTGTGTCATTTGGAATATATGGGATGCATGTAACTGTGTAATGATATTTGCTACCAGTATTATTAAATGCACTTACAAAACTTGTGGCAATTGGTTGAGTAGCAAAATATGTACGAGCGGTTTCATAAGATAAGGCAGCATCTGTTAAGAAGCCATCTTCACCGGTTTCATCTTCGATATATTGATTGAGTTTGTATTTATTGTTTGTTAATTGATCAGTAGTATAAGAAATTACACTAGTCTTGAATTGAATGACATTTGATGTTTTTGGGGCAACGTTTGTTGTGCTTCCAGTATCAAAAAGAGGTTGTGAACAAGTAATATCAATTGTTAATTCTTTTGTTTTATCAAATGCATTAAAACCGACATCTGCTCTTAAAATGGCGTTTTCGTATTTATGGTTATATGAGATGTATCTATCATATTTTGGCAAGGAGAAGTTTTCAGCGTTGCCTTGGAAAGAAATGCCTTCTTTGATGTCATCATCGTATTTGATGACTTCATATCTAAGATCAACACCAGTGTCGGCAGAAATAGACATTTCAATGCCGGATGCGGAAACGACTTTATTATTAACGAACCAGGCAAAAGTTGCTGTGGTAGCCACAATCGTTGTTAAAGAAATATTGGCAAGTGCCATCGCGATGGTTATGATCTTTTTTTGAAGACGATTCATCTTGATAATTCCTTAAAAATTAAAAGCCAGTTACCTAATTAAAACCTTAAGGCAACTGGCTATCTTTGTAAGACCCTTTAGTTTTGCGTCACTACATTGCTGTAGTTTTGCCATTTTCTTTGATAAATATATTCTATATTTTCTTAAGTCAATTAGCAAGCGTATACGCATATATACGAGGCATAGTCTTAAATATCTTTTTCTTTTTCTTTGAGATTTCTTTCCTTTAAAGCATCAAAAGCAATTTTCTCTTCCATTGGGTTAAAGAAATAATTTCCTTGGACAAAACAGTCGTTATCATCCATATGAATTGCTTCAGAAATTTGACGAGTGGCAATGCCAACAAAGCTGATTTTAATGCCATATTTGTTTGCGTCTTTCCAAATTGAAGCAATCTTATTCATGACATTTTCATCGAAGATATAACTAACTAAGCTGCGTGGGATTTTAACTTCTTCAAAACCGAGTTGTTTAATCTCTTGAATTGTTAACAATTCACCTTTATATGAATCAACAATCATTGATACACCTAAAGAATGTAATTTATCAGCATTTTTCGCAAATAAATCTTTGTTATTAAATACTGTTTCTTCATCGACTTCAAAAGCGATAAATCCTTCTTTGAGTCCATGCTTTTCTTTAATCGCTTTTAATTGATTTTCATAATCGGTTTCAAAATATTGTTCATCAGTATTAATTCTTAATTTATCCAAATTAGATGTCATAAAGAATGTATAGCCATATTTGTTTAACAAGCTATCAACATAATCGATAATAATTTTTGTTATCTTTCCAGAATAATGATATTTTTTGGCAATCTTAATCGCATTATAAACATCTAATGGAAGCGAAGTATTTTTATCAATAATGCGGAGCAATAATTCCATTGAAGCGATAAGACGATCGCTATTATTGAGGACCATTTGATATTCAAGATGGAAATTGTTATTTTCCATCGCGTCTACAATTGATTCATATAAATAGCCTTCTTTTGATGCGCTTCGCTTATAATCGGTATCGATAAAATATATTTCATTTTTTGGCAAAGAAATGCATTCATCAAGTTTGTTCTTCAGCGATTTAATAATCTCAGATATTTCTTCATTGCCGTGATATTGTTTGACAAGATAGATAAATTCAAGACCAAAGAAATCAACTTCATTTTCAACAAGTTCTTCAAGCTTATTGATAATCGCGTTTTCATCTTTAAGGGAGCTGCTAAGCGCTAAAGTGGATTCATTATATTGATAAAAATAATATTGCTCATGAGCTTTTGCAAATTGGACAATTTTATCAAAAATAATATTGTTTTCTACAAATGATAAATAGTTTTTAATTTTGAAAAGAATGATACTGCCGCTTGTATTAAGCGATAAATTCTTTTTAACATCATTAACAAAACAATAAAACGATGGCAAAAGTGTATTATCATCGAAGTTTGATAATGAATATGTCGATGGTTTTAAGAAGATTAATGCATCATTATCGTTAAGTGTTGGATAAGTTACATTATCATATGTTGCATCACCAATTTTAGATAGTTTATGCTTATTTAAAAGAAGTGGACAATCAGCACATGGTTTATCAAGACCATATATTTCTTTATAGCAATGTTCACCAATCTTAACATCTTTAACACTATTAAATAGTGATGATGTCGCTAATAACTTATAATCATTTTTATCAACTACATAACTATATAGATTTGAGAAAGAAAGAAGTGATGAAAAACGTCTTTCAAAAAGGGCGGTAAGCGAACTTAAATAACTTTGTTTTATGGCGTCACCAATTAAAACTGAACATGTAATAAGAGAATTAACTAAATAAGAATCTAAACCTAATTCTTTTGATTTGTTTGCAAAATATATTAGTCCAAGTGTCTTGCCGTTATCTTTGATAACGTAGAATAAACCGCTAAAAAGATGATATTCATCAAGGAAACGGGCAAGAATGTTATTAACGTGCTTACGACTTGAGAAATAATATGTATTATCTTTATCTTTAATCTCATCAATAATTGCAATAAAGTTTTTGTTAATGCGGGCATTTAATCTAAATGGCGGATTGCTATTTGGACAAAGCGATGTCTTAGCAAAAAAGCCTTTTTTATCATAATCATATAAAATTATTCCAGCGCAGGAAAAATCATAATAATTGACAATAAAAGATAAATCTTCATCAAATTCGTGGAAATCTTTTTTATCAACCTTGCTGGCAATATCTTCTTTGATTAAAGATGCAATATTTAAATTCATAGACGATAACAAAAGATGTTGTTTTTCTCTTGCTTTAAAAGGTGGAATATAAAGTGAAATATGCTCATGTTTTTCCTTAGCAAGTTTTAAATCGTCTTTAAGTGAATTTATTTCAGAATATGGATATATGACAAAAGAGATATATGGCGAATATATCTTTCGACCATTAACCAATCTTTTAATAAGCGAGATATCTTTCACAAGAGTCATTAATTCTTCTTGTAATTGTGATAATGAATCAAAACATGG
>JALFFX010000049.1 GCA_022777645.1 Erysipelotrichaceae bacterium
ATGTCAGATTGTAATCACGATTGTTCTTC
The DNA here is from genome assembly GCA_022777645.1 of Erysipelotrichaceae bacterium. Taxonomy (GTDB): domain Bacteria; phylum Bacillota_I; class Bacilli_A; order RFN20; family CAG-826; genus Fiminaster. The sequence goes on from JALFFX010000049.1 coordinate 30, forward strand.
ATGCGGAGTTGAAAATTGCAGCTCACGCGAAATCCAAAAACTTACTCCCCATCCTTTATCAAATATTAAAAAGATTTACGCGATTATAAGCGGTAAAGGTGGTGTTGGAAAATCTTTAGTCACTTCTTTAATCGCATCCGAGGTCAATAAACGCGGTTTTAATGTCGCGATTATGGATGATGATGTAACAGGACCATCTATCCCTCAAGCTTTTGGCTTAAAAGATAAATTAGCAAATACAGATGATGCCGGAATTTATCCTGTTTTATCCAAAAAAGGTGTTAAAATCATGAGTGCCAATCTTCTTTTAGAAGATAAGGAAACCCCAATTGTTTGGCGTGGTCCAATGATTGCAAGTTTTGTCCAACAATTATTTACCGATGTCATATATGGTGATGTCGATTATATGTTTATCGATATGCCACCTGGAACAGGAGACGTTCCTTTAACTGTTTTCCAAATGTTACCAATCGATGGAATAATTATTGTTTCTTCTCCTCAAGAACTTGTTTCAATGGTTGTTGCAAAATCAATTAATATGGCAAAAATGATGAATATTCCAATTATCGGCGTTGTCGAAAATATGGCATATATCAAATGTCCGAAATGTGATGAAAAAATAAGAATTTTCGGAAATGGCCATTTTGATGAAGATGTCGCCCGTCATGGCTTAGACGTTTTAGCGGAAATCCCACTTGATCAAAACATTGCCAAAGCAGTAGATGAAGGATCTTTAGAAGATTATGATGCCACATTTATGAATGATGTGGTCGATCGTATTATTTCACGTTAATTTATCTTCTATTGACAATGATAGTTCGTATTTATATAATTTTAATTCAAGATTAAAAGTGCCTAGTAAATATGAGAAAGAAAATTATTTTAATTTGCTCTTCGTGTCTTGCCAGAAATTACACGACTACTAAAAAAGAAGGCGAAACTTCGCGTCTTGAAATCAAAAAATATTGTCCACATTGCAACAAGATGACAATACATAAAGAATCCAAATAAGGAGGCTTAATTATGGGTGTAAAAAAATATGCAAAGGAAGTAATCAAAGAAGGCAAACGTGTTCGTTGGCCAAAGAAGGAAACATTTTTCCCAATTTTAATTGCAGTTCTTGTCATTTGTTTCTTTACCGCTTTAGTGCTCTCAGTTGAAGACTGGGCAGCCGGCACACTTATTGGACAATTAAAAGAATTGTTTGCCCCACTTGCAAAAGGCTCTACTAGCGAATCTGCAGTCAATGTCATTCGCTCAATGTTTTAATTAGGAGGATACAATAATGGCAGAATTAGGTGAAAAACACTGGTATATTGTTAATACATATTCGCAACACGAAAACAAAGTTGCTGACAATCTTCGCAAAAGAATTGATTCATTAAATTTGAAAGATAAAATCTTTAATGTTTTAGTTGCTGAAGAAACAGTCCCAGTAATCGATAAAGAAACCGGACTTCCAAAAGAAGGAAAATTCAAAAAGAAAAATTTATTCCCAGGTCATATTTTCGTTGAAATGATTATGACTGATGAAGCGTGGTTCATTGTTCGTAACACAGAAGGTGTTACTGGTATTGCTGGTTCAGCCGGACGTGGTTTAAAACCAACCCCAGTTTCAAAATCAGAAATGGAACCAGTTCTCAAGAGAATGAATATGATCGATTCTTCAATGTATGAAGGCTATAATCCAGGCGACCGCGTCAAAATTCTTCACGGTGCTTTGGAAGGCTCAGAAGCTGTTATTGAATCAATCAATAAAGAAACTGGCGTTTGCCATATCAAAACATTCTTCTTTGGACGTGAAACTCCAATGGATGTTGAGATTTCTGAAATCGAAAAAATCTAACAAAATTGCCACTTCACGGTGGCATTTTTTATTGCCTCTTGACTTAGATAATAAGAAAGACAATAATAGTAAAAGTTAAGCGAGGTTAACATTTATGAAAAGAGTTATATATCATATTTCCGGATTTGACTGCCCTAATTGCGCCGCAAAGGTGGAGAGATATTTGAATAAAAAAGAAGACATCGTCGAAGCAAGTTTAGATTTTGCTAACGATCGTCTTTATATCAAATACAAAGAAGAGCCTTATACGCTTGAACAATTAAAAAGTGTTATCAAAGAAGTGGAAAGCGATCCTCTTCGCATTGAACTTGCCAATAAAACAAAAGCCGAACATAAAATTATCGATAAGAAATTTATTTTTAATTTATCAAGAATAATTGTCGCCATCGTCTTAGCGGTTGTGGCTTTTATTGTTGAAAGTGTTACTGGCCATCATGGCGAATTCAACCTTGCATCGTGCATTTTATATGTTCTTTCTGCCACGATTATGCTTTACGATATTGTGTGGAAAGTCATTCAAAATATTATTCATCTTCGCAATCCACTTGATATGAATTTATTGTTGACCATTTCATGTCTTGGCGTTTTTGTCCTTTCGTTATTGATTCAATTTGATGTATTAAAAACAAGCACAAGAATTGATGTCGAAATGCATGAAGGAGCAATGGTCATTATTCTTTATCAAATTGGTGAATTGATTGAAGCATTCGCGACTGGCAAATCGAAAAAAGCAATTTCTAAAGCAATTGATTTACGTGCTGATACCGCCAACTTGGTATGTGAAAATAAAATCGTAACTGTTAAACCAGAAGATTTAAAAGTTGGTGACGTCATCATCGTTCGCGTTGGTGAAATCGTTCCTGCTGATGGTGAAGTTATCGAAGGACAAGGAAGCCTTGATATGTCTTCTTTAACTGGTGAGCCAATGCCAGTTGATGTTGGAGTTGGTTCTAATACACTATCAGGTTCAATTTTGCGTTTTGGCTCGTTAACGATAAGAGTCAATAAAGTCTTTGCTGATTCTTCTATTTCAAAAATCCTTGAACTTGTTGAATCAAGCGGTGAAAGAAAAGCAAAAGCTGAAAAATTTATTAATAAATTTGCGAAGATTTATACTCCAATCGTCTTTGTCATTGGTGTTTTATTCGCAATCATATATGGTTTTGCGACATCGCGTTGGACTGATGCATTATTCACAGGCCTTGCCATATTAGTTGTATCTTGTCCATGTGCGATTGTTATTTCTGTCCCTCTTGCCTATTTTGCTGGCATTGGTTTAGCAAGCAAACGTGGCGTTGTTATCAAAGGCGCGAACTATCTTGATTCATTATGCAAAATTGGTGTTTTATTCCTCGATAAAACAGGTACACTTACCTATGGTAATTTTGAAGCTAAAAAAGTTGTCACAAACAACATTGATGAAAAAGAATTTATGCAACTTCTTTACTGTGCTGAATCGCGAAGCAATCACCCGATTGCTAAAGCAATTTGTTTGCATAACAACGTTTCCAGCTTAGCTCTTGAACAAACAGATTATGAAGAAATACCAGGTCTTGGTGTTAAAACAAATTATAAAGGCGATATTCTTTTAGCAGGTAATGTCACACTTTTAAGAAAGCATAATATTGAAGTTAATGATGTCGATGAAGCGGGAACCGCCATCCATTTAGCGAGAAACAATGAATATTTAGGTTATATTTTGTTGCAAGACACAGTTCGTCCAAAAGCAAAAGAATTAATCGAAAAATTAGATAAACTTGGTGTTAAAACAGTCCTTCTTTCTGGCGATAAACAAAAAAGTGTTGAATTTGTCGCTAATGAAGTTGGCATAAAATATTATCATGCAAATTTATTGCCACAAGATAAGACTAAATTTGTCGAAGAAGAAATCGCAAAAAATAAGACAAAAAAATTGATTGCTTTTGCTGGTGATGGCATTAATGATACACCTTCAATCATTCGTTCAGATGTTGGTTTTGCGATGGGTGGAATCGGTAGCGATGTTGCTGTCGAAAATGCCAATATTGTCATCATGCAAGATCATCCATTAAAGATATATGATGCCATTAAAATTGCTAAGTCAACTCGCTTTGTTGCGTTGTTTAACATCATCTTCTCTTTGACAATAAAACTCAGTGTTATCATCCTTCTTTTGTGCCAAGTTTTAGGTTCAAATGCGATGCTTATTGCAATGCTTGCCGATACTGGTTTAACTGTCCTTATGACCATCAATTCTTTGATGCTGATTTATCGAAAAATTAAATAAATTTAATACGTATATATACAAGATAAAACAGCTTTGCTGTTTATATGGCAGAGCTGTTTTTCTTTATTTGTAGTTATCTACGATAATAGTTGCATGTTAATATTCATTTTGCTATAATCTTTTTCGTATATCGTCTCGACGTGTGAGAGCGTGCGAGTATGCATATATTGTGTATTGTGGTAAAGTTCGATTAACTTAGTGACCACGGCACGGACAAAATCTAGAAGAAAAAGGAGGAAATGTCACGTGAGTAAAAAAATCGTCAAAGTTGTGAAAATGGAACTCCCTGGTGGTGAAGCCAAACCAGGTCCAAAACTCGCTTCCGCCGGTGTTATCATGCCAAAATTCTGTACTGACTTTAACGCCAAAACAAGCGATCGTCGTGGAGAAATCGTTCCTGTTATTATTACAGCTTATGAAGACAAGTCCCATGATTTCGTAATCAAGACTTCTCCAGTTGCTGGCTTATTATTAAAAGCTGCTGGTATCAAAAAAGGCTCCGCTAACCCAAAAGTTATCGTTGGCCATATCAGTAAAGCCCAACTCAAAGAAATTGCTGAATACAAATTACCTGACTTAAACTGCGACGACGTTGAAGCAGCTATGAAAATTGTTGCTGGCAGCGCTCGTAACATGGGTATCGCGATTGACGAATAGTAATTATGAAACATTCAAAAAATTATCGTAAAGTACTTGAATTAGTCGATTCAAGCAAAGTCTATTCACTCGCAGAAGCTTGTGAACTTGTCAAAAAAACATCAACAGTCAAGTTTGATGCAACAGTCGATGTCTCATTCCATATGAATGTCGACACAACCAAAGCCGATCAACAAATTAGAGGAACCTTAATTCTTCCTCATGGTAATGGCAAAACTAAAAAGATTTGCGCTATTACAAGCAAAGTTGAAGAAGCTAAAAATGCCGGAGCGGATTTTGCCGGTGGTAAAGATTTACTAGAAAAAATCCAAAAAGAAAACTGGTTTGATTTCGATGTCATCGTCGCTACACCAGAAATGATGGGCGAACTTGGTAAGATGGGTCGTCTTCTTGGTCCAAAAGGTTTGATGCCAAACCCAAAGACCGGAACAGTCGCCGTCGATATTGCCAAAGCTATTAAAGAAATCAAACTTGGTAAAGTTGAATATCGTTTAGATAAAAACGCCAATATGTCTCTCACCATCGGCCGTGTCAGCTTTGCTGCAGAAGATTTAGTAGACAACCTTGTTGCCCTTACTTCCACATTAGTGAAAGTTAGACCAGCAGCCGTTAAAGGTAGCTACATCAAAACCGCAGTTGTTCATACAACTATGGGCCCTAGCATTCGCTTCAATTTTGAAGGAATGTAATTATAGAGCACAATATACCAAAGACAGCAACGGCCAAGGGGCTTAATCATGTTGCTTAGGTAAATATTCCTCGTATATTGATCTCTTCATACAACAATTTACAAAGGAGGTAGAACAATGAATCAAAAAACTCTCGATTCCAAAAAAGCGATTGTTGAATCATTAGTCAAGCAATTTCAAGAATCAGCATCTGTTGCTGTTGTTGAATATCGTGGCTTAACAGTTGCTAAAATTAGCGAACTTCGAAAGTCTTTAAAAGCGGTTAATGCTAAATTCGGTGTCTACAAGAACACTCTCGTTACAATTGCTAACGACAGCTTAGGCCACAAAGAATTAGATCCATATCTCACTGGTAGTAACGCTTATGTCTTCTCTTCCGATGCGACTGGAATGCCATCTGTCTTAGCCAAATTTGCTAAGAAGAACAAAGAACTTGTTGTTAAAGCAGGTTTAATCGAAGGTAAATTCGTCGACGCAGAAGGAATGAAAGAAGTTGCAAAACTCCCAAACCGCGAAGGATTAATCTCAATGTTCTTATCATGCTTGCAAGCACCTATCCGCAGTTTCGCTTGCACAGTTAAAGCAGTAGCGGATAGTAAAGAAAATGCCTAATTAGGAGGAAAATTATTATGGCAAAGTTAACAAACGAAGAAATCATTGCTTCTTTAAAAGAAATGAGCGTTCTCGAACTCAACGAATTAGTCAAAGCTGTTGAAGCTGAATTCGGTGTCACAGCCGCTGCTCCAGTTGCAGTCGCTGCCGCTCCAGCTGAAGAAGAAGTTGCTCAAGGACCAGTTGAAGTCAATTTAGTCCTTAAATCAGTCGGACAAGCAAAAGTCCAAGTTATCAAAGCTGTCCAAGCCATCACAGGTCTTGGCTTAATGGATGCTAAGAAATTAGTTGACGGTGCTCCATGCAACGTTAAAGAACACATTTCACAAGTCGAAGCAGAAGAACACAAGAAAACTCTTGTCGCTGCCGGTGCTGAAGTTGAAATTAAATAATTAACCAAAAATCATGAGCAATTCTCATTATTTCGTTAATGATGCAAATCTTGCTTCAAAACCAAGATTAGTAAAATTTAATGTCAATAATATTGAATTCGCTTTTGAATCTGATATTGGAGTATTTTCCAAGAATGAACTCGATTTCGGAAGCAGGCTTCTCATTGAAACCTTGCTTCCGATTGATCTTGGAAAGAACATGCTCGATATCGGTTGTGGAATAGGCCCGATCGGCTTAACTCTCGCCTATTTCAAAAAAGATCTGAAAGTTTTATGTTCAGATGTTAATATGCGTGCTTTGTCTCTTTGCGAAACAAACGCACGAAAGCTCAGCTTAAGCCAACGAGTCACCTGCCTTCAAAGTGACATCTATTTAGAGATTGAAGGATTATATGATTCAATTGTGAGCAATCCACCGATAAGGGCTGGTAAGAAGATTACTTATGCCATCTACACCGGTGCGAAATCTCATTTAATTGATGGCGGTTCACTTTACGTTGTTGTTCGCAAAGAGCAAGGTGCATTATCCGTCAAATCATTTCTCGAAGAGACTTTCGGCAATGTCGAAGTCCTTTCTCGAAAAAAAGGATATTACATCCTCAAATCAACCAAAGTGAATTAATAAAAAAGGAGCCATTACATGAGCAATACTTACAAAAATTATCCATTGCTACCAGATGGTCGAATTAACTTTTCGAAAATTTCTGGTTCATTGGAATTACCAAATCTCGTCGAAATCCAAACCGATTCCTACAATTGGTTCCTCGAAAAAGGTATTGATGAAGTAATGAAGGAAATTTTCCCAATTGCTAACTATACCGAAAACTATTTCGTTGATTATCATTCATGTGAACTCAAAGAGCCAAAACATACATTCTTAGAATGTAAAGCTCATGGTTACACATATAGTGCTCAATTATACGCCGAACTTGCTTTAAGAAGCGCGAATGGCGATGGACAAAGCAAATCTCACACCGTATTCTTGGGCGATGTTCCACTTATGTCTGATAGTGGTACATTTGTTGTCAACGGAGCAGAACGTGTTATCGTCAGCCAAATCGTTCGTTCACCAGGTGCTTATTTATCCACCTTCCGTGATAAAAGCGGTAAATTGATCTATTGTGCTGACCTTATTCCAACTCGTGGAACATGGCTTGAATTCGAAACCGACTTAAAAGGACTTATCAATGTTCGCATTGACCGTCAAAAGAAAATGCCTGCAACTGTTCTTTTAAGAGCCTTAGGTCTTGATGACAAGCAAATGTTGAAACTCTTTGGCAAAAACGAGATGTTAAAACAAACAATTGAAAAGGATGCCAAAGATAAAGAAACGGAAATGACATCACTTGATGCCTTGACCTATATCTTTAAAAAATTAAAACCAGGCGAACCAATAACTGCAGAAGGTGTCGCCACATTCCTTGTTCAAAAATTCTTTGACCACCGTCGTTATGACATCGGTCCAGCTGGCCGTTTCAAATGCCGTAACAAACTCGGTATTTATGCAAGACTTGCAGGAAGATATATCGCTGAAGACCTCATGGACTCTGATGGTGAAATTCTCTTCAGAAAAGGCGATTATATTTCCAAAGCTGACATCAAAACACTTATGGATAAAGAAGTGTTTGAAAATGGTGCTCACGCCGAAAAGATCAAAGCAAATCCTGCCCTTGTTGAAGCTTTATTAAAAACTGCTCCAAAAGGCAAAGTGGCAAAAGGCGCTCAAAGCGAAATCGAACAAACATTCGCTGGCCGTGTCAACGTTTTAAAAGTTTATGTCGATGATAAAAAAGACAAAGTCGAAACCATTATTGGTACAGACCTTAATCTCTCCATTGAATGGATGGGTTATTCCGATGTCATCGCCTTATTCTCATATTTGATGAACATTATGGCTGGTTTCGGCGATACTGATGATATCGATAACCTCGCTAACCGTCGTATTCGCTGCGTTGGTGAATTAGTCCAAATTCAATTCAGAATGGGACTTACTAAGATGGCCAAAAACATCCAACAAAAGATGTCAACAACCGATCTTAGCAATGCCAGCGTGCAATCCCTTATCAGCATCAAACCATTAACTTCCTCAATTCGTGAATTCTTTGCGACAAACCAATTGAGCCAAGTCATGGACCAAGTCAACCCACTTTCTGAACTTACCAATAAGCGTAGATTAAGTGCTCTCGGTCCTGGTGGAATTACTCGTGAACGTGCCTCTATGGCTATTCGTGACGTCCATCCAACTCATTATGGTCGTATTTGTCCAATTGAAACTCCAGAAGGTCAAAACATTGGTTTGATTAATAACTTAGCATCTTATGCTAAAGTTAATAAGCTTGGATTTATTGAAACCCCATATCGTATCGTGGTTAAAGATGAAAAAGGTATGCGTGTTCTCGACGAAAGTGAATATTTCTCCGCCGAAAACGAACGCGACCATTACATCGCTGAAGATAATGTCCGCTTAGACAAAGATGGATATATCTTAGATAAAGAAATCGTTGCTCGTCACAACGGTGAAAACGTCTTAGTCGATGTTGAACGTATCGATTACATGGACGTTTCACCAAAACAAGTCGTATCCGTCGCAAGCGCGTGTATTCCATTCTTAGAAAATGATGACGCGAAACGTGCGCTCATGGGTGCGAACATGCAACGTCAAGCCCTTCCACTATTAAGACCATCTGCCCCATATGTCGGCACTGGCTTAGAACAAAAAATTGCTAAAGACTCCGGTTTGGCCATTGTTGCTGCAAGCGATGGCGAAGTCGTTTATGTTGATAGTAAAAAGATTCGCGTTAACGAAGGCAAAACCGTTCGCGAATATTCCTTACAAAAATTTGAAAGAAGCAACCAAGGTACATGTATCAACCAACACTCAATCGTTAAAGTTGGTGATAAAGTAACTCGCGGTGAAATCATTGCTGATGGTCCTAGCATGGATCATGGTGATTTAGCACTTGGTCAAAACGTCACAGTCGCCTTTATGACTTGGGACGGATATAACTACGAAGACGCTGTCATCATGTCTGAAAGACTTGTCAAAGATGATGTATATACATCAATTCATATTGAAGAATATGTTGTTGATTGCCGTGATACAAAACTTGGACCTGAAGAAATTACCCGTGATATTCCAAATTTATCAAGCGAAGACCGTCGTTATGCCGGCTATCTTGATGAAAATGGTGTTGTCATTGTTGGTACTGACGTTGTCGAAGGTCAAATTCTTGTCGGTAAATTAACACCAAAAGGTGAAACAGTCCAATCTCCTGAAGAAAAAATCTTAATGGCGATCTTTAATGAAAAAACAAAAGACGTTAAAGATACATCAAAGAGAGTTCCTCATGGTGGTGCCGGTACTGTCTTAAGTGTCAAAGTTTATTCCCGTGAAAACGGTGATGAATTACCTTTAGGTGTTAAGAAACAAGTCCACGTCTTTGTCGCTCAAAAACGTAAGATTAGCGAAGGCGATAAGATGAGTGGACGTCATGGTAACAAAGGTGTTATCTCCCGCATTTTACCAGTTGAAGATATGCCATTCCTCGCTGATGGTACTCCAGTTGACATCATGCTCAACCCACTTGGCGTTCCATCCCGTATGAATATCGGTCAATTGCTTGAAATGCATTTAGGCCTTGCTTGTCAAAAACTTGGCTTAAAAGTTGCTACCCCAGTCTTTGATGGCATTTCCAACGAAGAAATCTTCGAATTGATGGAAAATGCTGGCATTGATAAAGATGGTAAAACAACCCTTTACGATGGCAGAACCGGTGAAAGATTCGATGAAAGAATTTCCGTCGGTGTCATGTATATGATTAAACTTGTTCACATGGTCGATGATAAACTTCACGCCCGTGCAACAGGTCCATATAGCCTTGTTACTCAACAACCACTTGGTGGTAAAGCCCAAAATGGTGGTCAAAGATTTGGTGAAATGGAAGTTTGGGCTCTTGAAGCTTATGGCGCAGCTCATACACTCCAAGAAATTCTCACCATTAAATCTGATGACCGCGTCGGAAGAAGAAAAACCTATGATTCAATTATCCGTGGTGTTGCTCTTCCAAAACCTGGTATTCCAGAAGCCTTCAATGTTTTATGTAAAGAACTTAGAGGCTTATGTATTGATGTTCAACTTCTTGATCAAAATGATAAACCAATTGACACTGATAGCCTTGCTATGCAAGCTCAACAAGAAGAAAGAAAAATCAATTCTTCAATTCGCCAATATTCTTCCGATGAAGGAATCGATGGCGAAAAGAGTACAGTCAACGATCCTGACTTCATGCTCGATGAATTATTCTCATAAGGAGGTAAAAGATTATGTTTGATGTTAAAAATTTATCTTCAATCAAAGTAGGTCTTGCTTCTCCTGAAGTCATTCGTCAATGGAGTCATGGTGAAGTGACAAAACCTGAAACAATCAACTATCGTAGTCAAAAACCAGAACCAGATGGCCTTTTCTGTGAAAAGATCTTTGGTCCTAGCAAAGACTATGAATGTCATTGTGGAAAATACAAAAAAGCCAAAGATGCTGGCCGTGTTTGTGAAAAATGTGGCGTTGAAGTTATTTCTCGCGATGTTCGTCGTGAACGTTTAGGCCATATTGAACTTGTCTCACCTTGTTCACATATTTGGTATCTTAAAGGTATTCCAAGCCGCATCGGTTTGGTCCTTGAAATTCCTCCAAAACAAGTTGAAGAAGTTGTTTATTACGTTTCTCACCTTTGTTTAAATCCTGGTAGCAGTGCAATTCTTAAAAAAGCACAATTCCTCGATGAAAAAATCGCCCGTGAAGTATTTACTTCCGTTATCGAGCAAGAAATCCTTCCTTCTCTTGATGTTGAAAGTGCAGATTATGAATATGCAAAACAACTCATTGAAGATATGAGTAAGCCTCAAGAAGCATTTGATTTCTTAGCCATTGCCTACTTTATCAAAAAATTCAATCCTGAAGTTGAATTCGGTGAAGGTGCAGCCGCGATTAAGCGTCTCCTTTCTGAAATCAATCTCGATGAAGAAATTGCTAAAGTTGTCGAAGGTCTTAGCAATGATCCAAACAAAAAGGTCAAAACTACTCAACAACAACGCGTTAAAGATTTGAAACGTCTTGAAGTCATTCAAGCCTTCAAAAACAGCGGAAACAAACCAGAATGGATGGTTCTTGATGTTATTCCAGTAATACCTCCAGATCTCCGTCCAATGCTTCAACTTGAAGGTGGTCGTTTCGCTGCTAGTGACTTAAACGATTTATATCGTCGTGTTATTACTCGTAATAACCGCCTCAAAAAATTAATCGATTTAAATGCTCCAAGCGTCATTTTGATGAATGGTCGTCGTATGCTTCAAGAAGCTGTCGATGCCTTAATCGATAATGGTCGTCGTAACAAACCTGTTCAAGGTGCAAACGGTAGAGCCCTTAAATCATTAAGCTCTAGCTTAAAAGGTAAACAAGGTCGTTTCAGACAAAACCTTTTAGGTAAACGTGTTGACTACAGTGGTCGTTCCGTTATTGCGGTCGGACCAGATCTTAAAATGTATCAATGTGGACTTCCTCGAGAAATGGCTATCCAACTTCTCCGTCCATTTATCATTGGTCGTTTAATCAAAGATGGTCATGCTTCTTCAACTCGTCTTGCTGAAGTTCTTATCAATAGATATGATCCTCTCGTATACGATATTGTCGAAGAAATTATTTCCGACCATCCAGTATTGCTCAACCGTGCCCCTACTCTCCACCGTCTTGGTATCCAAGCATTCCAACCAAAACTTGTTGAAGGACGCGCAATCCGCCTCCACCCACTTGTTTGTACTGGTTTCAATGCTGACTTCGATGGTGACCAAATGGCAGTTCACCTTCCTTTAAGCAAAGCAGCTCAAAGAGAAGCTCTTGAACTTATGCTTGCCAGCAATAATATTCTTGGTCCTAAAGATGGAAAACCTATCGTTACTCCTTCTCAAGACATGGTTTTAGGTAACTACTACCTCACCTTAGAAGAAAGTAAAGAAGCCCTTCTTGCTCGTGCGAACCGTCGTAAAGCAAAAGGTGATATGGAAGAATATGAATTATTTACCATTTATGGTAATGCTGAAGGTAAAGTGTATCGCAGTGTTGATGAAGTCATTATGGCTTATCAAACAAAACGCGCTCATTTGCATACACGTATTGCTATTCGTGGTTCATCACTCCACAAGACTTGCTTCACTGAAAAGATGAACAATTCTTATTTGATAACCACTGTTGGTAAAATCATTTTCAACCTTATTTTCCCATCAGATTTCCCATATCTTAACTCTCCTGAAAAAGAAAATTTAAAAGGTGATTTAGAACAATTCTTTGTCCCATTTGGCACAAATATTAAAGAAGAGATTGCCAAACGCGATCTCATCATGCCATTTACCAAAAAGACATTAGGAAATATCATTAACGAAATCTATGCTCGTTATGGTACATCCAAAACTTCTGCGGTATTGGACAAAATGAAAGACCAAGGCTTCAAGTATTCAACATGTGCCGGCTTTACAATTTCCTTCTCCGATGTCCCTATTCTTGATAATAAAGAAAAATACATTGAACAAGGTGATGAAAAAGTCGAAACATTGAATCGTTTGTTCAATAAAGGTTTATTAACCAATAAAGAACATCACGAACAAGTTGTTAACGTTTGGACAAATGTCAAAGATGAAATCGTTGAAAACTTAAAAGACGAATTCTTCCAAGACAGACGTAATCCAATCTTCATGATGCAAGATAGTGGCGCTCGTGGTTCAATGAGCAACTTAGCCCAATTATCTGGCATTCGTGGTTTGATGACTAACCCAAACGGTGAAACAATCGAAATCCCAATTAAATCATGTTTCCGTGAAGGCATGACAGTTAGTGAATACTTCATTGCGACCCATGGTGCTCGTAAAGGTGGTGCTGATACAGCCTTAAAGACAGCTGACTCTGGTTATTTAACAAGACGTTTAGTCTACGTTAGCCAAGAAGTCATCGTCCGCGAAGAAGATTGTGGCACCGACCACGGATTTGTTGTCAGCGATATTATCGACGAAACAAAACATACAGTTATCGTTCCACTTGAAGACCGCTTATTTGGCCGTTATTCATTACACGATATTGTTGATCCAACAACTGGAGAAGTCATTGTTCCTGAAAACACACTTATTAGTGATGTCCAAGCAAAACAAATTGTTGAAGCTGGTATTAAGGAAGTCGAAATTCGTTCCTTATTCGGTTGTCAAACCAAAAATGGCGTCTGCGTCCATTGTTATGGTCGCAACCTCGCTACTGGCGAAGTCGTCAAAGTTGGTGAAGCTGTTGGCGTTATGGCTGCCCAATCCATCGGTGAACCTGGTACTCAATTAACAATGCGTACCTTTAACTCTGGTGGTGTTGCTGGTGGCGATATTACCGACGGTTTACCTCGTGTTACGGAAATTGTTGAAGCTCGTACTCCAAAGGGCGAAGCTCTTATTTCCGAAATCGAAGGTGACGTTACCGATATTGTTGAAAACAACAACCGTTATACATTCACAGTTCATAACGAAATTGATGGTGACAAAACATTTGAATCAGTTTATGGCGCAGTCCCAGTCGTTAAGAAAGGCGACCACGTTAAAGGTGGTGCCGCTCTTACCCTTGGTTCAATCGCTCCTAAAAAACTCCTTCAATTCAGCGATGAAGCCACAGTTAAGAACTACATGTTAGCGGAAATTCAAAAAGTTTATCGTGCTCAAAGCATTACAATTTCTGATAAACATATCGAAGTTATCATTCGTCAATTGCTTAGAAAAGTTGTCGTTAAAGACACTGGTGATTCTAATCTTGTTGTTGGCACCAAAGTCGATATCGACGATATTACAGCAATCAATAATGATTTAATTCTTTCCGGCAAAACCCCAGCAAGCTTTGAACCAATTCTTCTTGGTATTACCAAAGCTGCTCTTGAATCCAGATCATTCCTCACTGCCGCATCATTCCAAGAAACAGCTCGTATCTTGACCGATGCATCCATTAAAGGAAAGATTGACCGACTCACTGGCTTAAAAGAAAACGTCATTACTGGTAAACTTATTCCAGCAGGTGATGGTTTATATTCAGAAGAATATGAAAAATCACTCGATGAACACTTCACTGTCAAAGATAAAATGAAACAAGTTCGTCAACAATATATTGAAGAACGCGATCGCGTTGAACTTGAAGAATTAGATCAATAGACAAAATAATTAAGCACTTCTAGCAATAGAGGTGCTTTTTTTCTAACTCATATAAAAATCAATTACCACAGTTATTTTGAATAACAAAATATAAATATATACATTTAATTTTTATTTTGATAAAATAACCCTAATTGGAGGGAAAAATTATGAAACATTCTAAATTGTTAACTCTTGCAATGCTTCTTCCATTCGTCTCATCATTATCAAGTTGTGGAGAAATTGCTCCATCACCTGAAAACCAAAGAAAATTCCGCGACGAAGAAGAAAAAATTACTATGACACAAGTCATTAAAGACGGAGAAAAACAAGGCTATCCTGCTCCTTCAGTTGGCAAGACAAAAGTCTTTGTTGTTCCTGTCGAATTCACTGATTATCCTGCTGATGAAATCGGTGCACTTTATAATTCTGATGTTAAAGATAAAAAAGCTTTAAAACATTTCCAAGCTGATGGTGTAACTCCAGAAGGCACAGGTCGTGGTGCTGAAAACGCTCGCGAAGATATCCGCAAAGTATATTTCGGAGAATCAAGCGAAACAACATGGCACTCCCTTAAAAGTTATTATCGTTCTTCAAGTTATGGTAAGCTCGACTTTGAAGGACTTGTTGCTCCATGGACTCCAGCTTTCACCAATTCAATGACAATGGCTCCGGTCAGCGCCAAAGAATTTAAAGATAATGGTGGATCTGCTGCCACTCTTGCCCAAAATCTTCTTCAATATTATAGCGATGACACCATGAAGAAATATAAAATCTTCAAAAACGATGATGGCTCTGATATGTTTAAAAACGGAACCGAATTCCTTAAATATTTCGATAGCAATAGCGATGGATGCTTCGATGTTCTTGAAATGGTTTATAGCGCCCCATATTATGCAACATATGTCGATAGTCAAGGCAATGATGTCGCCATCGATAATGAAATGTTCTGGGCTTATTGCGGTGGTACTGGTACAGAAGGCGATGTAAGAAAACCACGTTTATCTAAATGGGCTTTCCAATCATATTACACATGTGTCGAAGGTGGTACTTATAATGAAAATGGCACTTGGAGAAGTTGGACTTGTACTGAAATCAGTAACGGCATTGCTAAAGTTGACGCTCATACAATTGTTCATGAAACAGGTCACGCTTTAGGTCTTGATGACTATTACGATTACGATTATAAACGTTCACCACTTAAAGGTGTTGATATGATGGATCATAACGTTGGCGATCATAACGCATATTCAAAATCATTATTAGGTTGGACAAATCCAACAGTCGTTACAAACCCAACTACTGTTACTATCAATTCATTCACTGACACAGGTGATTGCATTATGGTTCCATATCGTGGTTATTTTGAAACAGATAACAAAAACAAAAATACATTCCACACCGAATATATTTCAATCGAACTTTATACTCCAACTGGTGTTAATGCTGCCGACAGCGAAAGACAATATGCAGGCGCCTATCCACTTTGCCCATCAGAATTTGGTATTAAAGTTTATCACGTTGACTCCCGCTTAGGCTTGTTTGATTATTCTGGCAACAATAATGGCAAATTTATCAATTATTCTGATTCACTTGTTTCCACATCACAAAGCGTTTATGTTATGAAAGCAAATTCCAATACTGGAACACGCACAATTTCACATAAAGAAGGAAGCACAACTAAATACGATTGGTTAATCGAATATATGCCTCGTTCTGGAGCAGGAACAGTCTCATCAATTGCCAACAACAATTTATTCAAAGCTGGTGATACATTCGGATATGAAGATGATTACAAAGGTTTCAAATTCAATTCCGGTAAATCATTTGGCTATAAGTTTACAATTGACGCTTTAACTGCAACAAGCGCGACAATTACCTTCTATCAAGCTTAATAAAATTGCACAGCTCAAGCTGTGCTTTTTTCATGCCTTTTATTTTGATATTTAGATAGATAACATCTATATAATCTTTAATAATATTTAAAGACAATAAAAAAATATGTTGACTGATATAATCAGTATGATAAAATACCTAACGGAAACATATGGCCCTGTGGGTCTATTTATTTACGAATAGACATGATACACCGGGTAATGTGTGCAATAGTATTCATTGAAAGGAGGACAATCAATGCCAACTATTAACCAATTAGTTAAAAATGGTCGTACAGTTGCGGTCAAGAAATCCAAATGTCCAGCACTTGGCAAAAGATGGAATTCATTAAGAAGCCGTGAAACAGATCAACCTTCCGCTCAAAAGAGAGGCGTTTGCACTCGTGTTGGAACAATGACACCAAAGAAACCAAACTCTGCTCTTCGTAAATATGCTCGTGTTCGCTTATCAAACGGATATGAAGTCACAGCTTACATCGGTGGTGAAGGACATAACTTACAAGAACACTCAACCGTCATCATTCGTGGTGGACGTGTTAAAGATTTACCAGGTGTTCGTTACCACATTGTTCGTGGTACTCTTGATTGCGCAGGTATTGAAAAAAGACGTCAAGGTCGTTCATTATACGGAACCAAGAAACCAAAAGCTGCAAATTAATTTATTAGAAAGGAGTTTAGAATATGCCACGTAAAGGAAGTGTTGCTAAACGTGATGTTTTGCCAGATCCAATTTACCAATCAAAACTTATTACTCGTTTAATTAACCGTATCATGGTTGATGGTAAAAGAGGAACTGCTCAAACCATTCTTTATAACGCATTTGCCAAAATTGAAAAACAAACAGGCAAACCAGCAATGGACGTTTTCGCAACAGCAATTAAAAATATTATGCCACAAGTCGAACTTAAAGTTCGTCGTATCGGCGCGGCCAACTATCAAGTACCAGTAGAAGTTTCTGCTGAAAGAAAAACTACATTAGGTCTTCGTTGGTTAGTCACATACTCCCGTTTAAGACATGAAAAATCCATGGAAGACAAATTAGCAAACGAAATTATCGATGCTGCTAATGGAGTAGGTGCTTCAGTTAAGAAAAGAGAGGATACGCACAAAATGGCAGAAGCCAACAAAGCGTATGCTCATTATCGTTGGTAGGAGTTATTCATTATGTCACGTGAATATGATTTAGCTCATACCCGCAATATCGGTATCATGGCTCACATCGATGCCGGTAAAACAACAACAACCGAAAGAATTTTGTTCTACACCGGAAAGATTCACAAAATTGGTGAAACTCACGAAGGTGCTGCCACCATGGACTGGATGGCTCAAGAACAAGAAAGAGGTATTACAATTACCTCTGCTGCTACTACCGCCTTCTGGAAAGGTAACCGTATTAACATCATCGACACTCCGGGACACGTCGACTTTACAGTTGAAGTTGAACGTTCACTCCGTGTTCTTGATGGTGCTGTTACAGTTCTCGATGGTAAAAATGGTGTTGAACCACAAACAGAAACAGTTTGGAGACAAGGTAGTAAATATGGCGTTCCACGTATCGTCTTTGTCAATAAGCTCGACGCTATCGGCGCTGACTTCGATATGTGTGTCGAATCCCTTCATGAACGTTTAGCTGCTAACGCCGCTGCTGTTCAATACCCAATCGGCATCGAAAGTAGCCTTAAAGGTGTTATCGATGTTATCGAACGCAAAGCTTGGGTTTATGAAGGTGATAAGAGCGAAGCTCCACATGAAGAGCCAATCCCAGAAGAATATAAGGATAAAGTTGAAGAACTCCGCATGAAACTTCTCGAAGCAATTGCCGGATTCGACGATGACCTTATGATGATGGTTCTTGAAGGTGAAGAAGTACCAGTTGATTTGATTAAAGCCACTATTCGTAAAGGCGTTTTAACTGGTGAATTCTTCCCAGTATTCTGTGGATCAGCTTATAAAAACAAAGGTATTCAACCTCTCCTTGATGGTGTTGTTGATTATCTCCCAAGCCCACTTGATATTCCAGCTGCTGTTGGTGAAGATGAATTAGGCAACAAAGTTGAATGTGTCCCAGAGGATGATCAACCACTCCGTGCATTAGCATTTAAGATTGCAACTGACCCATTCATTGGTCGTCTTGCTTATGTCCGTATTTATAGCGGTACTCTTAAATCAGGTTCATACGTCTTAAATTCCACCAAAGGAAATAAAGAACGTATTGCTCGTGTTGTCTTAATGCACTCAAATCACCGTCAAGAAGTCGATGCCTTACACGCTGGTGATATCGGCGCTGTCGTCGGCTTAAAATCAACAACTACAGGTGACACACTCTGTGATGAAAACAATCCATTAATTCTTGAAAAGATGGAATTCCCAGAACCAGTTATCGAAGAAGCTGTTGAACCAAAATCAAAAGCAGACCAAGAAAAGATGAGCATTGCTCTTCAAAAACTTGCTGAAGAAGACCCAACATTCAAAGTTCATACTAATAATGAAACCGGTCAAACAATCATCGCTGGTGTCGGTGAACTTCACCTCGACATCATCGTCGATCGTATGAGACGTGAATTCAATGTTCAAGTTAACGTTGGCAAACCACAAGTCGGATACCGTGAAACAATTAGAAAAGAAGCTGAATGTGAAGGTAAATACATTAAGCAATCTGGTGGTCGTGGTCAATATGGTCACGTCTGGATTCGCTTTGAACCAAATCCTGGCAAAGGCTTCGAATTCGTCGACGCAGTTGTCGGTGGTTCAGTTCCAAGAGAATACATTAAACCAACCCAAGATGGTCTTCAAGACGCTCTTAACAGAGGCTTAGTTGCTGGTTATCCAGTAATCGATATCAAAGCAACATTATTTGATGGTTCAAGCCACGATGTCGATAGTAGCGAAGCCGCTTATAAGATCGCTGCTTCAATGGCGCTTAAAGAAGCTGCCAAAAAATGTGACCCAGTCATTCTTGAACCAATCATGAAGATTGAAGTCACAGTTCCAGAACAATATTACGGTGACGTTATTGGTGATATCTCCAGACGTCGTGGTAATATGACTGGCGAATCACAAAGAGGTAACGCCAAAATCATTGATGCCGAGGTACCACTCGCTGAAATGTTTGGTTACGTTACCGACTTAAGAAGCTTCACCCAAGGTCGTGGAAATTACACAATGCAATTCTCCCACTATGGTGAATGTCCAAAATTCGTCCAAGAAGAAATTATTAAAAAATCTGGAATGAGTAATAGATAAATCTTGTTGATTTATTTATAAAGTTGCTATATTATGATTTCGTTATCAAATTAACGATTTACAAGGAGGAAAATCAAATTTATGGCAAAAGCAAAATTCGATAGAAGCAAACCACACTTAAATATTGGTACTATCGGTCACGTTGACCATGGTAAAACCACATTAACTGCTGCTATCACAAAATACCTTTCAAAACAAGGTGGAGCCGTGGCTACTGCATACGATCAAATCGATGCTGCTCCAGAAGAAAAAGCCCGTGGTATTACAATCAATACCGCACACATCGAATATCAAACAGCTACACGTCACTATGCTCACGTTGACTGCCCGGGACACGCTGACTACGTCAAAAACATGATTACCGGTGCTGCTCAAATGGATGGTGGTATCCTCGTTGTTGCTGCTACTGATGGTGTTATGCCACAAACAACAGAACACATCTTACTTGCTCGTCAAGTTGGTGTTCCATACATTGTCGTATTCTTAAACAAATGCGACTTAGTCGATGACCCAGAACTTATCGACATCGTCGAAATGGAAGTTCGCGAAAAATTAAGCGAATACGGTTATCCAGGTGATGAAATCCCAGTCATCCGTGGTTCTGCTAAAGTTGCCCTTGATGGTGGCGATGATACATGCATTAAAGAACTCATGGAAGCTGTTGATAGCTACATCCCACTTCCAGTCCACGATAAAGACAAACCATTCCTTCTCCCAATCGAAGACGTTATCACCATTACAGGTCGTGGTACAGTCGTCACTGGTAGAGTTGAACGTGGTATTATCAAAATCAATGACGAAGTTGAAATCGTTGGTATTCGTCCAACAATCAAATCAGTCGTCACTGGTCTTGAAATGTTCAGAAAAACACTTGAATACGCCGAACCAGGCGATAACGTTGGTGCCCTTCTCCGTGGTGTCAACCGTGATCAAGTTGTCCGTGGTCAAGTCCTTGCAAAACCAGGATCAATTACTCCACATACAAAATTCACAGCTTCAGTTTACGTCCTCAAGAAAGAAGAAGGTGGCCGTCACACAGCTTTCTTAAGCAACTATCGTCCACAATTCTACTTCAACACAACTGATATTACTGGTGTTATCACACTTCCAGCAGGCCGTGAAATGGTTATGCCAGGTGACAACGTTGAATTAACAGTTGAATTAATTCACCCAGTCGCGATTGAAAAAGGAACCAAATTCTCCATCCGTGAAGGTGGCCGTACAGTTGGTTCAGGTTCAGTCACAGAAATTATTAAATAATTGCATTTATTAATTCAAATTAGACCTCTTCGGAGGTCTTTTTTGTGCTTTAATGTTTGCATAATTTTCTTATTTAATGCAATATAAATATACATATGGAAAGAAAACAAAGTTTACCTCGCCACACCATCTTAGCAAAGACTTCTTCGCGCTTTGGAGCTTTAATTGTTGATTTTGCCTCCTTATTAGCGCTATTCATCGGTTTATTTTATGGCTGTTTTAACCTTGCTTTTTCAAAAACAATTACGAACAATGATTTCGCCTTATTATTTAAATACGAAATAAATTCACATCTTACTTATTTTGATGAGGAAACCCAAACAAATAAAATATTTGATAGTGATGATGACTACACTGTCTATCAAAATCCAGTCGTCTATTATTATTTATCTTATTTAACTGGAGAAAATATTGAATATCCTGAAGGACAAGATAAATCATCTTACTGCGCTCCAAATTATAATGAACCTATTGTTTTAGAAGATGGCAGCCAAGTTTTGCCAAAAGATTATTACTCCATCAGTTGGTATAATTACAATATTTTAGGGATTCATGATGAAAATCCAGATGATGAAAAATCGATATCTTATTTCACTTATCAAAAAGATAAAGATAACAATTTTGATAAAACAAAAATAGGCGTTCCTAAAAATAAAAGATATGACGCAGATAAAAAAGAACAAGTTGAAATCACTAGCACCCAATTAGCGCACGTCTATGAAAAAATATATGTCGCTGCTTATAATCATTTAGCGCATCAAAGCTTTTTCTTAAATGTCCGCAACGAAATAAATTTTTATAACACTCTTTCCTTTACATTATCGTGGGCTGTTGCAGGAATAATTGTTTATTTAATCATTCCATTATTTTTCAAAAATTGTGAAACACTAGGCAAGAAATTATTCAAAATTGGGCTTGCCTCATTTGATGGATATCAATTTGATAAACGATATTTACCGCTTCGTTTAATTCCTTATCTTTTAACATTAGTTGCAATGTTTTTAATTTCTTATAGCAGTATATATGGCGCAATTTTAGTTGTTCTTGCCATCGCATTAACGTCATTTGGTATTTCTATGGGATCACCAAAAAAAGCCACTCTTCACGATTATGTCAGTCGCAGCATTGTTGTTGATATGAAAGCATCTATATTGTTTAAAAATCATTACGAAGAAGAAAAATACGTTCAAGAAGAAGATAATTTGCCACCACAAGAAAATCATGGAGAAGAACCACCTTTAAGATATGAAAAATAAAAAAGAAAAAGAAAAAATCATAACCACAGAAGAAGAAGCAAAACCAAGCGAAACACTTACAAGTATCGTTGAAGTAAATGTTGCAAAGCGCGCTTTAGCGGCTTTTTTAGACCTTCTTATAGCAATCTTTACTTTCTTCTTATTGGCAATGGAGGTTATGGTGCCAATTGCAAACGCTACTCTCCATTATAATGAAAACGTCAATAATGGGCAGATATATCAAACATCATCACATCTTTTCATGTATGAACAAACAAAAGAAAATGGTGAAAAAGAATTAATCCATGTCAAGGATTACACTGAAAAACTTAATCCAAATCTTGATGCTCGAATCGTTTCTTTATCTAATAATCAAGATTATGATCCTAGTTTATATTTAGATAATCTTCGTTATTATTATTTATCATTTTTAACTGGTGAAAATGTTGAGATGCCAAACGATCGAGAAGGCAAACATTATGATATGGTAAATGATCATTTTGTCAGCCCAGATTATCAAGAAAATGTTAAAGACACCACAACTTTGCCAAAAGATTATTACACTGAAAATTGGTTCAATAAAGAAATATTAAAAGTGGAAAGCGAATTAGGACAAACATATTTTTCTTGTCCTGATTTATCTATGAAAGCCATGATTGCAATTGATATTAGTGTTGCTGAAAATAAAGTGGCGATAAATAAATATTTATGCGATTTAATTTATACGGCGATGGGAGATATGTATTATCGCCCATATTATGTCGCCATAAATAATGCAATAAAATCAAGTCAATTACTCGTTATTTTGCCGCCATTTTTCTTAGTGCTATTTGTTTATTATTTGATTATTCCTTTGATAATGAAAAATGGTGAAACATTAGCGAAAAAATTCTTGAAGATTGCTCTTGTTAATAAAGATGGCTACGCAATTAAGAAAAGACAAACAATATATCGTTTTAGTGTTTTCTTAGTTTGGTCGACTTTATTTGCTTTTATTGTGGGAATTGGAACATCTTCTTTAGCCACACTTGGCTTTGGTTATTTCATCATGTTTGTGTGGATGCTAATCGATAAAAAACATCGTTGCCCTCAAGATCTTTTGGCGATGACTCAAGAAGTTGATGCGAATAAATCTGTTTGGTTTATCGATGCGAAAGATGAACAAAAACATAACGACTCCATAAAAGCAAAAATGGATCGCTATAAATCCACAAAATTTATTAATAACAACATTATTCAAATCGATGGCAAAATTCTTGATGAAAACCTTGCTAAAGAAGTTGAAGAAAAACAAAAAACAAAAAAATAATTTTAAAAAATTTTTAACAAAAATAGCCACGATTTGTGGGCTTTTTTTGATTTAATCTAAATTTTAATTTAAGCGCTTTCATATTTGTGTTTGGAGAATTGATTATAACTATGTTATTATTCTTATTGTAGTAAAACAGCTACGTAATTTACACCATAGGAGGTAATAACTACATGGAAGTAAGAATTGAAAATCTTACGAAAACCTTCGTCGGTAGAAAAGGTGTTAAAACAACCGCTGTAAGTCAAATGAGCTTTACAATTCCTGACGGCAAACTCGTCGGTCTTTTAGGGCCTTCTGGATGCGGTAAATCCACAACTCTTTACATGATTGCTGGACTTCACAAACCGACTGACGGTCATATCTGGTTTGGTGATGAAGATGTTACAAACTTACCTCCAGAGAATCGTGGCATTGGCTTAGTTTTCCAAAACTACGCTTTGTATCCACATCTCTCTGTGAGACAAAACATTGAATTCCCACTAGACAATGTACGCTTCCCTGGCGCATTTGGCGATGAAGAAAATAAAATCTTCGATATCAAACGCGACCAAAAGCAAACAAATGCAGATATTAAAGCTGCTCAAAAAGATATCACAAAAGCACAAAAAGATATCGTAAAATTCACTCAAAAAGCAGAAGCTGCTCGTGCATCTGGTGACGAGGCTCTTGCTCTTGAAATGGAAGAAACTGTTAAAAACGTTAATGAAGCAGTTGCTGATGCCGAACAAAGAATCGCTAATTACAATGAACGTTTAGCAATGTTAGCAGATCAATTAGTGGTGGCAGAAGAAGAACTCGCCAAAGCCAAAGCAGACTTCGAAATCTTAAAGAAAGAAAATCCAGAAGCTGCTAGAGAACGTGCTAGAACAAAATTATCAAAACAAGAAAAAGATGAAATCGCTGCTGAAATGGCTCGCATTGTTGATATCGAACCATATCTTGATCGCAAACCAAAAGAGCTATCAGGTGGTCAACAACAACGTGTCGCTATTGCTCGTGCCTTAGCGAAAAAGCCACGCGTTCTTCTCCTTGACGAACCTCTTTCAAACTTAGACGCTCGTCTCCGTTTACAAACTCGTGAAGAAATTCGTCGTATTCAACGTGAAACAGGTGTTACAACCATCTTCGTTACTCACGACCAAGAAGAAGCCATGTCAATTTCTGATGTTATCGTCGTTATGAAATTTGGTGTCATTCAACAAATCGATGAACCACAAAGAGTTTATGAAGAACCAGCCAACTTATTCGTCGCTAAATTCTTAGGTTCACCAGCAATCAATGTCTTCGATGGCGAAATCAAAGATGGTGTTTTATACCTCAATGGTGTCAAATATGATGACGATGAATGCTTCAAAGCTGCTCACGTATTTACTAGAGACGAAGAAGTTGAAACAGTTAACGAAAAAGGCGAAACAGTTCTCACCACTGTCAGCAATGAAGTTAGTGAAGCTGATCGACGTGTTAAAATCGCTGTTCGTCCAGAATCCTTCATTTATGATCCAAAAGGAAAAATCAAAGTTGTCGTTAAACAAGTCGAACACATCGGTCGTGATATCAATGTTGTCGGCCACGTCGAAGGACAACCAGAAAATCATATGAAGATTATTATTCCTTCAGAACTTCGTGACAAAATTCTCGGCAAAGAATTATTATCATTCTCTGCTCGCCGTCACTATGTATTTGAAGAATCAGGTGAAAGGATTAAATAACTCTTTAGTTGTTTAAAATAAAATCTATGGTCGAAAATTTAAATGAAAGGACAGTAGCAGTAGAGAATGCGGCTGGTGGCGAAGAAAACGTAGTCTTCGATGTCACAAAAGCCCGTCTTATTTCGAAAAGACGTCGCGTTACTCTTCCTCAATGGGCGACTGCTTGGATAGTTCTCATTCCAGCATTGATCTTCTTGGTCATGTTCATGTTCTATCCAATCATCAATACCTTCTTCATGGCCTTCGTTGAAGACTTCCGTTGGGTTCAAGGTGCCGGTTCATTCGCCCTTGGTAACTTCATATCGGCGTTGTCGCAACCTTGCCAATCTTGGGAAGACGGTATTGTTGGTGGTGTTTGTGAGGTTTATCACACAATCCCAGCATTTGGCTTCGGTAACTTTGTTAAAGTCTTAACTGACCCAGTATTCCCTAAAACAATTCTTAATACAATAGAACTTGTTATTATCGAAGTCCCATTGACAATCATGATTGCTTTGTTGATTGCTACATTCCTCAATTCTATCAAAGCACTTAGGGGCTTATTCCAGACCATCTTCTTCTTGCCATATGTTACCAACACCATTGCGTTAGGTTTGGTATTTAATATGTTATTCGCAAGCGGACAGGGTGGCCTTATCAACATGTTGCTTTCCAACTTGTTCGGATTAGACCCAATTAACTGGCTTAAATCAACATCCGTCATTATCAATGATGAATTAACTCTTGCTCCAGCAACAAGATTTGCACAAGGTGTTGTTATCGTTGTCTATGCGGTTTGGAATGGTTTAGCCTTCAAGATTCTTGTCTTTATGTCAGGCTTAGCCACAATCGATAAGCAATATTATGATGCTGCTAAGATTGACGGTTCAAACGCCTTTACAATTTGGAGAAGAATCACTCTCCCATTATTGAGTCCACAAATCCTTTATATCACGATTACATCATTCATTGGTGCCTTTAAAATGTATACCGGTGTTATGGCTGTTTATTCTGGCTCTAACAAAGGTAGCTACTACTTCGGTGGTGAAAAAGGTGAAGAATGGATGCCAGTCGTTGGTTGGATTTATAAACAACTCGAAGAAAACCAAAATCAACCAGGCATTGCTGCTGCAGGTTCATTGGTCCTTCTTTGCATCATCTTATTGATTACACTTGTTCAATTTGCAGTCAGTAAGAAGAGAGTCCATTATTAGAAAGGAGCAATTATGGCAGATAAATATTTCGCTAATAAGAGTGAACTTACAAAATATCGTGTCAAAAATATTGTTATCAAAACATTGCTCTATGCATTCTTAACAATATTTGCATTGTTCATGCTCACTCCTTTCTTATTCATGGTTATCGGTTCATTTATTGAAGGTGCTGCATTTGAAAAATTCACACTTTATGCCGATTTCTCACAATTAGGTTTCGAACATTGGAGTTTCGAAAACTATATCAAAGTATTTGCAACAACATATTTAGATAACTTAGGAAACACAGTCACACGTCCATCGTTTGCTCAATATTTCTTAAATACCTTCATTGTTGCAATCAGCTCAACAGCAGTTACTGTTGTTACAGCTGTTCTCGCCTCCTTCGCATTCGCACGTCTTGAATTTAAAGGAAAAGATTTACTCTTTACCCTTCTTCTTGCCACAATGATGATTCCAGGCGAAATGATGGTTATTACTAACTATCAAACAACAATTATGCTCAACTGGAAATTTACATTCTCCGCCTTGATTTTAGTTCATGGCGTGAGCGTCTTCTATATTTTCTATTTGAGACAAACTTTCCAACAAATTCCAAATGAACTTTATCTCGCTGCCAAAGTTGACGGCGTTGGTGATATTGGATATTTGATGAAAGTTATGGTTCCAATCGCCATGCCAACAATTATGACTATTGTCATCTTGTGTCTCATGGGGTCGTGGAACTCCTTCATTTGGCCAACACTTGTTGCTAACGGCAACTGGGCTGTTGGTAAATCATTGTTCGGTATCAATTATGATATGAGACTTGTCTCCAACGGTCTTATGAGCTTGTTCTCCAGCGAAATCGCTAAAGGACAAGATTCAGTTAAGATTGCTGGCTCCATGGTTGTTACCGCTCCATTGTTCGTCTTCTTTATTTGCTTCCGTAAATACATCATGTCAGGTGTATCTCGTAGTGGCATTAAAGGATAATTTCTTAGAAAGGGTAAAAAAATGCACAAATTTGCAAAACTTACTACCGCTACAATGTTTGGTGCCTTAACTGTTGGCGCTCTCAGTGGTTGTGGTGCAAAGGCTGACCTTATTCTGTGGACAGGATTTGGTGCTTCATATTCTTCCGCTGTTCTTTCTTTGCTCGATAGATATCAAGATGCATCAGGCGTTGTTATTGAACACCAATCACAAGGAAGCTATGACAAACTTCAATCCAACATAAATAACTCAGTTTCAACTGCTTCCTATCCAAACATTGCTAATGGTTATCCAGATCACTTCGCTGGATACATCGGTTCTGGCATTCAACTTCCGCTTGATCCATATATCAAAGCATATAACCAAGAACATGGTGGCGATTTATTAGCAGACTATTATCCAGAATATATGGTTGAAAACCAATCATTGCGTTTCCGCAAAGATGGCACTCCATATACAATGGGTTTACCATTTAATAAATCAACCGAAGTCATGGGTTATAATGGCTATTTTGTTGATTATTGTAAAACAGTTGATGCAACAATAGAAGTTCCAAATTCCTGGCAAGAATGGAAAGTTATCGGTCCAAAAATGCTTGCTGTTATGGAAAATTTATATGGTAAATTCTTATATGGTGTTACCGATGATAACGGCACCGCTTCAAATTTCGTTGTCTTAACAAAAGATGAAAAGACTGCTGTTGAAGCTGGCACAGCTGATCCAAGATTAACCGCTGATCATGAACTTCTTCTTGATTGCGAAAAAGTTACAAGAGAAAAATTCCGTCTTCTCTGCTGGGATGCTGAAGACAATATGTTCATCACATTAGTTAGACAATGGGGTGCAACATACACCACATATACAGCTGAAGATGCAACTAAATATAAGCATGGTTTCGCCGAATATAACACTGGTGAAAACACCGCTAAAACAGTTGCAGCTTTCACATATATGAAAGAATTATATGACGCCCGTATCTTTGGTCTTGCTGGCGACATCTCTGATGACTCTTATTCAAGCAGTGGTTTCAAAAACAATCAATGTATGTTTACAGTCTGTTCATCAGGTGGCTTAAGCTATAACATTTCCGATACACGCTTCAAAGTTCACACCATCCCATATTATGATGATGGAACAACCGTGAGAAAATTCGTTATTTCTCAAGGTACAAACCTTGCAATCTTTGATCAAGGCTCAGCTGAAGATAAACAAAAAGCATTTGACGCAATTGTTGCTCTTACAACTGGTGACCTTCAAAGTGCTTGGGCTGCTGAAACTGGTTATTATCCAGCTTCCAAGAGTGCTACAAACGGTGATGCTTATAAAGCATTGATGACCAACAAGCAAGAAAACCCAACTAAAGTTGCTTACCAAGAATCTGCAAAACTTAACGAAGACTTCTACATGAACAAAGCTGAAAACTGGACAAAATTCGTTGATCCAGGCTTCATCGGTTCATCTTCAATTCGTAAAGAAGTTGATACTCTTCCTGCCATTATCTTTGGTGGAACAAAGACTATCCAAGAAGTTCTTAACGAATCATATGAACGTATTGCAGACTACGTTCGCAAATAATTATTTATGAATCATAAAGCATTATTCTTAACATCTATCATCGCACTTGGATCAGCTTCTTTCTTAGCTAGCTGTTCTGGTAATTTCAAAACACCTTTTACTGACAAATTGACACTTGCTCATGAAGTCGTTGAAGGTGAAAGATTCACTAATCCAAGCGATACTGTTAATGGATATGCTTTAGGTGAAGTTACAGTCGCTGAAGTGGTTGATGGTGATACCTTCAATTTCTACAATGGAAGAGTTGATCCGAAAACCACTAGCGATATAACTCATACAGTTCGATTTGAAGGTGTTAATACCCCAGAATCAACTGCCCGCATCGAACCTTGGGGTGTAAAAGCTTCCCAATTTGTTAAATCGATTCTTTGGGATAATGAGAATCATAAACAAAAACCTTATAGCGTCGTCATCCAAAACGATATTTCTGTCTTTGGTCAACTTGATAATACATCAAGCGAACGCTTTATTGGTTTTGTTTGGTATAAGATGGATGAAAATTCCGCTTATCGTCTTCTCAATCTTGAAATCATTGAACAATGTTATTCGGTAAGCACTCTTAATTTATATAGTGAATTTTGCCCATATCTTGATGTATTTAATGAAGCATATAAAAATGCTCGTGAATCAAAAAGAAGGGTAAATGGTGAAAAAGATCCAGGATATGATTACACAAATTCAATCCTTGATGTTTCAATCAAATATATTATTGAAAATTATGAGAATCTCGGGGTTAGTTCAACCGACTCTCTTGAATCTTCGGATTCTGGTGTAAAAGTTCGTGTTACAGGTGTCATCTTAGCCTTTAGTGGTGATAGCATTTTTGTTCGTGATGTCACCGATCCATATGAAGACGGCACTTATGCATCGATTTATGCTTATACTGCTTTAACGGTTATTGGCATGTCACAAACTTATAAGGTTGGACAAATCATATCTTTTGTTGCTAAAGCGACAACATATCACAACAACATTCAGCTCACAGACGTTAAAGATTTAACAACTGGCAGCAAGGATGAAAAAATTACTGTTTTACTTTCGCCAACAGATTATGGAATTCGTAAAAATTCCGATTGGCAAGATGAAACAAAAGTTAATTCCTTAAAACAAGCAGCTACTGCTCTTGGTTATGGTTATGATGTGATGCCGTATGATATCATCGATAAATTTGACCAAATTGGCGATGTATCGCAATTTAGCAACTTTGTTGGCGATTATGTCAAAATTAAACTCACAGTTAGACCTGGAGATGAAAATGATGAAAAGCCAACATTAAACGAAAACGTTACTGATTATTATCGCCTTGATAGCGATGAAAAAGGAGTGACGATTTTCGCTAAAAACGCTTTAAATGTGAAGATGTCTATTCGAAGCGTTTATATCCAATCTGGTTATTATGGCAAAGATAATTTCAAAGTTGGTAGCACATATGTTGTTATGGGCCAAATCGCGAAATATTATGACACTTACCAAATAGTTGTTCCTAATCGCGCTTGTGTATCACCTGCGTATTATTCAACTCTTGGTTATGTCTATCTTGCCTAAATAAATGAATTTGAAAGGAAAATCATGAAAACATCAAAAATTTTAACATTAGGGCTCAGCTTCTTAATGGTTGGCGCTCTCGCATCTTGCGGTGCTTCAGAAGATGACAAAGCTGCTGTTGAAACAGCTTTAGAAAAAAGCATTTGCTCTGTTTATTCATCAGGCGACCCATTACTTGCCGATGTCTCAACACAATTAAAAGGTGATGATAATGACGCTTTACTCGTCACAGTCAGCCAAATTGTTAACACCAACAGCGGTAAAAAAGTCACTGTCCAACTCGATTGGACATGGGAAGAAAAATACAATGAATATATGAGTATTGTTGATCTTACAGATGATCCAACTCATAAAAAGATTGAATTTACTTATCCAAATAAGGCTAAAATCTTAGCGGATATGATCGCAGCTGGTCAAGAAGTTACTTCAACCACTGTCGTTCCAAATACTCCAGTTGAATTTAAAGTCACTGCTTCCTTAAAAGGTTATTCTAAAGAAGCCAATTATAAAGCAGAACTCGTTCCTGAAACTGCTACATTTGATCCAATGACAATCGAAGAACTCTATCGCGCTAATAAAGCTGGCACAAACTTCGAATTCTTCGATGAAGCAACAGGCAAAATCAAAACAAACCACGGTCAAAACTTCTACTACATTGCTGTCTCTGGTAAATTAATTTACAAAGCACCAGATAGCAACTGGGGACTTCTTGCCGATGGTGACCACATTGCTCAACTTTATCGTTTAGATCAATGTACAGATAATGATAAAGCTGTTGTTGGCAACTACATCACAGTTTATGGTGAAATTGGTAATGGTTATGGAAACGTTCAAATTTCCTACATTAGCAAAATCAAAGTTTTAACAGACCATTCTTCTGTTACTGAACCAACAATGAATTACGCAAATGTCACTGCTGGAATGCTTACAAAAGGCGATGCTAATTTCAAATCATTCTGCAGTGGTGTTTCTAACTCCTTATACCAAATCACTGGTACAGTTAAAGCAGGAACAGATCTTGCTACATTTACAGGTGGTTCCCGTCAAACATTCGTCGTTGTTATTGACGGTGTCGAAATGACAATTGCTTACGACTACCACGTTGCCAAAAACAACACTGAACTTACCAATGCATTTAAAAATGCAATTTCCCCTCTCAAAGGTGGAGATACAGTTACTATCAAAGGTACACTTCGCTGGTCTAATGCCAATGGCGCTCACGAATTCAGCGAAAACGGTGCTTGGACAATTACACCATTTGAAGCAAGTGGCATCACCAAAGCCTAATTTACAATTTTAACAATTTAGAGACTATCATCTGGTAGTCTCTTTTTTGTTCAACATTTATAATATTTTTTAGGAAAACGAGAATATATTAGATTGCAATAAAATCGGATTTATAATATATTATATCTAATGCGCCATTAGCTCAGCTGGTAGAGCAACTGACTCTTAATCAGTGGGTCGTGAGTTCGAATCCTACATGGCGCACCAATTGCTAATAATGACTTCGATATATTAATATCGGAGTTTTTTATTGGTGAAAATGCTCATTTTTCATATTTTTGGTCTAGCGGAATCAGAAAGTAGTAGGATAGAAGTGTATTAAAGTTGCATTTCTAACTTGGGTCTCGACAACAAAACAAATGATGGAATTCGATAAACTATATCTATTACTAATAAAATTTTCTACGCAAAACACGGACTAAATAAATTGATTTAATGGGTCAAATGTAATATAATATAAATACAATATGACCCAGGAGGAATGAACTATGTATTCTGAATCTAATGTAATAGAACTTAAAGAGCAATTAGTTGATGATGTCAAAAAAGAAATTGTTGCATTTTTGAATACTGATGGTGGAACCATTTATGTTGGTGTGAAAGACGATGGCACTGTTGTTCCATTTATAAGCAAAAAAGAAAAAGACTATTTAGATTGCAAGATTGCAAATTGGATTTCAGATGCTTTCTTCCCAATTCCATCAAATTTAATAAAGCATTATTTTAACAGCGATAATGTTCTTGTTATTGAAGTAATGAAGGGTGATGAAAGGCCTTATTATTTAAAAGAAAAAGGCCCTAAGCCATCTGGTGTTTATAAAAGAGTAGGTTCAACAATTAGAATGGCTAACGATAGCGAAATACTATTGATGCTACTCGATTCTAAAAAATATAGTTTTGAAGAAGATATATCTGAGGAACAAGAATTAACTTTCAAATATTTTGATGAAATTTGTGAAGACAATAATTTGCCTCACGATGATAGAAATATGAAATCGCTTAGAATGATTAATAAAAATGGCTTATATACAAACTTAGCTTTATTAATGTCAGATCAATCACCAATCGTAGCAAAATTTGCAAAATACGATAGTCAATTGAACTTTAAAGTTAAGAAAGAATATAAAGGTTCTTTATTAAAGGTTATGAACAATGTCTTAGAAAATGCCGCTAATTATAATGATATATCTGCGGTTATTGATGGTACCTCATGGCAAAGAAAAGAGACGATTTCATATCCAGGTGCATCTTTACGTGAATCTATTTTAAATGCTTTTTGCCATAGCAATTATTTTATTAGATCAAATATTAAAATAGAATTCTATGATGATAAAGTTAAGATTACAAATCCTGGAGGAATCTACCAAGCTACGTTAGAACAAATCTTTGATGGAGTTCAAACATATAGAAATCCTGGATTGGTTAATATTTTGAGCAAACTACATTATATTGAAAATTTTGGAACTGGTATTCCTAGAATATTAGAGGCATATGAAAACTCAACAAAAAAAGTAGATTTTTCAGTTAGTGATAACTTTTTTATCATTAAACTTCCAAATTTGAATTATCGTGACCCAATAAATGACCCAATAAATGACCCAACAAATGACCCAACAAATATAATCAAAGATGACGCGCTAAATGATATCGACTTGAGCATATTAAGAACAATTAAACTTAACCCCGGTTTAAATGCAAAACAAATATCTGAAAAATTACATTTCCAATATTCAAATATAACTGTAGACATGGTTAAGAATTCATTAAAAAGAAAATTGACAAAATATGTTACTTTTAAAGGAGCTCTAAAGACAGGAGGATATTTTGTTTTATGAGCAAAAGAAGTGGTCCAATAATTATTGAAAGTTTATAGTAATTAACAGCATTCTTATCGCTTGTCTTGTTCTATTTAATTCAAAAGAACAATTAGTTGGACTTGTAGAAAATTCTTCTAGTAGCGTTTCAGAAAATGCTGGAGAAATGAAAATCATACATAATGGATTAGCAGCTATTGGGGGCTTAGCTATTCTGTATCAAACTTGTTGTCTACACACAATTGCTAATAATAACTTCGATATATCAAATATCGGAGTTTTTTAATTTTTTGGAGTCATAATAATATGCATAGGCGTAATAGTAAAAGATTTTTAGATTCGAACTATCGAATGGTAAACGTAATAGATGAATATTTAAAGTGCCATTATTAATCGTTAAGGCAATAAGAAGATTAATTCAGTTGATTTAATGTTTCAAAAATAATTTGTGTTGCAAAATTTTGTAACAGCAGTCTAATTTTATAAAAATATGAGAAATGATTTAAAATCATTTGATGTTGTTGAAAAAGTATTTGGTATTTTTTTATTATTAAAAAGAAAAAGAACAAATAGGCAAATTAATAAATTTGTCTATTGATTATTTGCAAAATTTCATTGATTATTATTTTATGAGTAAAAAAGCAAACAATAGAAGCAACCGCAAATTGTGGTTCCGCATTTTATGCACATTTTTAAAATTATTTGTTCATAAAAAAGAATATATATTCTTAGGCGATAATCCTAATGATAGTCAACCATTTATTCTTTTTACAAATCATGTTGGTTCTAATGGACCTATTAGTCATGAATTGTATGCTCCGTTCAAATTTAGATTTTGGGGCACATATGAAATGACTGATAAATTAAGTGTTTGCTATAAATATTTCACTGAAATTTATCTTCACAACAAAAAGAAAATGAATTTAAAATTGGCGAAATTTTTAGGAGCTTTAGCCATCCCATTTGTTCGCATTTTTTATCGTGGAATGAAGCTTATTCCGACTTATACTGATGTAAACTTAATGAAGTCTATTTCCTTATCAATGAAATCGTTATCAACTGGAGAAAATTTAATCATTTTTCCAGAAGATTCTCACGATGGTTATCACGATCATCTCACAGGTTATTTTGGTGGTGGTTTTTTAGCAGCAGATCAATATTGCAAAAAATTTAATAAGGATATTGTCCTTTATAATGCGTACCTTATCAAAAAGCAAAATATTGTCGTTGTTGATAAAGGCATTCCTTTTAGCCAACTTAAAGCCACTTATGGTAATGACTTTCAAGCTATGGCTGATGAATTTTGCAGACGCGCTAATGAATTAGGCGATTTATATCGAAATAAAACAAAATAAAATAATTAACATTCCTAATCGGAGTGTTTTTTAAATGTAAGCGTAATCATAAAAATAATTTTTTTAATTTTGTTATATTTTTAATATATGAAAACATTTATTCTTTTAGCGGCTGTTGCCGGTTGTGGTAAATCAACGTGGGCTAATAACTTTAAAAAAGATCATCCAAACACATTTATAGTTTCAAGCGATGAATTAAGAAAAGAGCTTGGTGGCGATTATCAAAACTTTGATCATGAAAAAGAAGTGTGGGAACTTTTCTTTTCTCGCATTGAAGGATATGCCAAAGATTATGATGATGTCACAGTTATTGCAGACTCCACTAATGTTTTTAATAAATATCGTTTATATTATGGAAAAAATATCAAAGGTTTTGATAAAAAAGTATTATTAATATTAAAAAAGAATATCGATGAATTATTAAAACAAAATTTATCACGCGATAAAGAAAAGATTGTACCAGAAGAAGTTATTCATAATATGTATCGTGATTTTGAAGAGCCTAGTCAAGAAGTAATTGATTGTTATGATGAGGTCGTCACTTTAACAAAATGGTTCTAATTTGTCATTTATCAAATAAGTGTCTATAATTTAAGATATGAATAAGACACTTGCTAAAAAATATTTATCAACAATCAAAGCGATAAAAAAGAAAAATATCACAAGCGTTGATTTATCAAAAAAGATTGGTTTTTATCCTGATAAAATCAATGAAGATTTATCAACTTTTGAGCCACTTATCGCTATGTATTCAAATTATAATGTTAAAGACCTTGTTCCCAACATTGAACAATATATAGAAGAACAAGAAAAAAGTGGCAAAAAAGTTGTCCGCTTTGAAGCAAAGAAAAAAGCAAGCAAATATAAATCAGTTGCTGATTTTGTCTATCAAAAGATGACTGTCGGCGGACTTGTCGACAGAAGTGCTTCTTTATCAGTTGAAGACTTAAAAGTCCTTCGCAAATTGGTAAGCGAAGAAATAGATGAATTAAAAGGCAAATAATTGCAATTTTCTCTCAAAAATATTTATGAAATCGGTTTCAAAGCCGATTTTTTTA
Source organism: Erysipelotrichaceae bacterium (assembly GCA_022777645.1). Taxonomy (GTDB): domain Bacteria; phylum Bacillota_I; class Bacilli_A; order RFN20; family CAG-826; genus Fiminaster. The sequence goes on from JALFFX010000049.1 coordinate 36,147, forward strand.
TTGAATGATGCCTTATACATAGTATAATTTGAGTAATATTAAGGAGTTTTTAAATGGAAATTAAAAAATCATTCCTCTCGGTTGATGGCAATACTGCTGCCGCTATCGGATCATATTATTTCACCGAAATTGCTGGCATTTATCCTATTACACCGAGTTCACCAATGGCTGAATTAGTTGATGTTTATGCTTCCCAAGGCAAAAAGAACTTCTTCGGCACCCCTGTAAAAGTTGTTGAAATGCAATCAGAAGCTGGTGCATCAGGTACAGTCCATGGTGCTCTTCAAGCTGGTGCTTTATCAACCACCTATACAGCCTCCCAAGGTTTGTTACTCATGATTCCAAACCTTTATAAATGGTGCGGCGAACTTCTTCCTGCTGTTCTTCATGTTTCCGCAAGAAGCTTAGCAACTCGTTCACTTTCAATTTTCGGCGATCATCAAGATATTTATGCTTGCCGTCAAACAGGTGCAACAATGATCTGCTCACATTCTGTTCAAGAAATCGCAGATTTAGCGCCAATCTCACACCTTATCGCTATTGAATCAAGCGCCCCAGTCATTCATTTCTTCGATGGCTTTAGAACTAGCCACGAAATTCAAAATGTTGAATTTGTCGATGAAGAAGTATTCAAGAAAATGCTTCCAGTTGATAAAGTCAACGAATTTAGAGCTCGTGCTTTAAATCCACATGCCCATTCCGTTACTCGTGGTGGTGCTGAAAATGATGACATTTACTTCCAAGGTCGTGAAGCCCAAAACGAACATTACAACAAAGTAACTGAAATCGCTGAAAAATATTTCAAAAAAATCAGCAAAATCACTGGCAGAAATTATGCTCCATTCACATATTATGGTGATCCAAAAGCTAAATTTGTCATTGTTGCTATGGGTTCAGTTACCGAAACAACAATCGAAGTTATCGATGAATTAGTCAAGGAAGGACGTTCAGTTGGTTTAGTTAAAGTCCACTTATATCGTCCATTCTCCGCTGCTCATTTATCAAGAGCTCTTCCAAGAAGCGTTAAACGTGTTGCTGTCTTAGATAGAACAAAAGAAATGGGTGCTGCTGGCGAACCACTTTATCTTGATGTTGTTGCTGCTTTAAAACAAGTCGGTCGTAAAAATATTGAAGTTTTTGGCGGACGTTATGGTCTTTCTAGCAAGGACACTCAACCAAAACACATCAAATCAGTTTACGATTTCCTTGAAGCAAATCCATTCCACGGATTCACAGTTGGTATTAATGATGATGTCACTCATCTTTCAATCCCAGTTGATGAAAAATTTCATGTCAAAGCTAATTACACATCATGCTTATTCTATGGTTTAGGTAGTGATGGTACAGTAAGTGCTAACAAATCATCAATTAAAATCATTGGTGATGCCACACATCAATATGCTCAAGCATATTTCCAATATGACTCACGTAAAGCTGGTGGTGTTACCCGTTCCCACTTACGTTTTGGTAAAGATCCAATTCGCTCAACATATTATGTTGAAAATGCTGACTTCATCTCTTGCTCACTTGATACATATGTCCTTAAATTCGACATGCTCAAGAACTTAAAAGATGGTGGCACATTCCTTCTCAATACCGATATGAGTGATGAGCAATTAGCCAAATCACTTCCAAATCGTGTTAAACATCAATTAGCAACCAAACATATTAAATTCTATGTTATCGATGCAAATAAGATTGCTTCAGAAATTGGTATGGGTCGCCATACAAATACAATTCTTCAAGCATCATTCTTCTATCTCAATCAAAACATTATGCCATATGCAGAAGCTAATGAATGGATGAAGAAATTTGCAAAGAAAACATATGCTAAGAAAGGTGAAGAAGTTGTCCAACTCAACTATCGCGCGATTGACGCTGGTACAGAAGGCTTACGCGAAGTTAAAGTTGATCCAGAATGGGCAAATCTTCCATCATTACGTGTTAGAGAAAATACTGGCGATGAATATTTTGATTCATATGTTAACGTCATCGGTACTCTTGATGGCGACACATTACCAGTTTCCAAATTCAAAGAATTCGAACTTCTTGATGGCACGATGAAAAATGATATCACCTTCAAAGAAAAACGTTCAATTGCTGACCGTGTTCCTGTCTGGAATAGCAAAGATTGTATCCAATGTAACAATTGTGCCTTTGTCTGTCCTCACGCCACAATCAGACCATTCTTATTAAATGAAGAAGAATTAGCAGCTGCTCCAAGCATTGTCAAAGATGACACTCTTGTAGCAATGGGTGTTAAAGGTCTTAAATTCCGCATCCAAGTTTCGCCAAAGAACTGTGTTGGCTGTGGTCTTTGTGTCAGCGAATGTATGGCAAACAAGGCTGGCAAAAAAGCCTTATATATGGCTGAAGCCAAATCACAATTTGGCCAAGAAGAAGGTGCTGACTACTTATATAAACACGTCACATACAAAGCCGATGCACTTCCAGAAGCTCTCCAAAGCACCGTTAAAGGTGTTGGCTTCTTAATGCCATATATGGAAATTTCTGGCGCATGTGCTGGTTGTGGTGAAACTCCATATTATCGTCTCATTAGCCAATTATTTGGTAAAGATATGCTTGTTGCTAACGCAACTGGATGTTCATCAATTTATTCTGGTTCTACTCCACTTACTCCATTCTGCACCGATAAGAACAACGAAGGTGTGGCTTGGGCCAACTCATTATTCGAAGATAATGCAGAATTTGGTTATGGTATGAGAGCAGCAACTGACTACAAACTTGGTCAAATCGTTGCAATTCTTGAACCAGCATTAACAAGAAGAGGCGTTTCTAAAGAACTTAAAGTCGCTATTCGTTCTTATCTTGAAAATATCAAGAACAAGAAAGAAGCTCGTAAGATTATTCCACATCTCATCGAACTTGTTAAAGAAAGCAAAGATAAACAAATCAAAGCCATTCTCCCATATGAAAAAGACATGCTTGATAAATCTGTCTGGATCATTGGTGGTGATGGATGGAGCTATGATATTGGCTATGGTGGTTTAGATCACGTCATCGCTAACGATGATGATGTCAACATCATGGTTCTTGATACCGAAGTTTATTCCAACACTGGTGGTCAATCTTCCAAATCATCACAAACTGGTAGCATTGCTAAATTCACTGCTTCCGGTAAAACTGGTGAAAAGAAAAACCTTGCTTTAATTGCCATGAGCTATGGTCACGTCTATGTTGCTCAAGTTAGCTTAGGCGCCAATCCAGCAAAAGCAATTCAAGCATTCAAAGAAGCTGAAAGCTTTAACGGACCATCACTTGTTATTTGCTATGCTCCTTGTGCAAACCATGGTATTAAAGGTGGCTTATCCAATTCAATGAAAGTTGAAAAGAAAGCTGTTGAATGTGGTTATTTCACAACATTTAGATATGATCCACGCAACATCGCTTTAGGAAAACCAGCTTTGACCCTTGACTGCAAAGAACCAGACTTTAGCAAATTCCGTGAATTTGTCATGGGTGAAACAAGATTCTCACAACTCCCAGTTGTCAATCCAAAACACGCCGAAGAACTCTTACAAAAGAGCGAACGTTGTGCTAAAGAACGTTGGGAAAGAATCAAAAAATTCGGTTTATAATCTGAATAATTAATATTTAAGAGGCTATTTAAAAACCAATCGGTGATTAAAAGCCTCTTTTTTGTTAGAACCATGACGGACGATTTAAATATTTATGAATTATCTCTTTTTTCAGGACTAGGCATCGTTAACTTTATTCTTAACGGATTTGCCATTTGAAAACTTATTGAAAATAAAACGACAAAGAAAAAAAGTGGATGATGCTTTTTTGCCTTTGTCCACTTTTATCCTAACACTTCATCGGAAGATGATTCATTTATATGCTCGCACCTAAAGAATAAGCTTTATTTTTAAATTCTTCAGTAAGAGTATTTGGTTCAGTAACTGAAGTAGCTAACAAAGTTCCTTTTAATTCCACTCCATCAAAACATTCAATCCATCCATTTAAAGCTACAATCGTTTTATCTATTGCGGAATCACTATCATCTGCGCACGATGCAAGAAGATATATTTCTTTGAAATTATTATGCTTAACATATAAAGGATTTAACCTATCTAAGAATGTCTTAAGTTGACCAGACATACAATAATAATAAATAGGTGTTGCGAATACTAATACGTCTGCATTAGATATTTTTTCAAGGTATTGTTTTACATCGTCATTAATAACGCATTTGCCTGTTTTTTGACACATTAGACATCCTAAACAAAATTTAAAATTTATATCCTTTAATGAGATATATTCAACATTATGTTTAATTGATGCACCTCGTATAAATTCTTTGGCAAGTATTTCTGAATTACTTCCATTTCTTAAGGAAGATGAAATAACAACGACATTTTTCATTATTTTCGCTCCTTGATTATAATGATTTAATAAATATTTCTTTAATTTCTTCTTTATTTAAAAGCTTATATCCACCTTCAAGAATTATAGTTGCATTAACAAGATCTTCTATCATTTCTTTTGTTGCACCTAATTTGCTGATATTCATAATAAGACCAAGCTCATTCATCCAAGCTTCCATAGCATTAAGGCCTTCAGTTGCAACCTCTTCTTTAGATTTATTAGTATCATCGATATTCCAAACATTTTTAGCAAATCTAACGAATTTATTAAGTCCATATTTCATAATATAGCGATAATACGGTAAAGATACTGCAGATAAAGTCATACCATGAGTTGCGTTTGTAATAGCGCCAACCGCTTGTCCTAACATGTGAACCATCCAATCTGTTGATTTACCCTTTGCAATCAATGTATTTAAAGCCCATGTTGCTGTCCACATAATATTACTTCTTGCTTCATAATCATTAGGATTTTTCTTTGCAATTAGACTTGAATGAATTAAAGAACGCATTAATCCTTCACTGATATAATCACTTGTATTGTCATCTTCGCCTGAAAAATATTGTTCACAAATATGGCTAAATATATCATATATTCCTGCAACCATTTGATATTCAGGTAAGGTTAATGTATAAATAGGATTTAAAATGGCAAATCTTGGCATTACCTCTTCACTTTGGAAAACATGTCCGATTTTTAATTTTTGTTTTGGGTTAGTTATAACAGAACCAGCATTCATTTCAGAGCCTGTTCCAACCATTGTAAGTACACATCCAACTGGAACAATTTTACAATCTGGTTCATCGAATTTTATAAAGTATTTATCCCATGGGTCTTCATTACAATAGATTGATACTGCAACTGCTTTAGCATAATCAATTACAGATCCTCCTCCTACCGCAAGTAGCAAATCAGCGTTAGCAGATCTTGCAATTTCTATACCTTCATATAGTTTTTCAACTGTTGGATTTGGCATAACACCTGAAATCTCAGTTATATTTTTATTATTTTTCTTCAATATATTAATTACTTCATCATAGATTCCATTTTTCTTAATAGAACCTCCGCCATAAATTAATACAATGTTTTTACCATAATTCTTTAATTCATCACTTAAATAATTAAGTGATTCATCTCCAAAATACAACTTAGTTGGATTACAATATTTAAAATTTCCTAACATTTTCTTTTTCTCCTTATTTTAATTTATCATATTCTTCATCATTTACTTTATCTAGCCATTTAGTTGATGAATTTCTTTTACGTTTGATGGCAATTCATCATTCCATATTTCTTTTACCACGAAAATGCAATTAATTCATTAAGTTTTACCACGAAAATGCAATAATTTTATTCAACATTACCACGAAACTGCATAAAAATGCCCGACTACAAAACTTAAAAATTTAAAATATTATCAAAAAATAACTTTTAAGATTCTAAATTGATACTACATCTCTTCTTATATTTCAAATAAGTGGCTTGGTTATGAGGTTTTCACGTTTATATAAAAAAGGCTTGATAACTTAATTTTGATATATCAAACCTATGCTTTCAATATGCTCGTGAAAAATATTGCTGATACAAATCAAGGTTTTATCGATAGATTGAAGAATATCTTTGATACAAAATCACTGAGGTTTCAGGACTTGAACATATTTCTTAATAGCCATTATTAATCCAACTATCAAAAATCCTACTCCGATTAGCATAGAAACAGTTCCAAATAAAGGCACGACAATATAGTTAATGTTTCCAGGATTGATTCCGGATGCAAAAGCCCGTATTCCAAGTGTGACAAATGGAACAAAAAGAATAATGAATATTATACCTATGATTCAATGGGCTTTCATTTTACATTAGTCTTAGTGTAATAACCGCCGGTCTTCTTTGAACCATGATGTCCTATTAGGTTATAAAGTTCACGTCTAATTGAATTTCGAATAATATCTAGAGTAACTTTTTCATTTAATTCTTTAAGGATTTTAAAAACACCATTAACGCTAATTCCTGGATTGTTTTGAATGATTTTTAATATTTCTAAACCCATATCACTTATTGGGTCATTTATTTGGTCATTTATTTGGTCAGCATCTTTTTGATAGTTAAGATTTGGCAAATATACAATGAAGAAATTGTCACTATCATAGAACGTCGGCTCTTTACCAGTTCCCTCGTATGCTTAAAATATGCGTGGAATGCCTGTTCCAAAGTGGATATGTTAAAAAGTCAGCAACAGAATCAGTATAAAGCCAAAGACCAATAACAATTAATGGGATAGAAACAAACATTAAAAGCTTTAATAATTTTCTTTCCGTTACATTTAAATCTGGGCGGTAAAAAGCAAGAAAAAAGACCTGATAATGAGTATCAAGTCTGTTCATATCGTCTGGTCGGGATGACTGGATTTGAACCAGCGGCCTCTTCCTCCCTAAGGAAGCGCGATACCAAGCTACGCTACATCCCGATTAAGAAATATAATAGCAAAGACAACAAATAATGTTAAACACATAATGTGTTATTAACATTTATTTTATGGTAAAATCTTTTTTATGGAAAGCAAATATATCGTTGTTAAAGGCGCTAAAGAAAACAATCTAAAAAACGTTGATGTTACCATCCCAAAATATGCATTAAATGTTTTTACTGGACTTTCTGGAAGTGGTAAAACCACTTTAGCGTTTGATACTATATTTGCTGAAGGTCAAAGACGATATGTTGAATCATTATCTAGTTATGCTCGTCAATTTTTAGGTGGTGTTGAAAAACCAGATGTTGATTCAATCGAAGGATTATCTCCTGCTATTAGCATCGATCAAAAAACAACATCGCACAATCCACGATCAACAGTAGGCACTGTTACGGAAATATATGATTATTTGCGATTACTATATGCTCATATTGGGGTGGCATATTGCCCAATTCATAACGAACCTATTAAACCATTTACTATTAAACAAATGGTGGATTACGCTCTTAGTTATGAAAAGGGAATGAAATTACAAATCCTTTCTCCGATTGTATCTCATAAAAAAGGAACCCATAAAGATGTCTTGATGAACATCAAACAACAAGGGTTTGAAAGAATTCGCTTAGATGGCGAAATTGTTAGATTAAGCGAAATATCTCCTTTAGAGAAAAATTTATTTCATGATATCGATATTGTTATTGACCGTGTCATTATTAAAGATGATATTCGTTCAAGATTAACTGAGTCAATTGAACTCGCTGTTGATTTTTCAAAAGGATATGTCGTATTTTTAAGCGATAAAGAAGAAAAATTATTATCTTCACTCCATTCATGTCCAAAATGTGGTTTTTCAGTTCCAAAACTTGAACCGCGTTTATTTTCATTTAATGCCCCACTTGGTTGCTGCAAAGAATGCAATGGCTTAGGAATTAAGCGCGAAGCGGCAAGAGATATTATTGTTCCTGATGAAAACCTTTCGATTAGACAAGGAGCAATCCGCTTTTTTAAAAATATTGTTGATTCAAAAAATCTTGATTGGCAAGAATTTGAATTTTTATGTAAACAATACAATATTTCTCTTGATAAACCATTTTCTGAATTAACTAAAAAAGAAAAAGATATTATTTTTATCGGTTCTGATAGACCTTTCAAATATCAATTGGTGTCTTCTTCCAAAAATGTCACAAATAGGAATGGATATATCGAAGGTGTAAAAACAAGAATTGATCGTTTATATAACACAACATCATCCGAAATGATGAGAAGCATGTATGAATTTTATATGCGCGATACAATTTGCACTTCTTGTCATGGCGCCCGTCTATCTCCTGAAGCTTTATCAGTGAAAATTAATAACAAAAATATATATGAAGTCACAACTTTATCAATTGAAGAATTAGCAAAATTTCTCACCGATACAGAAAATAAATTTAGCGAAACAGAAAAACAAATATCGCATTTGATTTTAAAAGAAATTCAGTCACGAGTGAAATTCCTTCTCGATGTCGGTCTTGATTATCTTACACTTTCGAGAATGACGATGACTTTATCAGGTGGTGAAGCGCAACGCATTCGTCTTGCTACTCAAATTGGTAGTAACTTAAGTGGTGTTCTTTATGTTTTAGA